>NZ_JADDUM010000166.1 GCF_015163715.1 Pseudomonas cyclaminis
GGGCGGAACCAATACCCGCCGTTACCCAAACAACGGATATGTACACAACCTCAGCCTAAACGGGCAGCGTAATCCCAAACGTATTCCCACCCCCCTCACTACGCACAAACACATCCCCCCCGTGCATCAGCGCAATCGCCTTAACAATCGCCAATCCCAACCCATGATTCGCCCCGCTGTTACTGCGCGACGCATCCACCCGGTAGAACCGTTCGAACAACCGCGGCAAGTGCTCGCTGGCGATCTCATCACCCGGGTTGGTCACCCCAATCGCCACAAACTGCTCCTGCACGCCGATATTCACCTCAATGACCCGCCCCGGCGCCGTGTGCTGCACCGCGTTGCTCAACAGGTTGATCAGCGCCCGGCGCAGGTGGGCTTTTTCGATCTGTACCCGCGCGTCACCGTGCACCTGAACCCGCACCTGGGCGTCTTCGAGAATGAAATCCAGGTAGTCGAGGGTGGTGGCCACTTCATCGGCCAGGGAGCTTTCGATCAGCTTGGTGGCCTTGCTGCCCTGGTCGGCGCTGGCGAGGAAGAGCATGTCGTTGATGATCGAACGCAAGCGTTCCAGCTCCTCCAGGTTCGACTCCAGCACTTCCAGATAATGCTCGGCCGAACGCCCTCGGGTCAGCGCCACTTGGGTCTGCCCAATCAGGTTGGTCAGCGGCGAACGCAGTTCATGGGCCACATCGGCATTGAAGGACTCCAGGCGCGAGTAGGCCTGCTCAACGCGGTCGAGGGTGGAGTTGAACGAATTGACGAACTGCTTGAGTTCCGGCGGCAATGGCGACAGTTGCAGGCGTCCGGAGAGTTTTGGCGGCGCCAGTTTGCGCGCTTCATCCGAGAGTTTGCCCAGGGGCTTGAGACCAATGCGCGCCACCCAGAACCCCAACAGCGCGGCCAGTACCACGCCAACCAGCGCCAGGCTGATCAGTGCTACCAGCAAGTGATGCTGGGTGGCGCGGAAATTCTCGGTGTCGATGGCAATCATGAAGCGCAACGGCGGGCGTTGGTCCTTGGCGGGAAACTGGCTCACCAGCACCTTGAACGGATGAGCATGGCCGGGCAGGTGCAAATCGCGCTTGCCGCTGGGGCCCTCGGCGAAGGCGCGGATCTGCGCATCCGGCTCACCGTACTCGTAGCTCGGATCACTGCTGACCACCCAGAAGCGGATGCGCTTGTCTTCCTCACTCAAGAGTTTGAGTTTGGCCCTGATCTTCAGCCAATGGTCCGGCGTACCAAAGCGGTTGACCGAAGATTCCAGCACGCTGTAGCGCGCATCCAGCTCTGCCCCCGGCAACAATCCGAGGCTGCGGTCGACCTGCTGGTACAACGCGCCGCCGATCAACACGAAGATCAGCAGCGCCACCAAGGTGAACATGCCGCTCAGGCGCAGGGCGATGGAGTTAGACGACACTGCGGTTCTCCAGCACGTAACCCATGCCGCGAATGGTGTGCAGCAGTTTGTGGTCGAACGGCCCATCCAGCTTGGCGCGCAGGCGCTTGATCGCGACCTCGACCACATTGGCGTCGCTGTCGAAATTGATGTCCCAGACCATCTCCGCAATCGCCGTCTTGGACAGGATTTCACCCTGGCGCCGGGCCAATACGCTGAGCAGCGAGAACTCCTTGGCCGTCAGGTCCAGACGCACGCCATTGCGGCTGGCCTTGCGGCTGATCAGGTCGATCCACAGGTCGGCGACGGTGACCTGCACCGGCTCATGGCCGCCGCTGCGCCGGGTCAGGGCTTGCAGGCGCGCCACCAGTTCGAGGAATGAAAACGGCTTGCCCAGGTAATCGTCGGCGCCTTCGCGCAGCCCGCGAATGCGGTCTTCCACGCGCTCACGGGCGGTGAGCATGATCACCGGTGTCTGCTTGCGTGCACGCAAGGCACGCAGCACGCCAAAGCCGTCGAGGCCGGGCAGCATCACATCGAGCACGATCACTGCGTAATCGTTCTCCAGCGCCAGGTGCAGACCCTCGACGCCTTCGCGGGCCACGTCGACGGTGTAGCCTTGTTCCGTCAGGCCACGGTGCAGGTAGTCGGCGGTTTTTTCTTCATCTTCAACAATCAGTACGCGCATGAGCCTTTTGCTCCAGGGCGGTGCCTTGGCCTCAATGTGTGGTCGCCAGCTCGGTAGCTGGTTTGGGTCGGTGGAAAAATCGCTCAAGGTACAAGTATATGACCGGCGTGGTGAACAGCGTCAGCGCCTGGCTCACCAGCAGGCCGCCGACCACGGCAATCCCCAGCGGCTGGCGCATTTCCGCACCTGGGCCGCTGCCGAGCATCAGCGGCACTGCGCCGAGCAGGGCGGCGAGGGTGGTCATGATGATCGGGCGGAACCGCGTCACGCAGGCTTCGTAGATCGCTTCTTCCGGCGGCAATCCGCGCACGCGCTGGGCCTCCAGGGCGAAGTCGATCATCAGAATGCCATTTTTCTTGACGATGCCAATCAGCAGCACCAGGCCGATCAGGGCCATGATCGAAAAGTCCTGGCCCATCAACCACAGCATGATCAACGCGCCCAAACCGGCCGAAGGCAAGGTGGAAATGATTGTCAGCGGGTGCACGAAGCTCTCATACAGCACTCCCAGAATGATGTAGACCGCCACCAGCGCCGCAAGGATCAACCACGGCTGGCTGGCCAACGAACTCTGGAACGCCTGGGCCGCGCCCTGGAAATTGCCGATGAGGGTGGTCGGCATGCCGATTTCATTCTTGGCCTGGTTGAGCATGATCACCGCATCACCCAACGCCACGCCGGGCGCCAGGTTGAACGACAGGTTAGCGGCCGGGAACATGCCGTCATGGCTGATGGACAACGGTCCCACAGTGGGCGGGTCAACCTTGGCCAGCGCCGACAACGGCACCATTTCGTTGGTCAGGGGTGAGCGCAGGTAGAAGTAGTTCAGGCTCTCGGCCTTGCCCCGTTGCTGGCTGTCCAGCTCCAGCACCACCTGGTACTGGTTGATCTCGGTCTGGAACTCGTTGATCTGGCGCTGGCCGAAAGCGTCGTACAGCGCCTGGTCGACATCGGTGGCGGTCAGGCCAAAGCGTGCGGCGGCCTGACGGTCGATGCTGATGTGGGTAATGCTGCCGCCCAGCTGCAGGTCGTTGGACAGGTCGCGAAACGCCGGGTTGGCGCGCAGTTTTTCGGTGAGGCGCTGGGTCCAGGTGTTGAGCGTCGGCCGTCGTTGCTCTTGAGCACGTATTGGTACTGGGCACGGCTGGGGCCGGAGCTGAGGTTGATGTCCTGGCCGGCGCGCAGATAGAGCACGATGCCCGGCACCTTGGCCAGTTTCGGGCGGATGCGGTCGATGAATTGGCTGGCGGAGACATCACGCTCACCCCGATCCTTCAGCGCAATCCAGAAGCGGCCGTTGGCGATGGTCTGGTTGCTGCCCGTCACGCCCACCGAATGGGAAAACGCCTGTACCGCCGGGTCATCCTTGACGATCTCGGCCAGGGCTTTGTGCTTGGCGACCATGTCCGGGTACGACACATCGGCCGCGGCTTCGCTGGTGCCGAGCACAAAGCCGGTGTCCTGCACCGGAAAGAACCCCTTGGGAATAAACACGTAACCGACAACCGCCAGGGCCAGGGTCACCAAAAAGATCGCCGCCATGGTGCGTTGATGGGCCAGGGCGCGGCGCAGGTTGCGCGCGTAGCCGGCGAGCAGGCGTTCGCTGAAACCGGGTTTGTCGTGGGCAGGATGGGTCGGGGCGCGCATGAACAGCGCGGCCAAGGTTGGCGCGAGGGTCAAGGACACCACCACTGAAATCAGGATGGTCGACGTTGCCGTCAGCGCGAACTCCTTGAACAGCCGCCCGACCACGCCGCCCATGAACAGCAGCGGGATAAACGCCGCCACCAGCGAGAAGCTGATGGACACCACCGTAAAGCCAATCTCGCCCGCGCCCTTGATCGCCGCTGCGCGTTTGTCGAGGCCCGCTTCCAGATGGCGGTGGATGTTCTCCACCACCACTATGGCATCGTCCACCACAAAGCCCACGCTGATCACAATCGCTACCAGGGTCAGGTTGTTCAGGCTGAACCCCATCAGGTACATCAGCGCAAAACTGGCGACCAGAGACACACCAAGCACGCTGGACACGATCAGCGTCGCCGACAGTTGGCGCAGGAACAGCGCCATCACTGCTACCACCAGCAGGATCGCGATCAGCAGCGTCACTTCCACTTCATGCAGCGAGGCGCGGATGGTCTTGGTGCGGTCGGTCAGCACGCTGACCTGCACCGACGCCGGCAGCATGCCTTGCAGGCGCGGCAGTTCGGCCTGGATACGGTCCACGGTCTCGACAATGTTCGCGCCGGGCTGGCGCGAGATCACCAGGTTCACGCCGGGCGTATCCCCGGACCACGCCTGCACGTAGGCGTTTTCCGAACCGTTGATGACTTTGGCGATATCGCGCAGTTGAACCGGTGCACGTCCTTGTAGGAAACGATCAGTTGGGCGTAATCCTCCGGGTGGAACAACTGGTCGTTGGTCGACAAAGTCGACACGCTGTTCTCCCCGTAGATCGCGCCCTTGGCCAGGTTGAGGCTCGATTGCTGGATCGCCAGGCGCACATCGGCCAAGGTCAGGCCGATGGCGGCGAGTTTGTCGGGCGAGGCCTGCACGCGGATCGCCGGGCGTTGTTGACCGGTGATGTTGATCTGGCCTACGCCGTCGATCTGGCTGATCTGCCGCGCCAGCAGGGTTTCCACGTAGTCGCTCAGCTCGGTGCTGGGCATGCTGGCGGAGCTGACGCTGAGGATCAGCACCGGGCTGTCCGCCGGGTTGACCTTCTTCCAGGTCGGCAGGCTCGGCATATCACTGGGCAGCTTGCCGGACGCGGTGTTGATCGCGGCCTGCACTTCCTGGGCGGCGGTGTCGATGCTCTTGTCGAGGGTGAATTGCAGGGTCAGCAGGCTTGAGCCCAAGGCACTGCTGGAGGTCATCTGGGTCATGCCGGGGATGGCGCTGAATTGCACTTCCAGCGGCGTGGCCACCGATGAGGCCATGGTGTCCGGGCTGGCGCCGGGCAATTGTGCGGTGACCTGGATCGTCGGAAATTCCGCCTCCGGCAGTGGGGCGATGGCCAGGCGTGGGAAGGCAATCATCCCGAGCAGCACCAGGGCGAAGGTCAGCAGCAGAGTGGCGACCGGGTGGTCGACGCACCAGGCTGACGGCGAACGGCTGCCGGTCATGGCTGCACCTTGGCATCGACGGTCTGGATCACCTGCGGCGGCTCCTTGAGCACTTCCACCTGGGCACCGGCCTTGAGTCGCGACTGGCCATCGCTGACCAGCACATCACCGGCCTGCACACCCTTGATGATGTTCACGTCGCTGTTTTGGTAGGTGACCTGCACCGGTACCACCTCAACCTTGTCTCCGTTGACCCGGTACACGAAGTGCGAGTCCAGGCCGCGTTGCACCACGGTCGGCGGCACCACCAGGGCGTTTTTGTCGAGGGCGACCTGGATCTTGATGGTCACCAATTGCCCCGGCCACAGGCGCTGGGAGGCGTTGTTGAACTCGGCCTTCGCGCGCAGGGTGCCGGTGGTGGAGCTGATCTGGTTGTCGATCAGGCTCAAATGGCCTTCACCGAGCAGGTCACCGGTCTCGCCGTCGGTGTCGGCGCCCAGGTAGGCGTCGACGCTGGCCGGGGTGGTTGCAGCGATCAAGCCTTGCAGGGTCGGCAGCATCTGTTGCGGCAGCGCGAACTCAACGGCAATCGGGTCGATCTGGGTCACGGAGAACAAGCCCTGCGTATCGCTGGTGCGCAGGAAATTGCCTGCATCCACATTACGAATACCGACGCGGCCACTGACGGGAGAGCGAATCTGGGTGTAGGAAAGTTGTACCTGTGCTGAATCGATGGCGGCCTGGTTGCCTTGGGCGGTGGCTTTGAGTTGGTTGACCAAGGCTTGTTGCTGATCGTAGGTCTGCTTGGACACACCGTCGTCGATGCTCAGTTCCTTGTAGCGCTTGAGGTTGACCAGGGCCACCTGCAATTGCGCCTGGCTCTCGCCCAGTTGCGCCTTGGCCTGGTCGAGGCTGGCGCGGATCGAGCGGTCATCGATGGTCGCCAGCAGGTCGCCGGCCTTGACCCGTTGGCCTTCCTTGACCAGCAATTGGGTGAGAATGCCGTCGACTTGCGGGCGAATCACCACGCTGTGCAGCGATAACACCGTGCCAATGCCGCTGACAAATCGCGGGATATCCTGTTGCGCCACGCTCACCACCCGTACCGGGATCGCGGTCGGCACTGCCAGCTTGGCCTTGGCCGGCCGGGTCAGCGCCCAGGCCGCAATCGCCACGACCACGAGGACACCCACAATCAGGGCGGTTTTTCGTTGAATCTGCATGGAAAGACGCCGTTGGCGCAGTTGCAAGTGTCAAGCTGCAAGCTGCAAGTTGAAGTTTGGATAGCAGCTTTATAGCGGTGGTAACCGGTCAGGATCGTGACGGCAAACTGACAGCCGTGACAGCTAAGGCTTTTAGCTTGCCGCTTGAAGCTTACCGCTTGCACCTCCGGCCCCGTATACTCGCGCCTTTACACGCCTATCTGCGCCGGAGCCCTTATGACTTCCCCGACACAACCCTCTGTTGAAGCGACCGACATCGTCGATCCGGCCAGCGCTGAAAGCGTTGAAAAAGCCGAGATCCCGGCGTTCAAGTTTCCGTTCAAGCCGGGTGAGCTGGCCGGGGCCAAGAATGCCGCCCAGCCTTGGTACAAAAACGGTGCCAAGAATGGCCACACCAAGTCACCGGGCATGGCACCACCGGGTACTCGTCGTTCGATGGGTAAACGCTGAGATTAACCCGTTGCACGCCGTGTCGACTCTTGCCTACAACCTCCGCTGATATTTCTGATTGTAGGTCTACGGCCCTTTCTTGAAAGCTTGCACAGCCTTTGCTCCTTCCCCGTGATTTAAGGGGAGCAGGGCGACGCTGGTCTTTCCGGAAAAGGACGTTTCCCGTGGCCCTGATACACATCTGTGTAATGTTTGCCCTGTTGCTTTCGGCTGATGCGCTCGCGGCCGCTGATCAACCGCGTCGAGAAATCCGTTTTGGGGTTGCCGCGCAATTCCCACCCTTCCAGAGCCGCAACCCGCAAGGGCAGTTGGTAGGCTTGAACATCGAACTGGGGAATGCCTTGTGCGTGCAGTTGAATGCACGTTGCGTCTGGGTCGATCAGGTGCTTGCCGAAGACTTTCCCGCCCTCGAAGCCAGAAAATTCGACGCGATCATGGGGATGGCACCTACGCTGGAGCGGCGGCGTTGGGTCAGCTTCACCGATCACCTCTACCCCTTTACCACACGCCTGGTGGGCCGCAGCACATCCGGCCTGCTGCCCCACGCAAAGTCGCTCAAGGGCAAGCGGATCGGCGTCTTGCTGGGGAGCAACCGTGAAGCCTTTGCCCGGACGAAGTGGGCGCGCAAGGGCGTCGTCATCAAGAGCTTCTGGCTCAATGAAGATCTGGTGCGCAGTCTGGTGGCCGGTGAAATCGATGCAACCTTGCAAGGCACCGTAGAAATCCGTGAAGCCTTGCTCGACACCGACGAAGGCCGGGATTTTGATTTTCTCGGCCCACCCATTTCGGCGGCGCTGCTGGGCGATGGTGTGGCGATTGCGGTGCGTAAGCCCGACACCGCATTGCGCAAGGAGCTTAACTGCGCCCTTGAACAGTTGAAGCAGAGTGGCGAGTACCAGCGGATCATTCAACCCTATCGCCTGGACGTCGCTCCCGCTGCGTCATGATGGCCTACAAGGCTTACGCCGCCCGCAACGAAATAAACGCATAGTTGGCCGGCACCTGCGTGGCAATCTGCGCCCCTGCGTCCAGTATCTGCTCGGCGATGTCCAGCCCGGACACATGAAACACCCACTCATTGGCCACGGGCGGCTGATCAGCCGCCAACTCAATCGCCTGGGCAAATGCGCCCATGTCCGGCAAGTATGCGGTAAACCCATCACCCTTGAGCGCCGTGGTGCGAATGCCCAGCAAGGCGCACACCGCTTCCTTGGTCTGCACATCGTCACGGTCGGCCTGGCGCGAACGCTGGATCAGTATCGCGAGTTCCGGGTCCACCAGTTCGCCGCCGACGATCAGCGCGGGGCCCTGTTCCCATGATTCCGGCGGGCAATCCTTGGCGGCAGGGTTGAGCGGGATATGCGGGTTGATCTCCATCGGGTAGATGCGGCACACCAATGGGCGACGCTCGTAGATGCGGCACAGGTTGTCTTCGTCAAGATTCCGGCAGCGCCCGGCGTTATAGGCGGCAAAGGTAATGGCCACAAACGCTTCGGTGTTGCCGCTGGGCACCACCACCGAACGGCGCTCGGCGTGCTCGCGTTGCAGTGGGGGCAGGCCCAGTCCGTTACCAAGGAATCCCTCTACCAGAACAATGACGTTACCGCCGTCCGCCGCCCACATACGGGCCTCGGCAAGGGTCAGGGGGACGTGATGGTCGGTGCAGCATTTACCGCAACCAACGCAGGAAAAATGAGTGTTCATGGCGGATCTGTTACCAGGCTAGGTCAGAGGGCACGCAATCACGGTGACGGGTTTTTAACCTCTTTGCACCGTTACGGCTGTCTGGAAGCAAGTTATGCGCCAGCGCCTGTCAGTCCTCTGCGACTACATCGCGCAGTACAAACACCATGCCCGCGCTTTCATACAGATGCCGGGCGCGCAGGTTGCTCTCCAACACCTTAAGGTCCACATAGGGTTCGCCGCGTTGCTTGAACACCTGGAAGGTGTGCAGCAACAAGGCGCGGCCCAGCCCCTGGCCTTGGGCGCACGGGTGTATGGAGAGGTTCTTGATAAAGGCGCTGGTCCAGCACTGGGCCACGCCGAGAATACCGTCGGCGTTGCTGGCGACCAGGCACAGCGAGGGGTCGAATTCGGCATCAGTGACGAACTGTTGCTGCCATTCATCCAGGCCGGCGACACGGCCGCCGCCCTGATCCTGGGTCATGCTCAGTACGGCGTGAATCGCCGGCGCCAGATCGGCACGGTAGTGGTCCAGCACGGTCCCTGCCGGCCATTGTGGCGCGGGCAGGCCGGCGGTGAGGTCGCGGCGCAGCAGTTGGTAATACGCCGCCATCGATTACAGACCCTGTTGCGCCACGGTTTGGGCGGCTACCACCAGGCATTTGGTCAGCTCAGGGGAAGAGAACTTGGTCAGTACCGCATTGGCACCGGCCAGGCGCGCTTTTTCGCTGTTCATCGCGCTGTCCAGTGACGTGTGCAGCAATACGTACAGGTGCTGGAAGTCCGGCGTTTCACGCAGTGTGCGGGTGAGGGCGTAACCGTCCATTTCGGACATCTCGATATCCGAGACCACCACGTTGATCTGCGCGGCGGTGCCTTGCAGCTCCAGCAGCACATCGATAGCTTCCTTGGCACTGCGCGCAGTGTGGCAAGTCAGGCCGAGGTTGCGCAGGGTATGCACTGACTGCTGCAGGGCGACCTGGCTGTCATCCACCACCAGGATTCGCGCATTGCCGAGCACTTCGGCTTCTTCCATGGTCAGGTCTGTCGGCGCCGCTTCAATCGGTGCCGGCGCGATGCCGTGGATGACTTTTTCGATATCCAGCACCTGCACCAGGCCGCCTTCCACCTGAGTCACCCCAGTGATGAACGCACGGTTGCCGCCGGAGCCGTAGGGCGGCGGGCGGATGTCAGTCGTCAGGCAGTGCACGATCTTGCTCACGGCCTGCACATGCAGGCCCTGTTTGGAGCGGCTCACGTCGGTGACGATCAGGCAGCCGCCGTCCGGATCTTCCAGAGGGCGTTCACCCAAGGCGCGGCTCAGGTCGATCACCGACAAAGAAGCACCGCGCAGGGTGGCGATGCCTTTGACGTTGGGGTGGGACTCCGGCAGCTTGGTCAGCGGCGGGCAAGGAATGATTTCGCTGACTTTCAGCAGGTTGATGGCCATCAGCTTGCCGCTGCGCAAGGTAAAGAGCAGAAGCGAGAGTGAGTCTGCGCGGGCTTTGGTGGTGGACATAAAAACCTTCTGTGGATCAGGGATGACGATCTTCTATGGAAGGTTATCGACGTGAACACAGAAAACTGTAGGCGCCTTGCTGGTTGTTGCTCGCGCTGGCGTGCGCAGCGCTCCCAAGCTTTTGGGGCCGCTGCGCAGCCCAGCGGGAGCAAGCTCCCTCGCCACCGTTCGTGCCTGCTGTCTTAGCCCTTCCACACCTGTGGGTTCACCAGATCCTGCGGGCGCTGGCCCAGCAGGGCGCTGCGCAGGTTGTCCAAGGCTCGGTTGGCCATGGCTTCGCGGGTCTCGTTGGTCGCCGAGCCGATGTGCGGCAGAGTCACCGCATTGCTCAACTGGAACAACGGGGATTGCGCCAGTGGCTCTTGCTCGTACACATCCAGGCCGGCGCCACGGATAGTCTGGTTCTGCAGGGCCTGGATCAGCGCGGGTTCGTCCACCACCGGGCCACGGGAGATGTTGATCAGGATCGCGCTGGACTTCATCAAGCCCAGCTCGCGGGTGCTGATCAGGTGACGGGTCTTGTCGCTGAGCGGCACCACCAGGCAGACGAAATCCGCCTCGGCCAGCAACTGGTCCAGGCTGCGCAACTGTGCACCCAGCGTTTGCTCAAGTTCAAGCTTGCGGCTGTTGCCGCTATATAGGATCGGCATGTTGAAGCCCAGGCGCCCGCGACGGGCCACGGCCGCGCCGATATTGCCCATGCCGACGATGCCCAGGGTCTTGCCGTGCACATCGCAGCCAAACAACGGTGCGCCGACGCTGGCTTTCCACTGGCCGGCCTTGGTCCAGGCGTCCAGTTCGGCCACCCGGCGTGCGCTGCTCATCAGCAGGGCGAAGGCCAGGTCGGCGGTGCTTTCGGTGAGCACGTCGGGGGTGTTGGTCAGCATGATCCCGCGCTCGTTGAAGTACGGCACGTCGTAGTTGTCGTAGCCCACCGACACGCTGGACACCACCTCCAGCTTGCTCGCGCCTTCGAGCTGCGCACGCCCCAGCTTGCGACCCACGCCAATCAGGCCGTGGGCGTGGGGCAGGGCTTCGTTGAATTGCGCATTGATGTCACCCAGCTTGGGATTGGGCGCGATCACCTCGAAATCCTGTTGCAGGCGTTCGATCATTGGCGGGGTGACGCGGCTGAAGGCGAGGACAGTCTTTTTCATTGCAGGCGGGCTCATCGACTACGGAAGAATGCCAAGCACGCTAACATTCTTGCCTGCAATTGTCAGGACACCGCAGATCTAAAGCGGGCAGTGAAATTCGCCTGGTAGAAGTCAGTTCGTCAACCGCGCACCGCTGAGGCTGCCACTCAACTCATACGCCACCAACTCCGCCTGATGCGCCGCCAGAATCTCCGGCAACGAGCCACGCAGGTATTCCACCCAGGTCTTGATCTTCGCATCCAGGTACTGGCGCGATGGGTAGATGGCGTACAGGTTCAATTCCTGGGAGCGGTAGTTGGGCATCACCCGCACCAGCGTGCCATTGCGCAAGCCTTCGATGGCCGCATACACCGGCAGCAGGCCGATGCCCATGCCGCTGGTGATCGCGGTTTTCATCGCGTCGGCCGAGTTGACCAGGAAGGGCGAGGTGTTGATCGCCACGCTTTCCTGGCCTTCCGGGCCGTTGAAGGTCCACTTGTCCAACTGAATCACCGGGCTGACCAGGCGCAGGCAGGCGTGGTTGAGCAGATCATGGGGACGATGGGCACAGCCCTTGGCCTTGACGTAATCCGGCGAGGCGCAGGCGATGCTGTAGGTGATGCCCAGGCGTTGGGACACAAACCCTGAGTCGGGCAGCTCGCTGGCCAGTACGATGGACACGTCGTAGCCTTCGTCGAGCAGGTCCGGCACGCGGTTGGCCAGGGTCAGGTCGAAGGTTACGTCCGGGTGGGTACGGCGGTAGCGGGCAATCGCGTCGATGACGAAATGCTGGCCAATCCCGGTCATGGTGTGCACTTTCAATTGCCCGGCGGGGCGTGCGTGGGCGTCGCTGGCTTCGGCCTCGGCTTCTTCGACATAGGCCAGGATCTGCTCGCAGCGCAGCAGGTAGCGTTTGCCGGCTTCGGTGAGGGCAATGCGCCGGGTGGTGCGGTTGAGCAGGCGGGTTTGCAGATGGGCCTCCAGATTGGAGACCGCGCGCGAGACGTTGGCTGTGGTGGTGTCCAGTTGCGCGGCGGCGGCGGTGAAGCTACCCGCTTCGGCCACGCAACTGAAGGCGCGCATGTTTTGCAAAGTGTCCATGGAGTGTTCTCAGGGGAGATGGCAAATTGTGACATGAAGTTGCGCGCAGGTGTGTATCCGCTGGGCACTGCTCTCCCTGGGTATAAGCGTCCATGGCTCAAGACAAGGTCCAGGCCTTACTGACGTTCGCCTCATAGTGCGGCAGGTATTCCACCAGCAGATGATCGAATGCCTCCCGCGCCTGGCTGCGGTTTTCGGCGGTAGGTGCTTGCAAGGCGGTCTGTGCATGTTGCGTCAGGGTTTCGACCGCCTGGGTCAGTGCCGGGCTGATGCGCTTGAGCGCATCCAGTTCTGCACCCAACACCGTACCGTGTGCCTGTCGGGCGATGGTGTCGAGTAACCCATGCAGGTCATTGGCATGCCGCTGTACGTAATCATCCCAACCCGATAGTTGCCCAGGGGCGCCCAGGTAGCGACGGGCGATTGGCAGCAGGTGATCCAGCGACTCGCTGCCCAATTGTTCCCGGACTAAGGTCTGGCGTGTGCGCAAGGACTGCGCTTCAACGCCGCTTAAGTGCTCAAGCCTCTCTGGAAGCGCCAGGTCGCGGGATTTGTTCACCGTATAGCGGGTGAGCAGCACCACTGGCTCTCCATGCTTGATCTTGACCACTATATGGGTGGACGACGGCTTATTGGGCATGAGCAGTGATTCGGTGATCGAGCGGATAAGGTCTTCCCAGTCGAACGCTGGTTTCCCAGGGCCGCCAAGACGTTTCGCAGGACTCCTTTCACAACGTTCATGGACTTGAGCGCAGCGATGTCGATCTCCAGGTAATCGCCACTCAGGTGCGGGTCGTCCAGCTTGCGATGACTGTATGCGATTGTCACCCCTTTGCCGCCCTCGGCCTGCGACGAGGCCGTGGCAGATACGTAGCCACCAAGTATCTGGGCCTGGGCTGTCAGCTTGTACACTTTCAACGCCTCGGGCCGAAGCAGCGCCCGGTTCTGATGTATGACTTCGCGTAGGTGCTTGTCCACATCGGGATCGATGCGCGGGTGTGTCTGAAGCCGCACATAGCGTTCCATCAAGTCTCGCGCTTGTCTGTTGCGCGCATGCAGGCTGGCATTCAGCCCGGATGCCAGCGCGCAGGTGCTGGCCTGTTGGGTGAATTGGTGGCTGTTGGACGTAACGTGGTTTTTCATGTCGTCCAGCAGCCTTGCCGGGGTGTCGCCGTGGTGCGTCAGCGCCGCCAGTTGTTGCAAGGCCATTGCCGGCGCTGTTTCGTGCAGGCCGAGAATATCCAAGGTTTTGTGTTGGTGGGTGCGGTGTAATGTCAGCGACAGGGCGCTGTTCAGCTTCAGGAAGCTGAAAAAATCAGCTGCCACTTTACTGCGAGCACTGAATGCGATGCCTGTTTCGGTCATGACCGGTGCCGGTGTGTTTTGCAGGCAGGGCAGTTCAACGTCTGGCAGGCCGGCACTGGCCAGCGCTTGCCTGAGATACGGTTGGCTCAGGGCGGAGTAAGTCCTGTCCCTTGGCAGATTGTAATGGTCACTCACGATGCTGCTCAGGTGCCGGGCCGTGTGACCGATGCTTTCGCTCAAGGAGGTACGGACAGAATGGCTGCGGGCGTCGGCGTAGTGCTCCAGGTTCGCGTACGTGCGGGACGAAACATGCCCAAGAGCGATTTGCTGGTGGGTCTGAGCTTTAGTCATGGTCGCCAGCGTTGATTTGAACGTGCCCTGCAGGGCAATCACCCGCGTGCTCTTGAGGTGCTGATCGTCAGTGATGTGCAGGCGGGAGTCAGCTGCCAGTTGCGGTCCGGCCTGGAGTTGTCGCGCCGGATCCAGCGCCACGTTGTAGCCAATATGACGGTGGTTGATGCGCTCGCCCCCGGCGCGAATGTAGGCAAGAGAAGGCAGCAACCGCTGGGTCAGGCGCTGGTGTCGCTCCTCACCGGCCGCCGCACGGAATTGCCATTTAAGGGCACGACACAGCGTATGGTCGGCCTCGATCTGTGGATTTTCAGGGCTGCGATGCCGGTCAAGCAGGCGCTCGGCTTTTTTGAAAAACGCGTAGAAACCTGCAAGCTCCTGCGTCGACACCTCTAACCTTGGTGCGCTGTGGGTCAGCCTGTAGTGCAGCGCTTCTATGGCTGATTGATCGCGATGATAGCCCGCAAGCGGTACGAGCTTTTCCAGCACCGTGTCGGCGATCCAGCGTACATCCCGTTGCAGAGGCAGCATGTCGGGGCGTAGAGGTTTGGGCGCTATGTGCAACTGCCTGCGCAACGCGTCGACGGTGTCTTGCGCTGGCGTGTGTGCCCGACCGTGCGGGTTCAATGTGCCGGGGACTGTCAGCATCGTGTGCTCCAGGGCGGTAATGCTCCCTAGTGTGATACCCCTCGGTGCCGCGTGATGTAGGGCGAGTGGTGAGGCCGTCGCTTAAATGTCCGAACAGTGCTCGCAGCCGCTGGGATTATCGCCTGAACGGTAACAAAGATTCACAGGAATGCCCGCTTATCGCCATTCCTCCCGCCGCCTAGAATTGCGCCACCTTCCCGCGTTACCACCTCAGGAATTCGCTCGCCGTGCCGCGTCGCATCAGCAGAGAGCTTAAGACTCTCAGTGTTTGGGCCTTATCGTTAGCAATCAGCGGCTGCATCGGAACCGGAGGAATCGCCCCCCAAGGCCACGCCTTGAGCGCCAATACCCTGGCCACCGATGAAGCGATCCAAAGCGCCGCCCAGGACGCCCACTGGCCCACCGCACAATGGTGGCAAGCCTACGGCGACCCCCAGCTCGACCACTGGGTCGAACTCGCCACGCAAAGCAGCCCGAGCATGGCCATGGCCGCCGCACGGGTGCGTGAAGCGCGGGCCATGGCCGGGGTTGCCGAGTCGGCTGAGTCGCTGCAGATCAACAGCGACACTGCCCTCAAGCGCCACAACTGGCCCAAGGATCAGTTCTACGGCCCCGGCGAATTGAGCGGTGCCAACACCTGGGACAACAATACGTCCTTGGGCCTGAGCTATGCCCTCGACCTGTGGGGCCGCGAAAGCAATGCCACCGAGCGCGCCGTCGACCTGGCCCACATGAGCGCCGCCGAAGCACGCCAGGCCCAACTTGAACTGCAGAACAACGTGGTGCGCGCCTATATCCAGCTGTCGTTGCATTACGCCAACCGCGATATCGCCGCCGCCACGTTGGCCCAGCAAGAGCAGATTCTTGACCTGGCCAACAAACGCTTGAACGCCGGCATCGGCACTCAATTCGATGTGAGCCAGGCCGAAACCCCGCTGCCCGAAACCCATCGTCAACTGGACGCCCTCGACGAGGAAATCGCCTTGAGCCGCAACCAGCTTGCCGCATTGGCCGGTAAAGGCCCGGGGGAGGGCGCGCAGTTGCAACGCCCAAGCCTGTCCCTCGCCGCGCCGCTGAAACTGCCATCCGCGTTGCCCGCGCAATTGCTCGGCCAGCGCCCGGATGTGGTTGCCAGCCGCTGGCAAGTGGCGGCCCAGGCGCGGGGTGTTGATGTGGCCCACGCCGGTTTCTATCCCAACGTCGATCTGGTCGGCAGCCTCGGCTACATGGCCACCGGTGGCGGCATGCTGGCGTTTCTGGCGGGCAAGAAATTCAACTACAACGTCGGCCCGGCGATCACCTTGCCGATCTTCGACGGCGGCCGCTTGCGTGCCGAGCTGGGCGAGGCCAGCGCCGGTTACGACATCGCCGTGGCGCGCTACAACCAGACGCTGGTCACTGCGCTCAAGGGCATCAGCGACCAGCTGATCCGCCGCGGATCCCTGGACAAGCAACAAGGCTTCGCCGCGCAATCGGTGGCCTCGGCGCAGAAAACCTATGACATCGCGATGATCGCCTACCAGCGCGGCCTTACCGACTACCTCAATGTACTCAACGCCCAGACGCTGCTGTTGCGCCAGCAACAGATCGAGCAGCAAGTCCAGGCGGCGCGCCTGAGCGCCCATGCGGAACTGGTGACCGCCTTGGGCGGCGGCCTTGAAGCCGGCAAGGACGCACCGCAAAACGCCAGGACCCTCCCGAGCAAAACCCCGGCGGCCCTTGCCGTATTCGATCACTGAGTAGGTTGTGATGACTCCCTTGCCTGCACCGCTGCGCTGGCTGCATTCCCTTGAGTGGCGCCGTGGCTTTTTTGACTGGGCACGCAGCGACGGCGTGACCTGGGTGTATATCTTCAAGGTGTTGATTGCGGCGTTTCTCACCCTGTGGCTGGCCATGCGCCTGGAACTGCCGCAACCGCGCACCGCAATGATCACGGTATTTATCGTGATGCAGCCGCAGAGCGGCCAGGTGTTCGCCAAGAGCTTTTACCGCTTCCTCGGCACCCTGACGGGCTCGGCGGTCATGGTGTTGCTGATCGCCCTGTTTGCGCAAAACACCGAACTGTTTCTCGGCGCCCTGGCGATCTGGGTCGGCATCTGCACCGCCGGGGCGACGCGCAACCGCAACTTTCGCGCCTATGGTTTTGTGCTGGCCGGCTACACGGCGGCGATGGTCGGCTTGCCGGCGCTGGCCCATCCGGACGGCGCTTTTATGGCGGCGGTATGGCGGGTGCTGGAAATTTCCCTGGGGATTATCTGCTCCACCCTGGTCAGCGCCGCGATTTTGCCGCAGACCTCCAGCGCCGCCATGCGCAATGCCTTGTATCAGCGCTTTGGCGTGTTCGCGCTGTTCGTCACCGATGGCCTGCGAGGGCGCAGCCAGCGTGAGGGCTTTGAGGCCAGTAATGTGCGCTTCATCGCCGAAGCCGTTGGCCTGGAAGGGCTGCGCAGCGTCACCGTGTTTGAAGACCCGCACATGCGCCGACGCAACGGTCGGCTCAGTCGCCTCAACAGCGAATTCATGAGCATCACCACGCGCTTCAACGCCTTGCACCAGTTGCTGGAACGGCTGCGCACCGATGCTGCGGATCATGTGGCGGCGGCGATCAAGCCCGGCCTGCAAGACCTTGCCGAAGTACTCGATGGGTTCTCCGGTCGCGCCCTCACCAGCCCCGACGCGGCACGGCTGGTCAATCAACTGAGCATTTATAAAGACAGCCTGCCGGCCAAGGTGCGCAGCCTGCGCACGGTCTTCCAGGAAGCCGACCCCACTGAAGCCGAACAACTGGATTTCCATACCGCCTACGAACTGCTTTACCGCTTCGTCGACGACGTGCACAACTATGCGCAAACCCACGCCTCCCTGGCCGATCACAGCCACGCACGGGAAGACTGGGACGAAGCCTACACGCCGAAAACCAACTGGCTGGCCTGCGCCGCGTCGGGGATTCGTGCGTCATTCATCCTGATTGTGCTGGGCAGTTATTGGGTGGCAACCGCCTGGCCCAGCGGCGCCACCATGACCCTGATCGCGGCCGCCACCGTCGGCTTGTCCGCCGCCACGCCCAACCCGAAACGCATGGCGTTCCAGATGGCCTGCGGCACGTTGATCGGGGCGTTGGTGGGCTTTGTCGAAATGTTCTTTATATTCCCCTGGATCGACGGCTTCCCGCTGCTGTGCGTGATGCTCGCGCCGGTGATCATCTTCGGTGCTTTTCTAGCGTCACGCCCGCAGTACGCAGGTGTTGGTGTCGGCCTGTTGATCTTCTTCAGCACCGGCTCGGTGCCGGACAACCTCACGGTCTACAACCCCTACACCTTTATCAACGACTACATCGCCATGATCCTCGGCATGCTGGTGTGCGCAGCCGCTGGCGCGATCATCCTGCCGCCCAATAGCCGCTGGCTGTGGCGCCGCCTGGAGCAGGACCTGCGCGAACAAGTGGTGTACGCCATCAGCGGCAAACTCAAGGGCTTGGCGTCGAGTTTTGAAAGCCGCACCCGTGACCTGTTGCACCAGGCCTACGGCCTCGCCGTCGGCCAGCCGCAGGTGCAGCGCGATTTGCTGCGCTGGATGTTCGTGGTGCTGGAAGTCGGCCACGCGATCATCGAGTTGCGCAAGGAACAGGCGATCCTGCCGGTACACCCGGCGTACGCCGAATCCCAGCCGTGGCGCCAGGCGATCCGCGTGATGGGCCGCTCGTTGGTGCGGCTGTTCCTGCAACCCAGCGCGAGCAACCTGGAGCGTGGCCTCATCGCCGTCGACCATGCGATCAGCCGCGTGCAGGCCACCGACGAGCCCTTCGCCCCGCACTTCGACACCTCGGCCCTGCGCCGGGTGAAAAGCTACCTGCACTTTATCCGCACCTCGCTGCTCGACCCGCAGTCCCCGCTGGCGGCCCTCAAAGGAACCCCGAATGCCTCGTGAAATTGCATTCCACGGCATCTATATGCCGACCATGACCCTGATGTTCCTGATCGCGGCGGGGCTTGCCTGGGCGCTGGACCGCTTCCTGGCCGGCTTGGACCTGTACCGTTTTTTCTGGCACCCGGCGTTGCTGCGCCTGAGCCTGTTCGTTTGCCTGTTCGGCGCCCTGGCGCTGACCGTCTACCGTTGAGAATGACCCGATGAAAAAGTTTTCAGCCTGCTCGCCACCTTGCTGGTATTGGCCTTGGCGATCTGGATCGGCCGCACATTGTGGGTGCACTACATGCAAACCCCCTGGACCCGCGATGGCCGTGTGCGGGCGGACATCATCAATGTAGCCGCCGACGTCACCGGCGAAGTGGTCGACGTGCCGGTGCGCGACAACCAGTTGGTGAAAAAGGGCGACCTGCTGATGCAGATCGACCCCGAGCACTACCGCATCGCGGTCAAGCAGGCGCAGTCGCTGGTGGCTTCGCGCAAAGCCACCTGGGAAATGCGCAAGGTCAACGCCCATCGCCGTGCCGACCTCGACGCCCTGGTGATCTCCAGAGAGAGCCGCGACGACGCCAGCAACATCGCCGACTCGGCCCTGGCCGATTACCAACACGCGCTGGCACAGCTGGAAGCCGCCGAACTCAATTTGAAACGCACTCAGGTCGTGGCGGCCGTGGATGGCTACGTCACCAACCTCAACGTGCATCGCGGCGACTACGCACGCATCGGCGAAGCCAAGATGGCCGTGGTGGATATGAACTCGTTCTGGGTCTACGGCTTCTTTGAAGAAACCAAGCTGCCCCATGTGAA
>NZ_JADDUM010000167.1 GCF_015163715.1 Pseudomonas cyclaminis
CGTCCGCCACGCAGCCTCGCTTCGCTCGACAGCTGCTACCGCTCGGAGCGTTTCAGGGCGGGTCCTCCTGGCCCACCCATCGATAGACAACACCGCCCACCACCGCACCCAGGATCGGCGCGAGCCAGAACATCCACAGCTGCTGGATCGCCCACCCGCCCGCGATCAGCGCCGGGCCGGTACTGCGGGCCGGGTTGACCGAGGTGTTGGTCACGGGGATGGAGATCAGGTGGATCAGGGTGAGCGCCAGGCCGATGGCGATGGGTGCAAGGCCCTTCGGGGCGCGGTGGTCGGTGGCGCCGAGGATGATCAGCACGAACATGGCCGTCATCACCAGTTCGCAGACCAACCCCGCCGCCATCGAATAACCGCCCGGCGAATGCTCGCCATAGCCGTTGGAGGCCAACCCGCCGGCCAGTTCAAAGCCCGGCTTGCCGCTGGCGATGAAGTACAACAAGGCGGCCGCGACGACGCCACCGATGACCTGAGCCACGATGTACGCCGGCAACTCCCTGGCGGGAAACCTCCCACCGACCACCAGCCCCACCGATACTGCCGGGTTGAGGTGGCAACCGCTGATATGCCCGATGGCAAACGCCATGGTCAGCACTGTGAGCCCGAACGCCAGGGACACGCCCAGCAACCCGATCCCGACAGCAGGAAACGCGGCGGCCAATACCGCACTCCCGCAACCGCCCAACACCAGCCAAAACGTACCCAGCCCCTCTGTGACTGAACGCTTGAACAAAGACATGCCGCACGTCCTTGATAGATCGCTCTACCGAATCCGTAAATCAGTGATGCTCCCTGCAGATTTACTTCAGCGCCCGTCTGGGCACTGCACTGAGTACAGCAGGGTTTTTACACAATTCCAGGCCACAAATGTGGGAGCAAGCCCCCTCCCACATTTTAAAGATTTTTACCTCAATCGATGCCGACGAACCCGCCGGTCTGGTGTTGCCATAGCCGCGCATACAATCCTTTGTGGGCCAGCAACTGGGCATGGCTGCCGCTTTCGGCAATCTGGCCTTTCTCCAGCACCACCAGGCGGTCCATGCGCGCAATCGTCGACAACCGGTGGGCGATCGCGATCACCGTCTTGCCTTTCATCAGGGTTTCCAGGCTTTCCTGGATGGCGGCTTCCACTTCCGAGTCGAGGGCCGAAGTCGCCTCGTCCATGATCAGGATCGGCGCATCCTTGAGCAGCACGCGGGCGATGGCGATGCGTTGACGCTGACCACCGGAGAGTTTCACCCCGCGTTCGCCCACGTGGGCATCCAGCCCGGTACGGCCTTCGGCGTCCGACAGCAGCGGGATGAACTCATCGGCGCGGGCCTTGTGCACGGCGGCCCAGAGTTCTTCGTCGGTGGCGTCGGGCTTGCCGTAGAGCAGGTTGTCGCGGATGGAGCGGTGCAGCAGCGAGGTGTCCTGGGTGATCATGCCGATCTGTGCGCGCAGGGATTCCTGAGCCACTTCGGCGATGTTCTGGCCGTCGATCAGGATACGCCCGCCTTGCAGGTCGTACAGACGCAGCAGCAGGTTGACCAGGGTCGACTTGCCCGCACCGGATGGGCCGATCAGGCCGATCTTTTCACCGGCCTTGATCTCAAGGTTCAGGCCGCCAATGATCCCGCTCTGCTTGCCGTAGTGAAAGTCCACCTGTTCAAAGCGTACTTCGCCACGGGGCACGGTCAGGCGTGGGGCGTTGGCGCGGTCGATCACCGCCAATGGCTGCGCGATGGTCTTGAGACCGTCCTGCACCATGCCGATGTTTTCGAAAATCCCGTTGACCACCCACATGATCCAGCCGGACATGTTGACGATGCGGATCACCAGACCGGTGGCCAGGGCAATCGCGCCCACGGAAATCAGCGACTGGGTCCACAGCCACAGGGCCAGGCCCGTGGTAGTGACAATCAGCAGGCCGTTCATGGTGGTGATCACGATGTCCATGCTGGTCACCACGCGGCTGGCCAACTGGGTCTTTTCGGTCTGCTCGATGATCGCTTCCTTGGCGTACTCCTGTTCGGACTGGGTATGGGCGAACAGCTTCAAGGTGGTGATATTGGTATAGCCGTCGACGATGCGGCCCATCAGTTTGGAGCGCGCCTCGGAGGAAATCACCGAGCGTTCCTTAACCCGTGGTACGAAGTAGCGCAGTGCCAGGCTGTAGGCGATGATCCAGGTTACCAGCGGGATCATCAGGCGCCAGTCGGCTTCGGCGAACAGCACCAGCGAGCTGATGGCGTAGATCGCCACGTGCCAGATGGCATCCACCGCCGCCACGGCGGAGTCGCGCAGGGAGTTGCCGGTTTGCATGATGCGCTGGGCGATGCGCCCGGCGAAGTCGTTCTGGAAGAAGTTCAGGCTCTGCTTGAGCACGTAGCTGTGGTTCTGCCAGCGGATCAGGCTGGTCATGCCGGGGCTGATGGTCTGGTGCACCAGCAGGTCGTGCAGGGCGCCGAAGATCGGGCGCAGCAACAGGGCGACCACGGCCATCCAGATCAGCTCGGTGCTGTGCACCTGGAAGAAATTGGCGGGTGGCGTGCCTTGGGCCAGGTCGATGATGCGGCTCAGGTAGCTGAACAGCGCGACTTCGATCAACGCACCGATCAGGCCCACCACCAGCAGCGCGGCAAAATGCGGCCACACCTGGCGCAGGTAGTAGAGGTAGAAGGGCAGGACTTTATCGGGAGGGGCTTCGCTGGGCGCGTCGCGGAAAATATCGATCAGTTGTTCAAAACGACGATAGAGCATTAGGGTTGACGCCCGCCGGGCGGGCTCTCCTTTCAAATGCGCACGCCGCCTTGTGGGCCGCGTGCGGAGTTTCCTGCAGACCTCAGTCGATGCGCTTGGCCGACTTGATCAGGACAGGATCGATTGGCACGTTCTGCATGCCCTGCTTGGTGGTGGTCTGGGAGTTGACGATGATGTCGACCACGTCCATGCCCTTGACCACTTTGGCGAACACGGCGTAGCCGGCGTCGCGACCTGGATCGAGGAAGGCATTGTCAGCCACGTTGATGAAGAACTGGCTGGTGGCCGAGTCCGGGTTCGAGGTGCGGGCCATCGACAGCGTGCCACGTACGTTACGCAGGCCGTTGCTGGCTTCGTTCTTGATTGGCTTGTCGGTGTCTTTTTGCGACATCTGCTGGGTGAACCCGCCGCCCTGGACCATGAAGCCCGGGATCACACGGTGGAAAATCGTGTTGGTGTAGAAGCCCTTGTCGACATAGGCCAGGAAGTTCTTGGTACTGATCGGCGCATTGAAGGTGTCCAGTTCGATTTCAATGTCGCCGTTGGTGGTGGAGATCAGTACATGAGGCGCCTTGGCGGGTTCGGCCGCCATCAGGTTGGCAGCGAACAGAACGGAACCGGCAAAGAAGGCGATTTTTTTCAGCATGGGTCAGTGATCCTGGGTAGTGGTTTCGACTGTCTTTAGAAAATCGAGCAGGGTGGCGTTAAAGACTTCGGGTTGATCCAAGGGCGTGGCATGGCGGGAATCCTCGATCACCACCAGTCGCGCATCGGGCAGCAGTTTTACATAGTTTTCCTTGTGCGCCACGGGGGTGTAGTCGTGGTCGGCGCTGATGACCAGGGTTGGACAGGCAATCCGCGAAAGTCGTTCCTGCACGCCCCAGCCCACAATGGCATCGAAGCTGGCGAGATAAGCACGTTTGTCGTTTTTTGCCCAGCGTTCGGCCATCTTGCGGCGCAGGTCGGCCTGATTGGGTTTGGGGAACAGTCGGTCGCCCAGGCCCTTGCCGATGGTGGCCAGGCTGAGCACGCGGGCGAGGGTCCAACGCTGGGCCCACCACCAGTATTCATGGGGGCGGCGCACCTTGACCTCGGGTGCGCTGTTGACGATACATAGGCTCTTGACCCGCTCGGGCTCGTCCACCGCCAGTTGGAAGGCGATCATGCCGCCCATGGACAGGCCCACCACATGGGCGGGGGGCAGGTTCAAGTGCTCGAACAGTGCCACCAGGTCATGGGTGAAACCCTGGATGCTGTAGCGCTCGCGGGGTTTGTCGGAGCG
Source organism: Pseudomonas cyclaminis (assembly GCF_015163715.1). GTDB lineage: Bacteria > Pseudomonadota > Gammaproteobacteria > Pseudomonadales > Pseudomonadaceae > Aquipseudomonas > Aquipseudomonas cyclaminis. The sequence goes on from NZ_JADDUM010000167.1 coordinate 4,040, forward strand.
ACCATGCCCGCGTACGTCCACCACGATCAGGCGGTAGTGCCTGACCAGTACCGGAATCTGCAATTCCCAATCCTGGCTGCTGGAGCCCAGGCCGTGGATCAGCACCAGTGGGGTGCCCTGGCCGTACTCTTCGTAGTGCAGGCTGCAGCCTTCGTGGTCGAACCAGGCCATGGGTGAACTCCGTTTCAGGCTTGTTGGGGGGCGGCGAAAGGCGCGTCCAGGGGCGCCGTGTCAAACGTGCGCAGTAACTCCACGAGGATCTGCGTTGCCGGCCCCAGGGGTTTGTCCTTGTTCGAGTACAGGAAGAACGTCGGGTGGCGGCTGCCGCCCTGTTCCAAGGGTAGCTGCTTGAGCACGCCTTCGGCGAGTTCGCGCTCGATCATGTGCCGCGGCAACCACGCAAAGCCCAGGCCGCTGCCGACGAAGGCTGCGGCGGTGGCCAGGCTGCCGACAGTCCAGCGCTGTTCGGCGCCGAGCCAGCCCACATCGCGGGGCTGCTGGCGACCGGAGTCGCGGATCACCACTTGCATCTGGCTTTCCAGGTCCTGGAAGCTCAGTTCACGGTTCATGCGGTGCAGGGTGTGTTCGGGGTGGGCCACGGCGACGAATTCCACGTCGCTCATTTCCGTGCCGAGGTAACCGGGGATGCTGAAGCCGCAAATCGCCAGGTCGGCCACGCCTTCCATCAGCAGTTCCTCGACGCCGGACAACACCTCTTCGCGCAGGCGCACTCGGCAGCCACGGCTCTGCGGCATAAAGGCGGTGAGGGCGCGGACCAGGCGCGCGTTGGGGTAGGCGGCGTCCACCACCAGCCGCACTTCGGCTTCCCAGCCCTGTTCCATATGGTGGGCGAGGTCTTCCAGCTGGCTGGCGTTTTTCACCAGTTGCCGCGAGCGGCGCAACAGCACTTCACCGGCATCGGTGAGCACGGCCTTGCGCCCGTCGATGCGCAGCAACGGCACGCCTAGCTGGTCTTGCATGCGGGCCACGGTGTAGCTCACCGAAGACTGCGAACGGTGCAGCGCTTCGGCCGCCTGGGCGAAGCCGCCATGGTCGACCACGGCTTGCAGCGTGCGCCATTGATCGAGGGTAACGCGGGGCGCTTTCAAGATGGGTTCCTCTTGTCCTAAGCTGGCAGTCCTTATTGGAGACTGCCGAATGAGAAAATTCTGTTGTGTGTTGCTGGCGCTGCTGCCGATGAGCGCGTTTGCCTACCCCACCGACGTCACCAAGAAAATCGACGGTGTCAGCATTGATTACACGGCGACTGACGTCGACAAGGACATCAGTTCGATTCAGCTCAATAACTACGGCACTACGGATGCGGTGTGTTCGGTAATCTTCACCAACGGCCCGGAGTCGCCACGTCGGCGCACGGTCACCGTGCATGCGGGCAAAAGCACCAACACCACGGTCAAGTTCAACCGCGCCATTATCAAGATGCGTATCGCATTGGCCTGCGCGCCTAAATAAAGCGGCAGCGGAGCATGTCCACAGGAATACTCCGCTTATCAACAAATTTCTAGATGGGTTATAGCAGTTTTTTGCGCTTTTTAATCGAATGAGCCCTGGTTAATCTTTTCTCCATCGACTTACAGCAATTACAGATGGAGCCTACGAAGCCATGTCCAATGTTCTGATCATCGAAAGCAGTGCTCGCCAGCAGGACTCTATCTCCCGCCAACTGACCCAGCAGTTCATCAGCCAATGGCAAGCCGCCCGCCCGGCGGACCGGATCACCGTGCGTGACGTGGCCCTCAACCCGGTGCCGCACTTGGACGCCAACCTCCTGGGCGGCTGGATGAAGCCTGCGGATCAGCGCAACGACAGCGAGCAGGTATCCCTCGATCGCTCCAACGAACTGACCGACGAACTGCTGGCCGCCGACGTGCTGGTGATGGCTGCGCCCATGTACAACTTCGCCATCCCCAGCACCCTCAAGGCCTGGCTGGATCACGTGTTGCGCGCAGGTGTGACCTTCAAGTACACCCCCACCGGGCCCCAGGGTCTGTTGACTGGCAAGCGTGCCATTGTCCTGACCGCACGCGGCGGCATCCACACCGGCGCCAGCTCCGATCACCAGGAACCGTATCTGCGTCAGGTGATGGCTTTTATCGGGATTCATGACGTCACCTTCATTCACGCCGAAGGGGTGAACCTGAGCGGTGACTTCCATGAAAAGGGCATCAATCACGCCAAGGCGCTGTTGGTGCAGCTCGTGGCATGAGCCGCTTGATCCTTTAATCGTCAGATAATCGCGCAGTGTTTATATCGCTCCACGCAAACCCTTCAAGTACGCGTACGAACCTCCCTTTGCACTTGTTGCTCCTAAGTGCTCCTGCCCGACTGACGCTTTAGCGAGGTCGGGTTTTTTTTGCCCTGAGTTTCTTCAAACCCTGAAAACCTTTAATGTCGCGCCCATTCGAAGCGAGGCGCACATGGGCTATCTACTGGTTGTCACCCTGATTCAGGCATTTTCCTTCAGTTTGATCGGCGAATACCTCGCCGGTCATGTCGACAGTTACTTCGCGGTGCTGGTACGCGTCGTGCTGGCCGGTCTGGTATTTATCCCGCTGACCCGCTGGCGCTCGGTAGAACCGGCCTTCATGCGCGGCATGCTGGTGATCGGCGCCTTGCAGTTTGGCGTGACCTACGTGTGCCTGTACCTGAGCTTTCGCGTGCTGACGGTGCCGGAGGTGTTGCTGTTCACCATCCTCACGCCGTTGCATGTGACCTTGATCGAAGACGCGCTGAACCGGCGCTTCAATCCTTGGGCACTGGTTGCCGCCCTGGTGGCAGTGGGAGGCGCTGCGGTGATCCGTTTCGACCAGATCACCCCGCACTTCCTGATGGGCTTTTTGCTGCTGCAACTGGCCAACTTCACCTATGCCGCCGGGCAGGTAATGTACAAGCATCTGGTGGCGCGTTATCCAAGTGACCTGCCGCACTACCGGCGCTTCGGTTACTTCTACCTCGGCGCACTGCTGGTGGTGTTGCCGGCATTCCTGCTGTTCGCCAAGGCCGACTTCCTGCCACAGGCGCCGCTGCAATGGGGTGTGCTGGTGTTCCTCGGGCTGGTCAGCACGGCGCTGGGCATGTACTGGTGGAACAAGGGCGCGTGCCTGGTGCATGGCGGCACGCTGGCGGTAATGAACAACCTGCACGTGCCGGTAGGGTTGTTGCTGAACCTGCTGATCTGGAACCAGCACGAGCCGCTGGGTCGTCTGGCGTTGGGCGGGTTGGTAATTCTGGGGGCGGTGTGGATCAGTCGATTGGGCATAAAACCCGTGCCTGGCGTAAAGTCTGCGATGTGATGGCCCCAAGGCATGCGTGAGCGGCTATGAAAGTCTGTTATAGAAAAGAACGGTGTGGGGGCGGCAGAGTGGACAAGATTGATGAACTGATCATTGCAGCCTTGAAGGATGACTCCCGGGTCAGCCTGGCGCAATTGGCGCGGCAAGTTCACAAGTCGCGAACGGCGGTGGAGTCGCGTGTCCAGAAGTTGATTGAGAAGGGCATCATCCTGGGCTTCACCATCAACGTCGCCGAGGACGACGAGACGCTGCAATCGGCGTTTTTGATGCTGACCCTCAATGGCAGCAATTGCCATCTGGTGTTTCCGAAGATCCAGCAGTTCAGCCAAGTGGTGCACGCCTACTCACTGTTTGGCGACGTGGACATGATGCTCGACGTCCGCTACAGGAACTTTGAAGAATTGATGGTCTTCAAGGAAAACCTGCTGAACATCGAGCATGTGAAGGAAGTCGTGGTCAACCCCGTGCTGAAGGCCTGGCGCTAGGCCTGATCGCGAACGGTTTCAAGAAAGTGGTGGCTCAGGTTCGGCATTTTCTGACGAAGGGTGTCCACCAGTTCTTCGATGACGCCCTGGTTGAATTGAAGCGACGTGTCGTCATGCCCCAGGATCACTACCAATAACCTCGACGAGTCCTTCGTCAGGCGGAAATCATGGGCATCGGCGTCCACCTTGCCGATGCTCGCCAACGGCACATCCCCACAGGTATAGACGATATCGCCCACGGGAATCGTGATGGCCTTCTTGGCGAACAGCGGGCGTAGCACCCTCGGTTTTTCCGAGCGCATCACGTAGATGTCGTCCTTCTGATGATAGGTGTGCACACCAATGCTGACCCCATGGCGGATCGAAACGGCGTTATAGGCGTCGACGATGTTGTTGATGGGGTACACGCCCTTGGCGATGAAACGCCGCAGCAGTTTTTCGTTGGCGCTGACGGTGTTTTCGTAGCCGAGCTTTTTAAGCTGCTTGGCAAACCCTTCATACACGATGTTCGAGTCCAGCTCATTGAGGCGAGATGCCACGTGGTTCAGGTTACTTTGCAACACCCCGACGAAACACTGGTCGTCCGAGACGGTGATGTCTTCGATAACGGCGGCGCACGCATTATTGATACCCAGCTCACAGGCCGATTTCTTGATGATCAAGCGACTTTGCATAACCTTAGCCCCACAGTTGTTTTCGGAGGTTCGCAGTACTGGCGTCCAGTTGCAGCGCCGAAGGGCTCTGCAGCCAGAACAGTCCCGGACAGGTGGCGAAGTCAATCGTGACCGGCGTGGTATGGCCGGCTGCGATGAAGTACCGGTGGCCGCAATAGGCCTCGTCCGCCTGGGCACTCTGGAGGGCCTGGGTTGAGGGCGGGGCAAAAGTGCGGCGTTCGTCGGAGCAAAAGAAACCGATCCGGCCATGGCTGATCTCACTCACGGCATCGGCCTCGGGGCGCGGCTGGCCGAGGTAGCTGTCGATCGACAGCGACAGCAGGTCCGGCAGATACACCTGTTGGAACAGCAGGGGCGCGATGCCGCCGTGCAAGCGGCCGCCAGCCTCAATCATCACCGGGCCAGCGTCAGACCAGATGATTTCCATGTGAATCGGCCCGACCCGCACGCCGAGGGCCGCCGCTGCCTGGCGGGCATAATCGGTCAGCGGCTTGAGCTCAATAGCTTGGGGATCAAGGGTGTCCAGGCTTTCGTAGACAAACATGCTGCCGTTCTTCTGGATCTTGGTGTACTTGCAGACGCTGGCAATGATGTAGGTGCCGTTAAAGGCGACCATGTCCACCACGTACTCCGGCCCCGCGATAAACGACTGCACGATAAAGCCGAGGTTGACCTCGCCCAGGTCGTTCTTTTGCTGCCAGGCCGCGTTTCTCAAGGCGGTCTCCGCTTCGCCTTTGCCCTGGGCAAACACCACGCCTTCAGTGGCGGCCGAATTCAACGGCTTGACCACATAGGTGGCCGATGCTTCCAGCTTGTCCACCACGTCGCCAATGCGACTCGGCGAGCTCAACAGGTACGAGTCGATGTGCGCCAACTCGTGCTTTTTCAACGCCTGTTGCATGGAGAATTTGTTACGGCGCAGGTCGCTGGTCATGCGGCTGTTGCCGGGAATGTCGAGCAGCTCCGTCAGGTAGTCCGTGAGGTAGATCGCGGTTTCGCAACCGGCGATCACCGCGCTCAGTGACAAGGTTTCCAGGGTGATCAGCAGGCTTTCTTCCCAGTGATACACCTCATGGAAATTCTCGGCGACCAAGTCGTTGGTGAAGTGTTCAGGCAAGTCGCGTGTGGAGATCACGGCGATGCAGCGTACGCCCTGCGCGTTGAGCAAGGGTGCATAGAGTTTGCCCGTGGAGAATGGGTCAACAATCAGTACGGTTTTCACGTCGTGCAGTCCTTATTCCGTGGTGGCGGCAGGCGAGGCGGCAGGGGTCAGGTTCCACGCCAGCACGGCGGTGGCCAGCAGGCCGGCGGAAACGATCATCAACAGGCGTGCGCCTTCGAGTCCGAGGAACCCCGAGGTGGTAAAGAACGTCAGGATCATTGGCGCCGAGCCACTGACCAGCAGGTAGTAGAGCGAGCTTTTTGCGGCGATCACGTCGGCCACCCGGGCGTTGGGCGCTGATTCGATCAGGGTTTTACGCAGCTGGATCCGCAGGCTGTTGATGCAGAAGCCCAGCAGGAACGCAGCGGCCATCATCACGTAGAGGTGCTGGAAGTAGACGATTGCCACGTCCGCCAGTATCACCAGCGCGATGGCCCCGTAGCTGTTGAGCTTGATGCGTGGCAACACGGCGGCACTGAAGGCACCCAGGCCCGCCAGGCCACTGGCGACGCCAAACAGGGTGGCGTTCCATTCATTGAGCTTTTGGAAAACGATGGGCACCAGGCTGTTGAACGCGCCGATATGGAAACCGATCATGCTCAGCACAATGATCAGGATGTAGAGGTTGCGCGGTAAGTCCAGCGGCGCGGCGCTGGTGGAGGCTGCGGTCTGGTCGGCGGCTCCGGCGCTGGGGCTGTCGGCCACCAGGTAGACACCGGCCAATGACACAATTGCCGCCAGGCTGATGATCTGCAGCGTCTGGTTGACCGAGAACACATCCACGATCAAGCCGCCCAGGAGCGCGCCGCCGAAGGCGCCGATCTGGATGGAGGTTTGCATCAACCGTGCGCAGGTATCGCTGTCGGTGAGGCCGGCCAGCACCAGCTTGGTGTTTTTCGATTCCAGGGTACTGATGGTGAAGTAGTCGGTGACGCCCACCACAAACGCGATCGCCAGAAAGCCGATCGGCAGCATGGCGGCTTGGGTGAACGACAGCCCCAGTACGGCGGCAAAAGCAGCCAGGCGAATGTACAGCAGCCGTTTCAGGCTCAGCTCGATCGTGAAGAACTTGCCGATGTACTGTTCGCATAAGTAGGGCACTACAGTCGCCACGCACAAGGTGGCGCCCACCAGGAATGTCGAGCCGGTGGTCTCCAGGCCGAACCAGACCATTGCGATCACAATCGCCATGTCGAGGCCGGTGAAGAGGGTCACGATTGAATAGAACGCGGTCAGTGTCGATTTAGTCTTCATGGGCTTCATCCGTCGTAACGGGAGAGTTTAAGGAGCGGCACGCACCGTTCGGTGTCGCCGACTACGGTGCTGATCTGGTTTCTGACGCGCACGGTGGGCAGCGCCTTCTTTTCCAGGTTGCAGACTTTGTAGGCGTTGTCGTGCCAGGGGCAGATCACGCTTTGGCCGTCGCCCGTCATTTCGCCCATGTGCAGCGGCCCGCCACGATGGGGGCACGCCGTGGGCAGCAACTGCGTCGAATACGCATGACGCTTCAGAAAGTAGGTTCTGTCCTCCACGGCCACGTAATGGGCGTGGGTGATATTCAGGCTGATGGCTTTCATTGGGCGGCCCATTCAGATGGCGGTGACGGTGTACGTGCAGGACGGGCTGACGATGCGCGTGCCATGGAGCATTCCCTTGGGAATCACCACGCCTTCGCCGGCGATCAGGCGCAGGGTCAGTTCGGGGCTGGCGACAAACTCCAGCTCGCCGGACTCGACCCAGAACAGCTCGTCATTGGGGTGTGTGTGCAGCACCGAAAGCTCGTGTTGCGCTTCAGTGATTGTCAGGTCCACTGGCTTGAGACCCTGCAGGGCCGCGGCCTTGGCGCGGTGTTCATCCATCTCGTCATGCCATTTGATATGGGCATACATTTCTTCGTCGGCGAGGTCCTGTAGGAGCTTGAACTCTTCAAAACCGCGGATGAGGTCGGGGATGATCTTGGTGCCGAACTGCTTGATCATGGGAATGATCAGGCGCTGGAGGGCCATTCTGCCGTGGTGCACATCGATGTGAGCGTGCTCATCGAAATAGGCCGTGGAGACCTGGCCGTCGAAGATGGTCTTGATGGCGCGTGACTGGTGCTTGGTCGTCAGCGCCAGCGTGGCTTCGGTGTAGTACATGGCGCCGATATAGCGAAACAGCTCGCCATGGTTGGCCGATACATAGTGGAAATAGTTGGTGAGTGACAGCGACGCCGGCGTGTAGAACTGCCAGTAATGGTGCACGTGATGCGACATGTCCATGTCCTGCAGCATGTCTTCAAAGATGGTGCTGTGCTTCTTCTTGTCGACGCCGTAGCCATACTCGTCGATCAGGATCTTGAACAACTCGCTGGTGTACAGGCCGCAGTTGCCCAAGACATTGCGCGCCATGGCCGAGGCTTCGCTGAGGAAGTCCCCCGCGCATTGGGTCATGAAAAACCGGGCGGCACGCTGAGGGTGGCGGCTGGTGGTCAGCACCTCATGCAGTTTTGACTCGGCCTGGGCCACGTCATCCAGGACTTTATCGGTGTGGGCGATAAACGAGTCCAGGCACCATGGGCCGTTGATGTGCACTTCTTCCTTGAGCCAGTTGTACAAGTAGTGTTCCAGTAATGGGCGGATCTTCTTGCCACTGGCGGCGTGCTGCGGATCATAGAACTGTTTGAATGCCTTGAAATCGAGTTCCAGTGGCGGCTTGGGCAGGAAGACCAGGTCTTGCTCATAGATATTCAATAACAAGCGTTGCGCCAAGAGGTGCTGGCTGTTTGAAAGTTGGTCGCTGGTCAGGCTGGTGGTGATGATTGCGTCAGTAACGTCCTGAGGCCTGGACGGTCGCTGATAGGGACTTTGAGTATAAAAGCTGCGAGGTTGAGCAAAGGCTGTAGCCCCACAATAGTGGGTCAGCGCTTCGGCATTCGAACTTAATACAAAGTCTGCTGCATTATCAGAAAGCTGAGTTGTCCATAACATGAGCGGTGGCCTTTATCTGGCGTTGTTTGATGGCCAGATGCTAAGGCGTTGGTTTTTTTTAAAACAGATTAGAAATACTGCGCGTAAGTAGGGAAAATCACTAAAGGTGTAGGAAGAATTTTCTTTATGGTTCGCGTCAGTTGATTATTCCGCCGCAGCGGCTACACATAGTTGCCAGCACTTATCGCGACACTGCACCGGCGAGGCGCTTGCTTGCCCCTCGCCGGCATCGTTTCCACTACTGCAAGGTTGGCGAGCTCTGGGTGTTGGGTGCCAGTGCCAGTAATCCTGCCCGTAGATCGGTGCCACTAGGCTGCTGGTAAAGGCTCAGTCCAAACTCCGGCAACACCGCCAGCAGGTAATCGAAGATATCCCCCTGGATCCGCTCGTAATCGGCCCACGCGGTGGTGCGGGTGAAGCAGTAGATCTCCAGCGGCACGCCTTCCGCCGTGGTTTGCATCTGGCGCACCATGCACGTCATGTTCGGCTGGATGTCCGGATGGCTTTTCAAGTAGGCCAGGGCATAGGCGCGGAAGGTGCCGAGGTTGGTCATGCGGCGGCGGTTGGCCAGCAGTTGCGCGCTGTGGCCCTGGGCTTCATTCCAGGCCTTGAGTTCGGCCTGCTTGCGCCCGATGTAGTCGGTGAGCAGGTGCACCTGGGTCATGCGCACCTCTTCGTCATCGCGCAGGAAGCGCACGCCGCTGGCATCGATGAACAGGCTGCGCTTGATCCGACGCCCACCGGAAGCCTGCATGCCGCGCCAGTTCTTGAACGACTCGGACATCAGGCGCCAGGTAGGAATCGAGACGATGGTCTTGTCGAAGTTCTGCACCTTGACCGTGTGCAGGGTGATATCCACCACGTCGCCGTCGGCGCCGACCTGGGGCATTTCGATCCAGTCACCAACCCGCAACATGTCGTTGCTGGTGAGTTGCACACTGGCGACGAACGACAGCAGCGTGTCCTTGTACACCAACAGGATGACCGCCGACATCGCGCCCAGGCCCGACAGCAGCAACAGCGGCGAACGGTCGATCAAGGTCGCGACGATGATGATCGCGCCGAACACGAACAGCACCATCTTCGCCAACTGCACGTAACCCTTGATCGAGCGGGTGCGCGCATGTTCGGTGCGGGCGTAGATGTCCAGCAGGGCGTTGAGCAGGGCGCTCATGGCCAGGACCAGGAACAGAATGGAGATGGCCAGTGCCACGTTGCCGATAAACAGGATCGCGGTTTTGCTCAGGGCCGGCACCAGGTACAGGCCGAACTGGATCACCAGGGACGGCGTCATCTGCGCCAGGCGATGGAAGACTTTGTTGTGCCGCAGGTCATTGAGCCAGTGCAGCGCCGGCTGGCGGCCGAGCAATTTGACGGCGTGCAGGATGAGGTATCGCGCTACCCGTCCCAGCAGCAGGGCCACCACCAGTAACACCAGGAAACCGAGGCTGGCATGCAGCAACGGGTGTTCGTCGAGGGCGCCCCAGAGGTCTTGGACGTTGAGCCAAAGCTGTTTGATATCCATGGGTGAAACCGATTCCTCTGTAAGACAAGACGGGGCGATTAGAGCATCTAAGTGCGACAAAGTTGACGTCACGGACAAAAGCCCTAACAAAAAAGCAGCTGATTAGCGCCGTTCGCGTAAAGAAACTCGGTTTGGGCGCCCGAAACCGTTACCCTATGCAGCTGATATTTTGTAATTCTTCGAGGTAGCACCCGTGTTTTCCCAATTCGCCCTGCACGAACGCCTGCTCAAAGCCGTGGCCGAGCTTAAATTTGTCGAGCCTACGCCTGTGCAAGCAGCGGCCATCCCGCTCGCGCTCGAAGGGCGTGACCTGCGGGTGACGGCTCAAACCGGTAGCGGCAAGACCGCCGCTTTCGTCCTGCCGGTTCTGAATCGTCTGATCGGCCCGGCCAAAGTCCGTGTGAGCATCAAGACCCTGATCCTGCTGCCTACCCGCGAGCTGGCGCAGCAGACCTTGAAGGAAGTGGAGCGTTTCTCGCAGTTCACCTTCATCAAGTCCGGCATCATCACGGGGGGTGAAGACTTCAAGGTCCAGGCCGCCATGCTGCGCAAGGTGCCGGACATCCTCATTGGCACCCCGGGCCGCATGATCGAGCAACTCAACGCCGGCAACCTCGACCTCAAGGAAGTCGAAGTGCTGGTGCTCGACGAAGCCGACCGCATGCTCGACATGGGCTTTGCCGACGATGTGCAGCGTCTGGTTGCCGAATGCGTCAACCGTCAGCAGACCATGCTGTTCTCCGCCACCACCGGGGGTTCGACCCTTCGTGAGATGGTCGCCAAGGTGCTGAACAACCCGGAGCACCTGCAGGTCAACAACGTCAGCGACCTGAACGCGACTACGCGCCAGCAGATCGTCATGGCTGATCACAATGTGCACAAAGAGCAGATCCTGAACTGGCTGCTGGCCAACGAGACCTACCAGAAGGCCATCGTGTTCACCAACACCCGTGCTGCGGCGACCGCATCTACGGTCGCTTGGTGGCCCAGGACTACAAAGCGTTCGTCCTGCACGGTGAGAAAGACCAGAAGGACCGCAAGCTGGCCATCGACCGCCTCAAGGCCGGCGGCGTGAAAATCCTGGTCGCTACCGATGTGGCTGCCCGCGGCTTGGACGTCGATGGCCTGGACATGGTGATCAACTTCGACATGCCACGCAGCGGCGACGAGTACGTGCACCGTATCGGCCGTACCGGGCGTGCCGGCAACGATGGCCTGGCCATCTCGCTGATCTGCCATGGCGACTGGAACCTGATGTCGAGCATCGAACGCTACCTCAAGCAGTCGTTCGAGCGCCGCACCATCAAGGAAGTCAAAGGCACCTACACCGGGCCGAAGAAGGTCAAGGCGTCCGGCAAGGCCGTTGGCGTGAAGAAGAAAAAGACCGACGCCAAGGGCGACAAGAAGAAAACCGGCGCCAAGTCGCCGACCAAGCGCAAGATCGCCAACCGTCCGAAGACCGACAACCTGTCGCTCGTCAGCAAAGACGGCATGGCTCCGCTCAAGCGCCGCAAGCCAGAAGCACCGGCTGCCGAATAAGCCGGGGCTGATGTGAAAAAACCGGACGTCGTCCGGTTTTTTTATGCCTTCAATTTTTCGCTTTTGCGGCTGCTTCTCTCAGCTCTTTAAGACGGGCGTCGATCAACTGGCACTTGTCAGGGAATTCGGCGCTCTCGGTGTCCAGGTCCATCTTCTGCAGCTCGTCGTTCATCTCTTTGGCTTTGCTGGGGTTCTGCTCGGTGAGCTTGGCCACTTCCGTGGCTAACTGCTCACGTTTGGCCGTGGCCTCGTCGGGCGTACAGGCCCAGGCGGGCAGGGCGGTAAGCAGGGCGGCGGCGATGGCCAGAGTTCTCAGGGTATTCATGGTTCGGACCTCCTTGGCAATGATGTACGGTTGAGGGGGCGAACGTCTGGAAAGTTCAGAGAAATGACGCCCGTCCGATGGGCTGAACGGCGCATGACGGTACGGGTCACACCTTTTGACGGGACACTTTTCCATGCCCGCAGGAGGAATCAGGATGACGACTTACAACTGGGATTTGATCGAGCGTTTGCTGCACGAAGTGCAGAACGGCGATGGCAGCTTCGCCCCGCGTAAATACGCCGAGCAGGAAGCAGCCGAGAAGGCCACGGCGGGCCAGGACACTGGCAATCTGGATGCGTTGAAAAAGACGGCAGCAGATTATGAAGCGCTGCTGTTCAAGCGCGGCTTTATTGAATCGCGCCCCGAGGAAGAGGGCGGTAATGGCGAGAATTTCATTCTGACGCCGCTGGGTGCCCAACTGCTGGCGCTGATCGACAGCTCCATTCCCGGCAACGATCATCCGCGCCAGGTACTGGATGAGCAGGCCGATGCGCTGGACCCACAGACCTTTGCTGAAGTGGCGTCCAAAGCACAGATCGCCTGACTCTTGTCACGCCCCGGCGCCCCAGGGCGCTGGCGCGAAACTGTCGGATCGGTAATCTGCCGCTAAGGTTGCTGACAGCCGGCGCCGCCTAATCTGCTGCCATTCAACTGACGGGCTTGAATTGGCATGCACCCTCTCACTTCTCGACGTACCTTCGTCAAAGGCCTGGCCGCCGGCGGCCTGCTGGGCGGGCTCGGGCTTTGGCGTCCTCCGGTCTGGGCGCTGAGCAGCCCCGGCCAACCCACGGTGCTGGCCGGCACGGACTTCGATCTGTCTATCGACCAGACGCCGGTCAACCTCACCGGGCAGGCACGCACCGCGTTGACCATCAACGGCAGCCTGCCGGGTCCGCTGTTGCGTTGGCGCGAGGGCGACACGGTGACCCTGCGCGTGAAAAACCGCCTGGCCGAGCCGACCTCGATCCACTGGCACGGCATTCTCCTGCCGTCGACCATGGACGGCGTGCCGGGCCTGAGCTTCAAGGGCATCGAGCCGGGCGGCGTGTTTGTCTATCAGTTCAAGGTCAAGCAGCACGGCACGTACTGGTACCACAGCCATTCCGGACTCCAGGAACAACAGGGCGTGTACGGCCCCTTGGTGATCGACCCCAGGGAACCCGAGCCTTACACCTACCAGCGCGACTACGTGGTGATGCTGTCGGATTGGACCGACGAAGACCCCGTCGCCCTGATGAAGACGCTCAAGAAGCAGTCCGACTACTACAACCTGCACAAACCCACCGTGAGTGATTTTGTGCGCGACGTGGGCAAGCAGGGCTGGTCGGCCACCGTCGCCGACGCCGGATGTGGGCGCAGATGAAGATGAACCCCACCGATCTTGCCGACGTCAGCGGTGAAACCTACACCTACCTGCTCAACGGCCAGCCGCCGGGCCTGAACTGGACCGGGCTGTTTCAGGCCGGGGAGACGGTCCGTCTGCGCTTCATCAACGGCTCGGCGATGACATATTTCGATGTGCGCATTCCGGGCCTGAAAATGACCGTCATCGCCGCCGACGGCCAGCCGGTGCAGCCGGTCGACGTCGACGAATTGCGCATTGCTGTCGCCGAAACCTTTGACGTGCTGGTGGAACCCACCGCTGAGGCATACACACTGTTTGCCCAGTCGATGGACCGCACCGGCTTTGCCCGAGGCACCCTGGCCCGTCAGGCAGGCGCCATGGCCCCGGTGCCGGCGCTTGACCCGCGTGTCTGGCTGAGCATGCAAGACATGGCCATGGGCGGGATGGACCACGGCGCCATGGCGGATATGCCCGGCATGGAAGGCATGGACCACAGCGCCATGGGCGCAATGCCGATGCAGGCCCACCCGGCCAGCGAAGCGAACAACCCGCTGGTGGACATGCAAGCCATGAACCCGGTGCCCAAGCTCGACGACCCTGGCATTGGCCTGCGCAACAACGGCCGGCGGGTGCTGACTTACGCCGATCTGCGCAGTACGTTCGAGGACCCTGACGGCCGCGATCCTGCGCGGACCATCGAGCTGCACCTTACCGGGCACATGGAAAAATTCGCCTGGTCATTCAATGGGGTGAAGTTTTCCGATGCCGAGCCCTTGCAGCTCACCTATGGCGAGCGCGTGCGGCTGGTGCTGGTCAACGACACCATGATGAGCCATCCCATCCACCTGCACGGACTGTGGAGCGACCTGGAGGACGAGAACGGCCAGTTCCAGGTGCGCAAGCACACCATCGACATGCCGCCGGGCTCACGCCGCAGCTACCGCGTGACCGCCGACGCCTTGGGCCGGTGGGCCTATCACTGCCACCTGCTGTACCACATGGAAATGGGCATGTTCCGTGAAGTGCGCGTGCATGAATGAGGAGGCGAGTATGAGTCAGCGTGTTTTAGCGGTTTGCATGGCGCTGGTGTTCAGTCCGCTGGCGACTGCCGAGGAAGAGTTCCAAGGGATGAGCCCGGCGGTGCCCGCGTTGACTGAAAGCCGCACACCGATCCCGGTGCTGACCGATGCGGACCGAGCGGCGGTGTACCATGAGCCGGGCGGGCATCGGGTGCATGACAGCGCCGTGCATTCGATGCTGCTGCTCAACCAGTTGGAATGGCAAGGCGGTGAAGGCAGTGGTGCGTTGAATTGGGACGCCAAGGGCTGGATCGGCGGTGACGTCGACCGCCTGTGGCTGCGCAGTGAAGGCGAGCGCAGCGCCGGGCGTACCGACAGTGCCGAGGCCCAGGCCCTGTGGGGGCATGCGATCAGCCCGTGGTGGGATCTGGTGG
>NZ_JADDUM010000168.1 GCF_015163715.1 Pseudomonas cyclaminis
ACACTCAAACCGTGTGAAGCCGACTTATTGAGCCGCAGATTTCGTAGGTGCGCCCAGTTTGCTGCGCGACAGCGGCTACGTCGAAGAGGTAGTGGGGCCTCCCACATTTGAATCTAACCAGTGGTTTTAACGGCCTTCTCAGCCGCCACTTCAGCTTTGGTCTTCAGGTTCTTCAGCTCCGCCCCGGCACGTTCGATCTTCGTGCGCACGCTGTTCATCTCCTGACGACCCTGTTCCAGCTTGTCCTTGAGCGAGCTGTGCCCGGTAAAACCACGGGCCAGTGCCACACCGCCAATCGCCACCTGGATCAAACCGAAAATCCCGCCACGGCGCAGGCCTTTGCCCACCATCATCACGCCACCGGCTACCGAGCCGATACGTTCCCAGCCGTGCACGTTTTGTGTGGGCTGAGTTTGGAACGGCGTGTGTTCGATGATAGGTCGCACGTTTTTGCTGTCGCTCATGATCTGTCTCCAACAAGGGCAAGTGTAAGTAGCTGACTGCTGGCGGGCGTCGGATGTTCCCAAAAAATCAGTACTTGGGGCCCGAACGGGTGTTGTTGCCCTTGGCCAGGCGGTCATAAAGCACCACGTTGACCGTCGCGGCCAGGTTCATGCAGCCGGTGGTCGGGATGTAGACCACGTCTTCGCACCAGTCACGAATATCTTTATCCAGCGAGCCGTCTTCCGGGCCGAAGATATACAGCGCCCGGTCGGGGTGGGTGTACTCGGGCAGCGGGCGGGCGCCTTCCACCAGTTCCACGGCGACGGGAATACAGCCCAGGGGCAGGATTTTTTTCAGGTCATCGATGCCGATCAGCGGAATGTCGTGATGGACCTTCTTGGTGTCGGTGATGAAATCCCGGGCGCGCTCGTAACGCACGCCGGTGTAGAACACCGAGGCCACGCCGTAGCAGCCGGCGGCACGCATGACCGAACCGACGTTTTCGGGGGATTTGGGGTTATACAGGCCGATGCAGCTGTAGCGTTTATTGCCCACGGGAGTGCCTTTAAAAAGGCAGCATTATAGCGGCAAGCCACAAGCTGCAAGTTAAAAGCAGGGCGGCTTTTTCTTGCAGCTCCCAACTTGCAGCTTTCAGCTGTCTTTCTTCATCAACCCCGCCAACGCCGCAAACGGGTTGTGCGTCGCCTTGGCAATCGTCGGGCTGCTGGTGGAGCCTTCGCCGAAGTACTGCTGGTCGGTGTAGCGCGAGTGTTCGTTGTCGTGGCAATACAGGCACAGCAGCTCCCAGTTGGAGCCGTCCTGGGGGTTGTCATCATGATTGTGGTTACGGTGGTGTACGGTGAGTTCGCTCAGGCGCTTGCCGGCGAATTCACGGGCGCAGCGGCCGCACACGTGGGGGTACATTTTGAGGGCTTTGTCGCGGTAGCCCATTTCCCGGTCGCGCTGGGCATCGGCAAGGATGCGGTCCAGCTTGGCGGTGTGGGAGGGCGGGTTGGTCGAGCTCATCATGGCTCCTGGCTATTTGGTGGGTCACGGATAGCGTTGATTCTAGCCGTCGGCGGGCGTTTGTAGTATCGCTTCACTCAATTTCATAAGGATCTGAAACCCTATGCATTTACCAAGATGGACATTAGCCCTGCTTTTCTGCGGGCTGGCGGCTCAGGCCCAGGCGTTCTCCACACCTCAGCCGGGCCAGGTGATCGAGGTCGCCCTCGAACAGTTGCACCCGACCCAGGCCGTAGTGGGCTTCGACCAGATCTATTACAGCCTCGGGTTGTTTGCCGACAAACCTGCCAAAGCCTTCGATGAATACTGCGAGACCAACGGTCAGGGCGAGGCCGACAAGGTGCCCAAGAACGCCAAGCTGCTCCAGCCCGCCAGCTTCACCTGCAAAGACCCGGTAGGCACCCACCCCGCCGATATGAAAACCGTGGTGGTCGGCCCCGGCGGCCAGTTGTACCTGACCGATGGTCATCATAGCTTCACCACTCTGTGGGAAACGCCGGGCGCGGGCCCTCAGTTGAAAATGTGGGTGAGGGTGACCGACGATTTCAGCACCAGCCCAGACCTTGCGACCTTCTGGCTGCGTATGGAAGCGGCCCGCAAGGTCTGGCTCAAGGACAATCAGGGCCAGACGCTGCCGCCTGAGCAACTGCCGGCCCACCTGGGGTTCAAGAATCTGCAGGACGATACCTTTCGCAGCCTGGTGTATTTCACCCGCAAGGCTGCGTACGGCAAGCCGGACGCGGGGGAGGTCGCACCGGAATTCCTCGAGTTTTATTGGGGTAACTGGCTGCGCACCAAGGTCGACCTGAGTGCCTTCAACCTGAACAAGAAAGGCGGCTACAAGGACGCCATCGAAGCCGTCGCCAAGCGCATGGTCAGCCTGGCGCCGGGCTCGCGGGTGGGCGACAGCGGTTTCACCGCTCGGCAACTGGGCGGTATGACCCAGTTGGACCGCGATGAGCTGGAAAAGACCTTCGACAAAAAAGTGCCTTACGTCATCGACTACCGCAAGTCCCACGACTGACAGGGATCAAAAATGTGGGAGGGGGCACGCTCCCTCCCACATTGGATCTGTTGTGTCTGGGGACGCGTGCTCAGCCCTTGAGCTTTTCCGCAATCCAGATGGTGTGACGCGTGCCCTTGTTGCCATGGGCAAACACCTGCACTTCCTCGGCCTTGAAACCGGCCTTGCGCAGTTTGTCGCTGAACAGCTTGTCTGCGCTTGCCGACCACACCGCCAGCACGCCCTTGGGCCGCAGGGCCTTGGCGCAGGCTGCGAGACCACCGGCGGAGTAGAGCCAACTGTTGGCTTTTTGCGTCAGGCCTTCGGGGCCGTTGTCGACGTCGAGCATGATCGCGTCAAAGCCCTGGGGCTCGGCTTGCAGCACCTTGGCGACGTCTTCCATGCGGATCACGGTGCGCGGGTCCAGCAGCGGACGGCCGGACTTTTCCCCCAGCGGCCCACGGTTCCATTCCACGACGCCCGGCACCAGTTCGGCCACCACCACTTCGGCGGTTTTGCCCAGATGCTTGAGCGCCGAGGCCAGGGTAAAGCCCATGCCCAGACCACCGATCAGCACCCGAGAACCCGGACGACCGGCAACCTTGCGGCAGGGGATCTCTGCCAGGGCATCTTCGGAGCCGTGCATGCGCGTGTTCATCAACTGGCCGCCGTCACCGCCCTGGATCTTGATGACAAAATCCTCGCCATATTCGAACAGGCACAAGGCACCGCCGTTGTCGGGGATCGGGGTGGTGTCCAGCAGAACGAAACGTTTCATGGAAATCTCATTGGGAAGGGCATTCTTGCGCGGTTGGGAGTAGCCTTACGACATTCCGGTCAGGCCATGGAGCCATCGATGAAGTGCAGCATTCTAACGGTCATTGTGTTGAGCGCGCTCGCATTGGGTGCGGCGCAGGCTCAGGAGTTGCAAACCGTACCGGTCGCGCCCGCGCCAACCCCAGGTGCGCCGGGCACGCCGACGCCGACGCTGTATCCCCAGGTCAGCCCGCCAGCGCTGCCCAAGACCAACGGTTCGCCGCCCTTGGCGCCCATCGTGCTGCCGACGCCACCGAAGGACCAGACGGTGCCCGGCCTGCAGCAGAACGACAGCAAACCGAAAACCCCCGGCGGTTAAAACGGTTGGGACAGTAACTGCCCATCCGCCATGCGCAGGCGTTTGGACAAGGCAATCGCAATCGCCCGGATGATCTTGGCGGCCACCCGTGGCGTTTCGTTGAGCATTTTTTCCAGGGAGTCCTTGCCCAGGTTCAACAGCACGCAGTCGCTGGCCGCCACGCAACTGGCGGAGCGCCGCTCGCCGTCGAGTACCGCCATCTCACCAAAGGCTCGACCACTGCGCAGGGTGGCGATGGTCAGGCGCTGGCCGTCGTGATTGGTTTTCTGCACCGCCACCTGGCCGCTGTGGATGATGCACATAAAGGTGCCGGCATCGCCTTCGAGGAAGATCGCTTCGTCCTGGGCAATGCTGCTGATATTGAAGTAGCCGGCGGCGACGTGAAAATCCTCCGGCAACAGAGGGTCGAACAGCCCGCAGTCCATGAGCATGTCGCGGATTTCATCGTTCAGTAAGGTCGGTTGTGGCATGACTGGTCCATCAATCGGTAAGCGGTCCTGTGTTCAGACAGAACCGCCGCACTAAGTTCCTAAATTAACCCCAGCGCCTTGAACACAAATGCATATTCGAGCGCTACGTCACGTAATCCCTGGTAACGACCGCTCATCCCACCATGGCCGGCGCCCAGTTCGGTCTTGAGCAACAGCAGGTTGTCGTCGGTTTTTGTGTCACGCAGCCTGGCCACCCACTTGGCCGCTTCCCAGTACTGCACGCGGCTGTCGTTGTAGCCGGCGATCACCAGCAGATGCGGGTAGGCCTGGGCCTGGACATTTTCGTACGGCGCGTAGGCCTTGATGCGCGCATACACCTCGGGCTCTTCGGGGTTGCCCCACTCGTCGTACTCGGTGATGGTCAATGGCAGCTCCGGGTCGAGCATGGTGTTGAGCACGTCGACGAACGGCACTTCGGCAATCGCCGCCTGGAACAACGCCGGACGCTGGTTGAGCACCGCGCCGATCAACAGGCCGCCGGCACTGCCGCCGCTGATGGCCAGTTGCTTGGAGGTGGTCAAGCCTTGGGCGATCAGGTGCTCGGCGCAGGCGATAAAGTCGCTGAAAGTGTTCTGCTTGTGTTCCTGTTTGCCGTTGCGGTACCAGGCTTCACCCAGCTCGCCGCCGCCACGCACGTGGGCAATCGCAAACGCGACGCCACGGTCGAGCAGACTGAGGCGCGCATGGGAGAACCACGGGTCGAGGCTTTGACCGTAGGCGCCGTAGCCATACAGGTAAAGCGGCGTGGCTTTGCCGAGCTGGTCGCGCTTGACCACCAGGCTGATCGGCACCTGAGTGCCATCGGCGGAGGTGGCCCACAAGCGCTGGCTCACGTAATCGTCGGCATTGAACACGCCGAGCACCGGGGTTTCCTTGAGCACCTGTTGCGCGCCATTGGCCAACTCCAGCTGACGCACCTGGGCCGGACGGTTGAGGGCTTCGTAGCGCAGGCGGATCTTGTCGCTGGGGAATTCCAGGCTGTTCTGTACGTAGAGGCTATAGGCGGCGTCGGGCAATTCCACGCGATAGGTCGGTAAATCCTGGGGATGCACTTCGATCACCGGCAGGCCGCCGATGCGCAGGCTCAAGGTCATGGCGCTGGCATTCAGGCTCACGCCATCGAGCATGACTTCATCGCTGTGGGGGATCAGGTTCTGCCACTGATCCTCGGTCGGCACGGTGCCGGTGTCTGCGACGACGAACAGCGCATAGTTGATGCCATCACGGTTGCTGCGGATAAACCAGGTCCACTCGCCATCGAGCTTGCCGTGGTCGACATCGTATTCGTGGTCTTCGACCCGTGGCGCCAGGCACGTGAAATCCAACTGCGGCTGGTTGGCGTCCAGGGCCCAGATTTCGCTGGTGGTCTTGCTGCCCAGGGCCAGCAGCAACTGGCGCTCGGAGCTGGAACGGTAGCAATGCAGGAAGAAACGCCCGTCGGGCTCGTGGAACACTTCCTGCGCTGCCGTGCCGTCCAGGCGATAGCGATACAATTTGTGCGGGCGGTGGGTGTCGTCCAGTTCGCCGAAGAACAGGGTCAGGCTGTCGTTGGCCCAGGTCATGCTGCCGTCGCAGTCCTGGAACTCCAGTTCGCTGACCTTGCCCGTCGCCAATTCCTTCACGAACAGGGTGTAGATCTCATCGCCACTGGTGTCCAGGCTGTAGGCCAGGCGCTGGTGGTCGGGGCTGATGCTGAACGCGCCGAGGGAGAAAAAGCCGCCATTGGCCAGTTCGTTCGGGTCCAGCAACAGCTCTTCGCTGCTGTCGTCGACCTGGTTGCCGTCATCGGCCGGACGGCGGCAGCGGTAGTGACGGGCGTACTCGTCACCGGCGGTGGTGCGGGTGTAATACAGGTACGGGCCCCACGGGGAGGGCAGGGACAGGTCTGTTTCGAGGATGCGGCCCTTGATCTCTTCAAACAGGCTTTCGCGCAAGCCTGCCTGATCGGCGAGCTGGGCTTCCTGCCAGGCGTTTTCGGCCTTGAGGTAATCGAGCACTTCAGTGCTGTCGCGTTCTTGCAGCCAGGCGTAGGGATCCTGGCCTGGGGCCTTGCGGGCAATCGGGGTGGTCGATACAGGCATGGATTATTCTCTATCTGGCGGACGGTGGCAGGCTTTGCAGCCGCGACACGCAAAAGCCGTTATCATAGCCGCCTCTTTGCCAGCCTTGCCATGGACACCATGACCGAGAACGACTATCTGACCGCTTGGGGCCTTTACGCCTTCGCCACTTTGGGCTGCCTGTTGGTGTGGTGGCGCATGACGCGCTGGATCTGGCGCTGGCTGCGCGAGCCGCTGCAATTGCTGATGGCGGTGTTGCTGTTCAGCCCGACCATCGTCGACCCGGTCAAGACTCAGTTCGCGCCGGCTGTCGCCATTATCGCCCTGGACCTGGTGCTCAAGGTCGGCAACAACGCCTGGCGGGCCATTTCCGACTTGTTCATGTACACCATGATCGCCTTTGGCGTTTACCTGGTGATTGTGTTGATCCGCTGGCCCATCGAGCGCGCCGCCAATGCACGTCGTGAGCGCAAGGCCGCCACCGATGCGGCCCTGGCTGCTGAGCCGGTGGAAGAAGACGACGAACCATTCCGCCGTCCGGCGCCTGTCAGTGGCATGCGGGTCGAACCGCGCCTTTAACGTTGCAGCGAGAGCCCTGGCATGTGTGAATTATTGGGCATGAGTGCCAACGTCCCCACGGATATCGTGTTCAGCTTTACCGGGCTGATGCAGCGCGGTGGGCGTACCGGCCCCCACCGCGACGGTTGGGGTATCGCATTCTACGAAGGCCGTGGCCTGCGCCTGTTCCAGGACCCGGCCGCGAGCAGTGAATCGGAAGTCGCGCTGCTGGTGCAGCGGTATCCCATCAAGAGTGAAGTGGTGATCGGCCATATCCGCCAGGCCAACGTGGGCAAAGTCAGCCTGGCCAACACCCACCCGTTCGTGCGTGAACTGTGGGGTCGCAACTGGTGTTTCGCCCATAACGGCCAATTGGCGGACTTCACCCCCCGCGCCACTTTCTACCGCCCGGTCGGCGATACCGACAGCGAGGCAGCCTTCTGCGATTTGCTCAACCGCGTGCGCGAAGCCTTTCCCGAGCCGGTGGACATCGAGCAGATGCTGCCCGACCTGATCGCCGCCTGTGCCGAATACCGCAGCAAAGGCGTGTTCAACTGCCTGCTCAGCGATGGCGACTGGCTGTTCTGCTACTGCTCGACCAAGTTGGCGCAGATCACCCGGCGTGCCCCGTTTGGCCCGGCGCGGTTGAAGGATGTCGACGTGATCGTCGATTTCCAGGCCGAAACCACACCCAATGATGTAGTGACGGTGATCGCCACCGAACCGTTGACCGACAACGAAAACTGGACCCGTTACGAACCGGGCCAATGGAGCCTGTGGCGACGCGGTGAATGCGTCAGCCAGGGCATTACTGAGTAAGGATATCGACCATGTTGCTCAGCTATCTGCGGTTGGTGCTGTTTGCCATTGGCCTGTTGGTCGGCGTGCAAGTGCCGGGTTTTATCAACGACTATGCCAAGCGCGTCGAAGCCCACCTGATCGAAGCCCAGACGGGGCTGAGCGGGTTTGAAACCACTGCGCGGCAGTTCTTCAACGGTGATTTGAAAGCGTTGGTGGCGCATTACCGCGCCAGTGACGACCCCGTGTTCCAGAGCGACGCGAATAGCCTGGGCGCGATGCTTGATCGCCAGGTGGCGCTGGACAAGCAATTCCAGGCCATGCAAGGCCCGTGGTACATCCGCGCCCTGCAAGTGGCGGTGGCCGCCGACCCGGATATCCGCCAGGAAACCTGGAACGGCTACAGCTACCAGATCCTGCTGACCCCTGAAGCCATGGGCTGGGGATTGGGCGGGGCGATGCTGCTGTCGTTTGGGCTGGAATGCCTGTTCCGCCTGATCGACTGGGTGGTGTTGGGCGGCAAGCGCCTGCGCCAGAGCCGGCCGATTGAAGAGCGGGACCTGAAAGGCCTTTAACGCCCAACCCGGTCTAATGCATTATGGGGATCGGCGTTTATTTCGACAGGAAGCGCATGCCTTCTTCCAGCCCGCGCAGGGTCAGCGGATACATCTGATCCTCCACCAACTCCCGCACAATCCCCGTCGACGCCGTAAAGTCCCAAGTGTCCTTCGGGTACGGGTTAATCCAGATCAGCTTCTTGTACTTGGCCATGAAACGCTGCATCCACACATAGCCCGGCTCTTCGTTCCAATGCTCGACGCTGCCGCCGGCCTGGGTGATCTCATACGGCGCCATCGACGCATCGCCGATAAAGATCACTTTGTAGTCGGCGCCATACTTGTGCAGCAGGTCCTGGGTGGAAGTGCGCTCAGAGGTGCGGCGCTGGTTGTTCTTCCACACCGATTCATACACGAAGTTGTGGAAGTAGAAGTACTCCAGGTGCTTGAACTCGGTCTTGCAGGCGGAGAACAGCTCTTCGCAGATTTTCACGTGGGCGTCCATCGAACCGCCGATATCGAACAGCAGCAACAGCTTGATGGTATTGCGTCGTTCCGGGCGCATCTGGATATTCAGCAAACCGGCGTCGCGGGCGGTGTGGTCGATGGTGCCGTCGATGTCCAATTCATCGGCGGCGCCCTGGCGTGCGAATTTGCGCAGGCGGCGCAGGGCAATCTTGATGTTGCGCGTGCCCAGTTCCACCTGGTCGTCGAGGTTTTTGTACTCGCGCTGGTCCCAGACTTTCACCGCCTTGCCCTGGCGCTTGCCGGCGTCGCCGACGCGGATGCCTTCGGGGTTGTAGCCCCCGGAGCCGAACGGGCTGGTGCCGCCGGTGCCGATCCACTTATTGCCGCCGGCGTGGCGTTCTTTCTGTTCTTCCAGGCGTTTCTTGAATTCCTCGATCAGCTTGTCGAGGCCGCCGAGGGATTGGATCTGCGCACGTTCTTCGTCACTCAGCGAACGCTCGAACTCCTTGCGCAGCCACTCTTCGGGGATCAGCGCCTGCAGATGGTCATCGAGCTTTTCCAGGCCATTGAAATAGGCGCCGAAGGCACGGTCGAATTTGTCGAAATGCCGCTCGTCCTTGACCAGGATCGCCCGGGCCAGATAGTAGAACTCGTCCATGTCCGCGAAGGTCACGCGCTGCTTGAGCGCGTTGATCAGGTCGAGCAACTCGCGCACCGACACCGGCACTTTGGCGGCGCGCATCTCGTTGAACAGGTTGAGCAACATCAGCGATTACCGCGACGGCTCATGAACGCCAGACGCTCCAGCAATTGCACGTCTTGCTCGTTCTTGACCAAGGCGCCGGCCAGCGGCGGGATGGCTTTGGTCGGATCGCGTTCGCGCAGCACCGCTTCACCGATATTGTCGGCCATCAGCAGCTTGAGCCAGTCGACCAGTTCGGAGGTGGACGGTTTTTTCTTCAGGCCCGGCACTTTGCGCACATCAAAGAACACGTCGAGCGCTTCGCTGACCAGGTCTTTCTTGATGTCGGGGTAGTGCACGTCCACGATCTTTTGCAGGGTGGTGCGGTCGGGGAAGGCGATGTAATGGAAGAAGCAGCGGCGCAGGAACGCATCCGGCAGTTCTTTTTCGTTGTTGGAGGTAATGATGATGATCGGGCGCTTCCTGGCCTTGATGGTCTCGTCGATTTCGTAGACGTAGAACTCCATTTTGTCGAGTTCTTGCAGCAGGTCGTTGGGGAACTCGATGTCGGCCTTGTCGATTTCATCGATCAGCAGGATCACCCGCTCCTCGGATTCGAACGCTTCCCACAACTTGCCCTTCTTCAGGTAGTTGCGCACGTCGTGCACCTTGTCCACGCCCAACTGCGAGTCGCGCAGGCGGCTGACCGCATCGTACTCGTACAGGCCCTGGTGGGCCTTGGTGGTGGACTTGATGTGCCAGGTGATCAGCTTGGCACCGAAGGATTCGGCCAGTTGCTCGGCGAGCATGGTCTTGCCGGTGCCCGGTTCGCCCTTGACCAGCAACGGCCGCTCCAGGGTGATGGCGGCGTTGACGGCCAGTTTCAGGTCATCGGTAGCCACATAGGCCTGGGTGCCTTCGAACTTCATCGGTGTTTCCTCGCATTCATCAATGCCCCGACTATACCGCGCAGCCCCGGCGACTGTGAACGCAGACGGGTTATTCAGTCTCTGAATGGCCGGTCACATTGACTATCAGTCTGCCGACGGCTTGGGTTGCTCATAACGTGCATTGAACGCCTGGATAAAACCATTGCGCAAAATCCCCAAAAACGCCGAGAACGCGCTGACATTCTGTTGATGCACGCTGCCACTGAGCGCGACGCGGGTGGCGAACTGGTTTTTCTGCTGGTTCTTCAGCACGGTCTCGCTGGTGCCAACCACCGCCTCCCAGATGGAGCGGAAGATGTTCTTGTCCTTGTTCTCCACGTCCTGCTGCCAGTCAAACACCTCCACATCCCTTAACAACGGCTTGATGTAGCCGGTCAGTTGGCCTTTTTCGGCCTGGGCTTCGATCACCACGTCGCCGGTACCGGCCTTGAAGTCGAACTTGCCGTAGGCCGAGGCGAAGTCATTCATGCGCTTGAGCTGCAGGTCTTTGGCGCGGAAACGGAATTCGAAGTTTTCGAAATTGCTCAGTGGGTCAAAGGTGGCGCTGGCTTCCAGCGGGGCCTGGCCTTGCAGCAGGGCCTTGCCGTCGAAGCGGGCATCGCGCTTGCCTTTGACGTCGACCACGTTGGTCAGGTTGTAGAAGCTGGCGTTGACGTCAGTGGCATCGATTTTTACCGCGGGTTTGGAGCTGAAATTATGGAAGGCGATCTTGCCGTCTTCGATGCGCACTTCATCAAGGGTGATAGGCGCCAGCTTGCTCAACTGCTCGCGCCAGTCGGTGCCCTTACCCGTCTGGGACGCCTGCTTGTTGGCGCCGCCGTCGACGAAGTTCACCTCAGGCTTGATAAACCGCACCTTGGCGACCACTGCATGGTCGTACCACAGCGAATGCCAGCTCACCGCCAGGTCGATCAGCGGGGCGTTGACGAACGGTACGGGCACTTTGCCGTCGACCTTGATGATTTCAAGGCCGTTGATCCGATACGCGCCGCGCCACAGCGCCAGGTCCACGTCGGTCACCTGGCCTCGGTAGTCGCCCATGTTGGCGAGCTTGTCATTCAAGTAGTTGCGCACCAGGTAGGGCAGGGCGATGCTCAAGGCGACCAGGATCACCAGCACTCCGGCGACGGTCCATAGTGGCCAGCTGTAGCGACGTTTCATCGGGCAGTTCTCCTTGCAGATGAAACATGGACTGTCCTGATCCGCGCAACGTTCCTCTGACTGGACGCTTTGTACTACGAGGCATACCCTTGTTGCCTTCTTGAAATTGCCTACAAGGACCCGTCATGAGCCGCATTTTTGCAGACAACGCGCACTCCATCGGTAACACGCCCCTGGTGCAGATCAACCGCATCGCCCCGCGTGGCGTGACCATCCTGGCCAAGATCGAAGGGCGTAACCCGGGTTACTCGGTCAAGTGTCGCATCGGCGCAAACATGATCTGGGACGCGGAAAGCACCGGCAAACTCAAGCCGGGCATGACCATTGTCGAGCCGACGTCGGGCAACACCGGCATCGGCCTGGCGTTTGTCGCCGCCGCCCGTGGCTACAAGCTGCTGCTGACCATGCCGGCGTCCATGAGCATCGAGCGCCGCAAGGTGCTCAAGGCCCTCGGTGCCGAGCTGGTACTGACCGAGCCGGCCAAAGGTATGAAGGGCGCTATCGAAAAGGCCGGCGAAATCGTCGCCAGCGACCCGGCCACCTACTTTATGCCGGGCCAATTCGAAAACCCGGCGAACCCGGAGATCCACGAGAAAACCACCGGTCCGGAAATCTGGAACGACACCGACGGCGCGGTGGATGTGCTGGTAGCCGGCGTGGGCACCGGCGGCACCATCACCGGTGTGTCGCGCTACATCAAGAACACTGCGGGCAAGCCGATTCTGTCGGTGGCCGTGGAGCCGATGGTGTCGCCGGTGATCACTCAGGCGCTGGCTGGCGATGAGATCAAGCCCAGCCCGCATAAAATCCAGGGTATCGGTGCCGGCTTTGTACCGAAAAACCTCGACTTGTCCATGGTCGACCGCGTGGAACTGGTGACCGACGACGAATCCAAGGCCATGGCCCTGCGCCTGATGCAGGAAGAGGGGATTCTGTGCGGTATCTCCTGCGGCGCCGCCATGGCGGTAGCCGTGCGCCTGGCCGAGAAACCGGAAATGCAGGGCAAGACCATCGTGGTGATCCTGCCGGACTCCGGTGAGCGCTACCTGTCGAGCATGCTGTTCAGCGATTTGTTTACCGAGCAGGAAAACCAGGCTTGATGTATGTCAGCGCCGATACCTTGGGCCTTCTGCATACTGGCCCAAGTGTTTATGATGCCCGGCGCATATTTCCAGGAGTTGCTGCATGACCTTTTCTTTGGCCGCCAAACTGTCGGTGCTGCTGCTGTTTATCGGCAGCACGCTGTATGTCCACCTGCGCGGCAAGGCCCGTTTACCGATGTTGCGCCAGTTCGTAAACCATTCGGCGCTGTTCGCCCCATATAACGCCTTGATGTACCTGTTTTCGGCGGTGCCGTCCAAACCCTACCTGGACCGCAGCAAGTTCCCGGAACTGGACGTGCTCAAGGACAACTGGGAAGTGATCCGCGAAGAGGCCATGCACCTGTTCGACGAGGGTTACATCCGCGCCGCCGAAAAGAACAACGATGCCGGTTTCGGTTCGTTCTTCAAGAAGGGCTGGAAGCGTTTCTACCTGAAGTGGTACGACAAACCCCTGCCATCGGCCGAGGCGCTGTGCCCGAAAACCGTGGCACTGGTGAGCAGCATTCCCAACGTCAAGGGCGCGATGTTTGCGCTGTTGCCGGGCGGCAGTCACCTCAACCCGCACCGCGACCCGTTTGCCGGTTCCCTGCGTTATCACCTGGGGCTGTCCACGCCAAACTCCGATGCCTGCCGCATCTTCGTCGACGGCCAGGAATACGCCTGGCGCGACGGCGACGACGTGATGTTCGACGAAACCTACGTGCACTGGGTGAAGAACGAAACCGAACAGACCCGCGTAATTCTGTTCTGCGACATTGAGCGGCCGTTGAGCAACGGTTTTATGACCCGCGTAAACCGTTGGGTCAGCAAGCAACTGGGCCGCGCACCGCGCCACAGAACCTGGATGACGAGCGCGTTGGCGGGATCAACCAGGCGTATGCCTGGAGCAAGACCTTCAGCGACAAGTTCAGCGGCCAGGTCAAGCAGTGGAAGCGTAAGCATCCCAAGGCTTACCGCATTGCGCGGCCGGTGCTGGCGGTGGTCGTGCTGGTGCTGCTGTGGAAGTGGCTGTTCGGCTGATCTGAAAGTTTAAACGCGGTCAAAAATGTGGGAGGGGGCAAGCCCCCTCCCACATTTGATCTCCAGTGATCTTCAGCTGGCGATCAGTTGGCGCAACACGTAGTGCAGAATCCCGCCCGCCTTGAAGTACTCCACCTCATTGAGCGTATCGATCCGGCACAGTACCTCGACCTTCTCGCTGCTGCCATCTTCACGGGCAATCACCAGCGTCAGGTTCATGCGCGGCACGATCTCCACCTCGCTCAGCCCGAGGATGTCGATCTTCTCCTTGCCACTGAGTTTGAGCGTCTTGCGGTTTTGATCGAGCTTGAACTGCAACGGCAGCACGCCCATGCCCACCAGGTTGGAACGGTGGATCCGCTCGAAGCTCTCGGCGATTACCGCCTTGACC
Source organism: Pseudomonas cyclaminis (assembly GCF_015163715.1). GTDB lineage: Bacteria > Pseudomonadota > Gammaproteobacteria > Pseudomonadales > Pseudomonadaceae > Aquipseudomonas > Aquipseudomonas cyclaminis. Next base: position 13,848 of record NZ_JADDUM010000168.1, read on the forward strand.
CCCAGCAGGTTGGTGCCCTTGGCCGCCCAGTCGCGGCTGGAGCCGGTGCCGTATTCCTGGCCCGCAACCACCACCAGCGGCGTGCCCGACGCCTGGTATTTCATCGACGCATCGTAGATCGCCATTTTCTCGCCGGTGGGGATGTACAGCGTGTTGCCGCCTTCTTCGCCACCGAGCATTTCATTGCGGATTCGGATATTGGCAAAGGTGCCGCGCATCATCACTTCATGGTTGCCCCGGCGTGAGCCGTAGGAGTTGAAGTCCCGCGGTTCCACGCCTTGCTCGCGCAAATAGCGGCCAGCGGGGCTGTCGGTCTTGATATTGCCGGCGGGGGAGATGTGGTCGGTGGTCACCGAATCCCCCAGCAGGGCCAGCACGTTGGCGCCCTTGATGTCCTCGATCACCGGCAACGGGCCGGCAATGTCGTCGAAAAACGGCGGATGCTGGATATAGGTGGAATCCTTCTGCCACACGTAAGTCGCAGCTTGTGGCACTTCAATGGCCTGCCACTGCTCGTCGCCGGCGAACACTTCGGCGTATTCCTTGTGGAACATGCCGGTGCTGACCTGGGCGACGGCGTCGGCAATTTCCTGGCTGCTCGGCCAGATGTCCTTGAGGTACACCGGCTTGCCGTCTTGATCGTTCCCCAGTGGCTCGCTGCTGATGTCGATGCGCACGGTGCCGGCCAGCGCATAGGCGACCACCAGTGGCGGCGAGGCCAGCCAGTTGGTTTTCACCAGCGGGTGTACGCGGCCTTCGAAGTTACGGTTGCCGGACAGCACCGAGGCCACGGTGAGGTCGGCTTTCTGGATGGCTTTTTCAATCGGCTCGGGCAATGGCCCGGAGTTACCAATGCAGGTGGTGCAGCCATAGCCCACCAGATCAAAACCGAGCGCGTCCAGGTATTGGGTGAGGCCCGCCGCGTTGTAGTAGTCGGTGACCACCTTGGAGCCGGGCGCGAGGGAGCTTTTGACCCACGGCTTGCGCGTCAGGCCCTTTTCCACGGCTTTCTTGGCCACGAGCCCGGCGGCCATCATCACACTGGGGTTGGAGGTATTGGTGCACGACGTGATCGCTGCGATGACCACCGCGCCGTTTTTCAGCCGATAGGTCGTGCCTTCGTATTCGTAGTCCGCTTCGCCCACCAGGTCGGCATTGCCCACGGCGACACCGCCGCCGCCTTCGCTTTCCAGGCGACCTTCTTCCTTGTTGGTGGGTTTGAATTGCAGGTCGAGGAAGTCACTGAAGGCCTGGCCGACATTCGGCAGCGCCACGCGGTCCTGCGGACGTTTCGGCCCGGCGAGGCTGGCTTCGACGCTGCCCATGTCCAGGGCGAGGCTGTCAGTGAACACCGGTTCCTGACCGGCAATACGCCACAGGCCCTGAGCCTTGGTGTAGGCCTCGACCAATTTCACGGTTTCTGTCGGGCGGCCGGACAGGCGCAGGTAGTCCAGCGTCACCTCATCCACCGGGAAAAAGCCGCAGGTGGCGCCATATTCCGGGGCCATGTTGGCGATGGTGGCGCGGTCAGCCAGAGGCAGATCGGCCAGGCCGTCGCCGTAGAACTCAACGAACTTACCGACGACGCCTTTTTTGCGCAGCATCTGGGTCACGGTCAGCACCAGGTCGGTGGCGGTGATGCCTTCCTTGAGCTTGCCGGTGAGCTTGAAGCCGATCACTTCCGGGATCAGCATCGACACCGGCTGACCGAGCATCGCCGCTTCCGCCTCGATGCCGCCCACGCCCCAGCCAAGTACGCCAAGGCCGTTGATCATGGTGGTGTGGGAATCGGTGCCGACCAGGGTGTCGGGGAAGGCGTAGGTGCGGCCGTCCTCGTCCTTGGTCCACACCGTGCGGCCCAGATATTCCAGGTTGACCTGATGGCAGATGCCGGTGCCCGGCGGCACCACGCTGAAGTTGTCAAAGGCGCTCTGGCCCCAGCGCAGGAAGGCGTAGCGTTCGCCGTTGCGCTGCATTTCGATATCGACGTTCTGCTCGAAGGCATCGGCATTGCCGAACTTGTCGACCATCACCGAGTGGTCGATCACCAAGTCCACCGGCGACAGCGGGTTGATGCGCTGCGGGTCGCCACCGGCCTTGGCCACGGCGGCGCGCATGGCGGCCAGGTCGACCACGGCGGGTACGCCGGTAAAGTCCTGCATCAGCACGCGGGCGGGGCGGTACTGGATCTCACGGTCGGACTGGCGCTCTTTGAGCCAGGCGGCGATGGCCTTGAGGTCGGCGCCAGTGACGGTCTTGTTGTCTTCCCAGCGCAGCAGGTTTTCCAGCAGCACCTTGAGCGACATCGGCAGCTTGTCCAGGTCACCCAGGCTCCTGGCGGCTTCGGGCAGGCTGAAGTAGTGGTAGGTTTTGTCGTCGATGTGCAGGGTTTTAAGGGTTCTCAGGCTATCAAGCGATGACATGACGCGACTCCTTATGGTCCGCACGGCTACGGACCTGACGGGACGAACAGAGCTATCAAACTAGCCCCGTTTTCATTAGCAGGCTAATAACTGGACTCTATGGGCAAGTCCAAGGTTCCGAACTCGGCTATCATGCGCGCGTTTTCATGACAGGCGTTGCGATAGAGCAAGCCAGTTGCCAGGAGATTCAATGAACACCCTTTTTATGCACTGCCGCCCGGGTTTTGAAGGCGAAGTCTGTTCCGAGATCGCGGACCTCGCCGCGCGCCTGAACGTGTCCGGCTACGCCAAGGCCAAGACCGGCAGCGCCTGCGCCGAATTTGTCTGCACCGAAGAAGACGGCGCCCAGCGCCTGATGCACGGCCAGCGCTTTGCCGAGCTGATCTTCCCACGGCAGTGGGCACGCGGGGTGTTTATCGACCTGCCGGAAACCGACCGCATCAGCGTGATCCTCGCTCACCTGCGCGAATTCCCGGTGTGCGGCAGCCTGTGGCTGGAGATGGTCGACACCAACGATGGCAAGGAGCTGTCGAACTTCTGCAAGAAATTCGAAGTGCACCTGCGCAAAGCCCTGCTGGGCGCCGGCAAGCTGGTGGACGACCCGAGCAAGCCGCGCCTGCTGCTGACCTTCAAGAGCGGCCGCGAAGTGTTCATGGGCCTGGCCGAGTCGAACAACTCGGCCATGTGGCCGATGGGCATCCCGCGCCTGAAGTTCCCGCGTGACGCGCCAAGCCGTTCGACGTTGAAGCTGGAAGAGGCCTGGCACCACTTTATCCCCCGTGACCAATGGGACGAGCGCCTGCACGGCGACATGACTGGCGTCGACCTCGGCGCTGCGCCGGGCGGCTGGACCTGGCAACTGGTCAACCGTGGCATGCTGGTGACCGCCATCGACAACGGCCCCATGGCCGAAAGCCTGATGGACACCGGCCTGGTGCAGCACTTGATGGCCGACGGCTTCACCTTCGTGCCCAAGCAGCCGGTGGACTGGATGGTGTGCGACATCGTCGAGAAGCCGGCGCGCAACGCCGCGTTGCTGGAAACCTGGATCGGCGAGGGGCATTGTCGCGAGGCGGTGGTGAACCTCAAGTTGCCGATGAAGCAGCGTTATGCCGAAGTGAAGCGTCTGCTGGAGCGTATTGAAGAGGGTTTCAAGGCGCGGGGCATTCGCGTGGAAATCGGCTGCAAGCAGCTGTACCACGACCGTGAGGAAGTGACCTGCCACCTGCGTCGGTTGGTGGATGTGAAGAAAACCAAGGCCCGTTAACGAGGAGTCATCAATGAGCGATATCAACGAAAGCCCTGTCGACGGCATTCTCGACGCCACCGGCCTCAACTGCCCGGAACCAGTGATGATGCTGCACCAGCACATCCGCGACCTGCCGGCAGGCGGTTTGCTCAAGGTGATCGCAACGGACCCGTCGACCCGTCGCGATATTCCCAAGTTCTGCGTGTTCCTGGACCACGAACTGGTGGATCAGCAGGAACAGGCTGGCACTTATCTGTACTGGATTCGCAAGAAGGCCGACTAACCCCGCGCCTTATCCGCCCGGATACGCCGGCGTGCACTGCGCGCCAGGCGTACCAGCAACATCCCTGCCGCACAGCTCAGGCCCACGATCAGCCCTTGCCACAAACCGCTGGGGCCGCTTGGGGCGCCGAGCCAGTCGGTCAGCCCCAAGGCATAACCCACCGGCAGCCCCACGCCCCAGTAGGCGAACAAGGTCAGCACCATGGTCACGCGGGTGTCCTGGTAGCCACGCAAGGCGCCGGCAGCGGTGACCTGGATCGAGTCCGAGAACTGGAACAGCGCCGAGAACACAATCAGCGTCGAAGCCAAGTGAATCACCACCGGGTCCGGGGTGTAGATCGTCGCGATCTGCTCACGGAACAACAGCATCAGGCTGCACGACAGGCACGCGTACGCCAGCGCGGTGCCCATGCCGACCCCGGCGGCAAAGCGCGCTTCCCGTGCCTCGCCACGGCCCAGGGCCTGGCCGACACGCACGGTGACGGCCATGCTCAGGGAGTAGGGGATCATGAACACCAGCGAGCTGACGTTCAGTGCGATTTGATGCCCGGACACCACCGTCGCGCCCAGGCTGCCGAGCAACAGGGCGATTACCGCAAAAATGCTCGATTCGGCGAAGATCGCGACGCCAATCGGCAGGCCAATCCCCAGCACACGCTTGATGACTGCCCATTGCGGCCAGTCAAACCGCTTGAACAATTCACTGCTCTGATAGGCCGGGCCCCAGCGCGTCCAGACGGCCAGGCCGAGCATCATCACCCACATCGCAATGGCCGTGGCCCAGCCACAGCCCACGCCGCCCATGGCCGGCACGCCAAAGTGGCCGTAGATGAAGATGTAGTTCAGCGGAATATTCAGCGCCAGGCCGACCAGGCCCATGACCATGCTCGGCCGCGTGCGGCCCAGGCCATCGCTGAAACAGCGCAGCACGTAATACAGTGCAATCGCCGGCATCCCGGCGGCGATGCCGTGCAGGTAGCCCATGGACGGTTTGATCAGGTCGGGCTCGACCTTCATGGCATGCAGGATCGGTTCCGCGCACAGCAGCAGCAATGCGCCGATGATCCCCACGACCACCGCCAGCCACAACGCCTGGCGCACCAGCGGCCCGATCTCTTTGAACTGGCCTGCCCCATAGCGCTGGGCGACTTTCGGCGTGGTGGCCAGCAGCGTGCCGCTCATCAGCAGGTACACCGGGATCCAGATCGAGTTGCCCAGGCCCACCGCCGCCAGATCCTGTGGGCTGACCCGCCCGGCCATGACCGCGTCGACAAAACTCATGGCGGTGGTGGCCAGTTGGCCGATCATGATCGGCAGGGCGAGCGTCAGCAGGTCGCGCACTTCCCGGCTGATGCGGGCGGGGCGGGTGAGGGCGGTGGCGGCAGTGTTCACGTACAGGTGTCCAATAAAGAGGAGCGCAAGGACGGCGGATTCTACGCCCTGACGCAATGGTCAGGAAAAAACCTGTGTTGCTGATTTGTAATGTGATCTCGTCGGCACCCCTTAACACCTGTGGTGAGCGGGCAAGCCCGCTCACCACAACAGCCCATTTGTCATTGAATCCGCGCAAGCCTGTACACTGCGGGTCCGCCAAAGGAGCCTGCCATGCTGATTGTTGCCGACGAAAATATCCCGCTGCTCGATGCCTTCTTCCAAGGATTTGGCGAGATTCGCCGGGTGCCCGGCCGTTCCCTTGACCGCGCCACGGTCGAGCAGGCGGATGTGCTGCTGGTGCGCTCGGTGAGCAACGTCAATCGCGCGTTGCTGGAGGGCTCCAAAGTGCGCTTTGTCGGCACCTGCACCATCGGCACCGATCACCTGGATTTGGACTACTTCAAGCAAGCCGGTATCCAGTGGTCCAGCGCCCCCGGCTGCAATGCCCGTGGGGTAGTGGACTACGTGTTGGGCAGCCTGCAGACCCTCGCCGAGATCGAAGGCGCCGACCTCAATAAGCGTACTTACGGCATCGTCGGTGCCGGTGAAGTGGGCGGGCGCCTGGTCAAGGTGCTCAAGGGCCTGGGCTGGAATGTGCTGGTGTGCGACCCGCCACGGCAGATCGCCGAAGACGGCGACTATGTGAGCCTGGCGCAGATCGTCGAGCAGTGCGATGTGATCAGCTTGCACACGCCGCTGACCAAGTCCGGCAATGGCTCTACCTGGCATTTGTTCGACCGCCAGCGCCTGGAACAACTCAAGCCCGGCACCTGGCTGATCAACGCCAGCCGCGGCCCGGTGGTGGACAACGCCGCCCTGCGCGAGGTGTTGCTGGACCGCGAAGACCTGCAAGCGGTGCTGGATGTATGGGAAGGCGAGCCTGAAGTGGACGTGGACCTGGCCGACTTGTGCGTGCTGGCCACGCCCCATATCGCCGGTTACAGCCTCGAAGGCCGTCAGCGCGGCACGGCGCAGATCTACCAGGCCTTTTGCGCGTACCTGGGCCAGGAACCGAGTATCCACTTGAGCGACCTGTTGCCTGCGTTGTGGTTGTCCGAAGTGCATTTGAATGCCGCGACCGACCCCGCCTGGGCGCTGGCGACCTTATGCCGCAGCGTGTACGACCCGCGTCGGGATGATGCGGATTTCCGCCGCAGCCTGGTAGGAACGGTAGAAGAACAGCGCAAGGCGTTCGACATGCTGCGCAAGCATTACCCGGAACGTCGTGAGATTGATGGCTTGAACGTGCGCATCAACGGCGAGTCGGCGGCGCTGTCGAGGATTGTGTCCGCATTGGGCGCAGTGGCTATTTAAGCACCCATAAAAAACCCGGCCATCGCGGCCGGGTCTGAAAGAGCTTGGGCGTTTCAGCCTTGCTGGGCAGGCTTGACCAGTTTTTCTTCCAGTTCGCGGCACGCTTGCTGGATCATCTCTTCGGTGATCTGAACCTCATGGCCTTGGGCGTCGATGACGGAGCAAGGCAACTGCTGGGGTTGGCGGATCACTTCAATCTTGGCATCGCTGCTGTTTTGCAAGGTCATGGCCTGTCTCCTCATCAGGTTGTGTACCTACTTTGAACCCCCCGCGTGACCGCGCTGTTACAACTCCCTGCACGAGCACCGGTTCGAACATCCAGTCCACCAGAAACCGCTGCCGATTTCCAGCCGGGAGTTAGACCGATAGCCTCTAGCGGGCAGCATCGGTGGGCATAATTAACCTGACTCATTGTTATTTACCCAAGTTCCCCCAATGTTGAGGTATAGACCCCTCATTGGTGATGCCCTCCATGTTCTCAGTCCGTCAACGCCGCGCCATTCGCCTGGCCAGCCGCTTTATCGCGCCCTATCGCTGGCAGGCGCTGGGCGCTCTGTTGGCGCTGATCGTCACCGCCGGCATCACCTTGTCCATGGGGCAGGGCATCCGCCTGCTGGTGGACCAGGGTTTCATGACCCAGTCGCCGCACCTGCTCAACCAGTCCATCGGCCTGTTCATGATCCTGGTGCTGGGCTTGGCGGTGGGCACTTTTGCACGGTTTTACCTGGTGTCCTGGATTGGCGAGCGGGTGGTGGCGGATATTCGTCGGCAGGTGTTCAACCACCTCATCTACCTGCACCCCGGCTTCTACGAGAACAACCGCAGCTCCGAAATCCAGTCGCGGCTGACCACCGACACCACCTTGCTGCAATCGGTGATCGGCTCGTCGCTGTCGCTGTTCCTGCGCAATGCCTTGATGGTCATCGGCGGCATTGTGCTGCTGTTCGTCACCAACCCCAAGCTCACCAGTATCGTGGTGGTGGCGCTGCCGCTGGTACTGGCGCCGATCCTGATTTTCGGTCGCCGCGTGCGTAGCCTGTCGCGCTTGAGCCAGGACCGGATTGCCGATGTGGGCAGTTATGTGTCCGAGACCCTCGGCCAGATCAAGACCGTGCAGGCCTACAACCACCAGGTCCAGGACGAACAACGCTTTGCCGTGACCGTGGAAGAAGCCTTTGCCACGGCGCGTAAGCGTATTGCCCAGCGGGCCTGGCTGATCACCCTGGTGATCATGCTGGTGCTCGGCGCCGTGGGCGTGATGCTGTGGGTGGGCGGCATGGACGTGATCAGCGGGCGTATTTCCGGCGGCGAACTGGCCGCGTTTGTGTTCTACAGCCTGATCGTCGGCAGCGCGGTCGGCACCCTGAGCGAAGTGCTCGGCGAGCTGCAACGCGCCGCCGGTGCAGCCGAGCGCATTGGTGAGCTGTTGCAGTCGACTAACGAAATCCACGCGCCTGCTACCGATGCGGTGAAATTACCGGAGCGGGTCAGTGGCCGCATGGAACTGCAAGACCTGCGCTTTTCCTACCCATCACGACCGGACAGCTACGCCATCGACGGCTTGAATCTGACTATCAACCCCGGCGAAACCCTGGCCTTGGTCGGGCCGTCCGGCGCGGGCAAGTCGACGATTTTCGACCTGCTGCTGCGTTTCTACGACCCCCAGCACGGCCGCATCCTGCTCGAAGGCCACGCGCTGACCGAACTCGACCCCCTGGATCTGCGCCGTCACTTCGCCTTGGTGTCCCAGAGCCCGGCGCTGTTTTTCGGCAGCGTCGAAGAAAACATCCGCTACGGCAACCCGAGCGCGACCCGCGAGCAGGTCGAAGCCGCTGCGCGCATCGCCCACGCCCATGATTTCATCCTGCAAATGCCCAACGGCTATCAGACCCATTTGGGCGATGGTGGGATGGGCCTCTCCGGCGGGCAACGGCAACGCCTGGCGATTGCCCGCGCCTTATTGGTGGACGCGCCGATCCTGCTGCTGGACGAGGCCACCAGCGCCCTCGATGCGCAGAGTGAACACCTGATCCAGCAAGCCTTGCCGCAACTGATGCAAGGGCGCACCACGCTGGTGATCGCCCATCGCCTGGCCACTGTGAAGAATGCTGATCGGATCGCCGTGATGGACCAGGGCAAGCTCGTGGCGGTGGGTACGCATCAGCAGTTGATTGCGAGTAATCCGCTATATGCGCGGTTGGCGGCGTTGCAGTTCAGTGATGGTGTGGATGTGGAATGACCTGCTCCAAGGGTTGCAGACCGCCATTCCGAGGCCAGGCCCTTCGTTGAGTTCATGCTGCAGGCATTGACCTTGACCTTGACCATGGCCTTGGCTGACGCCGCGCAAAGCGAGCGTCCGGCAGGCTCATAAAAAATGCCCGCATTTTTCAATGCGGGCATTTTTCCTTTCCGTTTCGACTGTTACTGATCGTCAAAATACCGCTCATGCCAATCCACCAGCGGCTGTGGCGAGTTGAGCTTTTGCCCGTAGATCACTGAATAAGACAGCACGTTCTGCACATATTGGCGGGTTTCGTCGAATGGGATGCTCTCCACCCAAACATCGAAACTCAAGTGATCGGCACCGCGCAACCACTGGCGCACGCGGCCGGGGCCGGCGTTGTAGGCGGCGGAGGCGAGTACGCGGTTGCCGTTGAATTGGCTGTGCACCTGGCTCAGGTAGGCGGCGCCGAGCTGGATGTTTTTGTCCGGGTCCAGCACCTGGGCCGGGGAGGCCAGGGGGATGCTGAATTTGCGCGCAGTTTCCTTGGCGGTACCGGGCATCAGTTGCATCAGGCCACTGGCGCCGACGCCGGAGCGGGCATCGTCCATAAAAGCGCTTTCCTGGCGGGTGATGGCGAATACCCAGCTCGAATGCAGGCCACGAACCTTGGCTTCACGCACCAGGGTGTCGCGGTGGGCCATCGGGAAGCGGATGTCCAGATCGTCCCAGTACTGCGCCTGGCTGATGGTGCGGATCGCCGGGAAGTACCACTTCATGTCGTAGGCCAGCTTGGCCTGGGCGACCATCTCATCGCGGTTGAAGTGGCGGCTGACGTGGTACCACTCGCGGCGACCATCCACGATCTGGCCACGGGCGTAGAACTCCAGGGCGCGGCGTACGCCGGGGGTGTTGCGGACTTTATTGACCAGCGCCTGGCTCATCACCAGCGGCTTGTTGTTCAATTGGTACGGGGCTTTGGAGCGATCAGCCGCGAGGAATCCGTAGAAGTCCCGCTCCCGCGACAGGTGCTTGTACAGCACCAGCGCTTGCGGGTTCTTCGGCTCAGCCAGTTCCAGGCTGCGGGCCTGCCAGTAGCGCCAGCGGTTGGTGGTCGCCAGGTCTTGTGGGAGTTTGCGCGTCAACTGGTAGGCATCTTCCCAGCGTGCCAGGCGCAACAGCAAGCGCAGGCGCCACTCGGAGACGGTGTTGTCGCGCAGCTCAGGGTCGTACTTGGTCATCACCTCAAGGGCGCGTGGGTCGAAGCGCTTGGCCAGGGTCAGGCCGATTTCGCGGGCAATCGACACTTTTTCGTCACGGGAGAAGTGCATGCTGCTGGCGTAACCGTCGAGCAGGGCCATGGCCTTGTCCGGGTCCTGGCGGGCCAGGCGACGCAGGCCCAGGCCCACGGCGTCAGACATCGCCTCGGTGGCCGGTTGGAAGCGCGATGGATCGCTGAGCATGTCGGGCTTTTGCGCCACATCCACCATCAAGCGGCCCTGGGCGCCGAGGGTCGGCAGGGTTTTCACCAGGCTGTTGGCGAGCGCGTAGTTGCGTGCTTCGGCGGCGAGCTTGGTGCGGTCCCAGATTTTCTGTTCGGTGAGTTGGCCGTCGGCGGCCCACTGGCCAAAGGTGGCATCACAGGCGGCGGGTTGGGATTTGCCGGTCATCCACAGCTTCTCGGCGGTCTTGTAGCCTTCAGCCTTCAGGTTGTGGGTGAGCTGGTATTGGCCGTGCAGGCAGTCCAGTTCGACGAAATTGAGTTTGGGGTCGTAGTACTTTTCAAACGTCTGCCAGTCGCCACGCTCGGACAGCCAGCGCAACCAGCGCAGCTTCATCCAGTTGGCCTGGGGCAGGTCGCCGTTTTTGGCAAGGAACTGCTCGATTTCCTGGTTGCTCGCGGTTTTCAGGCGCGCGGTCAGCTCGTCGTAGGCCAGGTACGGCGTCAGCGGGTAGTCGGCCAGGGCCTGGCTGTATTGCATATAGGGGCCGGTATCGCCCTTGGCCAGTGCGCGCTTGGCTTCATCGTAATATTGACGTTGGGTAGTGAGGTCCACGGCCTGGGCGGATTGAACGGCGGTGGCGGAAAGAAGCAGACAAGATAAAAAGTTGAAAAGGCGACTGCGCATGAGACGTCCGTGCAGAGAAATCACGACTAGCGCCGGCACCGCCGACGCTGATTGCCCCTAGCTTAGCCTTTTGCCAGCGACCGGCGAAAGCTTTGCCGGCCGGTTCGTTCAGGTTTACCGGAAATGTCCTACAGAACGTGTCGGCCTTGAAAATGCTGGCCGCATCCCACCCTCAAGTCAGGTAGAATGCGCGCCCAGTTTTTGGAGAAGCGTATGACCCTGCTCAAATTCAGCGATGTGTCCCTTGCTTTCGGCGCTATGCCGTTGTTGGACAAGGTGTCCTGGCAGATCGCCCGTGGTGAGCGGGTGTGCATCATCGGCCGCAACGGCACCGGCAAGTCCAGCATGATGAAGCTGGTCAAAGGCGACCAGAAGCCCGATGACGGCTCTGTCTGGCGTGCCCCAGGCCTCAAGATTGGCGAATTGCCGCAAGAATTGCCGGTGGCCGACGGACGGACAGTGTTCGACGTGGTTGCCGAAGGCCTGGACGGCGTGGGTGAGTTGCTTGCGCAATACCATCACCTGGCGCAGAACTGCGTCACCGAGGAAGACCTGGACAAGCTGATGCACGTCCAACAGGACCTCGAAGCCCGTGACGGCTGGCGCTTGCAGCAACTGGTCGACAGCACCCTGAGCCGCCTGCAACTGCCGGCCGACAAGACCCTCGCCGAATTGTCCGGCGGCTGGCGTCGTCGCGTGCTGCTGGCCCAGGCATTGGTGTCCGAGCCGGATTTGCTGCTGCTCGACGAACCCACCAACCACCTGGACATCGGCGCCATTGCCTGGCTTGAAGAAGCCATCAAGGACTTCCAGGGCGCCGTGCTGTTCATCACGCACGACCGTGCCTTCCTGCAAAGCCTCGCCACGCGCATCCTCGAACTGGACCGTGGTGGCCTGATCGACTGGAACGGCGACTACGCCAGCTTCCTGGTGCACAAGGAAGCGGCCCTGTCGGCTGAAGAAACCGCCAACGCCCTGTTCGATAAAAAACTGGCCCAGGAAGAAGTCTGGATCCGCCAGGGCATCAAGGCCCGCCGCACCCGTAACGAAGGCCGTGTACGTGCGTTGAAAGCCCTGCGCGTTGAACGCAGCGAACGTCGCGAGCGCACCGGCAAGGCCAATATCCAGCTGGATACCGCTGACAAGTCGGGCAAGCAGGTGATGGTGCTGGAGAACGTCAGCTTCCATCACCCGGATGGCCCGTTCCTGATCAAGGACTTCTCCATGGTCCTGGCTCGCGGCGACCGTATCGGCCTGCTGGGCGCCAACGGTACCGGCAAGACCACCTTGCTCAAGCTGATGCTTAATGGCCTGCAACCGACCAGTGGTAAAGTCGAAGAGGGCACGCGCATCGACGTGGCCTACTTCGACCAGCTGCGCCATCAGTTGGACCTGGAAAAAACCGTGATCGACAACGTGGCTGAAGGCCGCGACTTTATCGATATCGACGGCCAGAGCCGCCATGTGTTGAGCTACTTGGGCGACTTCCTGTTCAGCCCGCAGCGTGCACGTACGCCGGTCAAAGCGTTGTCCGGTGGTGAGCGCGCACGCCTGTTGCTGGCCAAGCTGTTCAGCAAGCCGGCCAACCTGCTGGTACTCGACGAACCGACCAACGACCTCGACGTAGAAACCCTCGAACTGCTGGAAGAGGTCCTGTTGACCTTCAACGGCACTGTGCTGATGGTCAGCCACGACCGGGCATTCCTCGACAACGTGGTCACCAGCACCCTGGTCTTCGAAGGTGAAGGCAAGGTTCGCGAATACGTCGGTGGTTACCAGGACTGGCTGCGCCAGGGCGGTTCACCGCGTCTGTTGGGCGTGACCGAGAGCAAATCCGGCAAGGCCGACTTGACCTCGGCAGTGGTAACACCTGTTGCCGCCGCGGCTCCTGCACCCGAAGCTGCGCCGGCGGCCAAGAAGAAGCTCAGCTACAAGCTGCAGCGCGAGCTGGAAGCCTTGCCGGGTGATATCGACGCCAAGGAAAAGCAGATTGCTGCGGTGGAAGCGGACATGGCTGATGCGGGTTTCTACCTGCGTCCGGCGGCGGAAACTGCCAAGGTCATTGCCTCCCTGGAGGCGCTGAACCAGGAACTGGAAGTGCTGATGGAGCGTTGGGCCGAGCTGGATGCCTGAGTGATC
>NZ_JADDUM010000169.1 GCF_015163715.1 Pseudomonas cyclaminis
AAACGCCCTCCTTCCACACGGCCGGGGTCGGCTGGAACAGGCGGTTGGCGTCAGCGAACCAGTCATCGGTGACCGAGATGATCTTGGTGCCCAGGCGGGCGTCGGCCAGGTTGACGAACTTCTCGAAAGGTACGGCGTAAGCTTTCATTCTTCTTGTCTGCCTTGGATAGAGTGGCTGGGGATGGTCGTTTAGAGGGTCAATAAACGGAACAACGCGATCTTGTTGATCTCGGCCAGGGCGCATTTGAATTCGGCGTCTGCCGAGTTGTGGATGCGCGTCTCGAACGCGGCCAGGATCTGGTGCCGGTTGCTGCCTTTTACCGCCATGATGAAGGGAAACTTGAACGTGGCCTTGTAGGCATCGTTCAGCTCGGTGAAGCGCGAGAACTCTTCGGCCGTGCATTGGTGAATCCCCGCGCCAGCTTGCTCATCGGTGCTGGCTTGGGTCAGTTGGCCCTGGACGGCGGCTTTGCCGGCCAGGTCCGGGTGAGCGTTGATTAAGGCCAGCTGGCTGGCATGATCGGCGCTCAACAGGATGTCGCTCATGCGCTGGTGCAGGGTTTCGATCTGGTCGATCGACGCGTCCTGCCCCAGGTCGAAGGCCTTTTCGGCCACCCATGGCGAGTGTTCGTAGATATCGGCGAAGGCGGCGACAAACTCATCGCGGCTCAGGGTCGATGGCTTCAGGGTCTGGAACGCAGTCATTTCGCCGCTCCCGTGTACGGGTGGGTTTCATGCCAGTGGCGGGCAATATCGACGCGGCGGGTGAACCACACGTGTTCATGGCCCTTGGCGTATTCGATAAAACGCTTCAATGCGGCCAGGCGCGCCGGGCGGCCAATCAAGCGGCAATGCAGGCCGATGGACAACATCTTCGGTGCCTCGGCGCCTTCGGCGTACAGCACGTCGAACGCATCCTTCAAGTATTCGAAGAAGTCATCGCCCTTGTTGAAACCCTGCACCTGGGTGAAGCGCATGTCGTTGGTGTCCAGGGTGTAGGGGATCACCAGGTGCGGCTTGCCGGTGGGGTTGTTCGGTTCCCAGTAGGGCAGGTCGTCGTCGTAGGTGTCGCAGTCGTACAGGAAACCGCCTTCTTCCATCACCAGTCGGCGCGTATTGGGGCCGGTGCGGCCGGTGTACCAACCCAGTGGGCGTTCGCCGGTCAGTTCGGTGAGGATGCGGATGGCTTCGAGCATGTGCTCGCGCTCCTGGGCCTCGTCCATGTACTGGTAGTCGATCCAGCGGTAGCCGTGGCTGCAGATCTCATGGCCG
>NZ_JADDUM010000017.1 GCF_015163715.1 Pseudomonas cyclaminis
GCGCGGCCAGGCCGTAGCCGGTGGAAGCGCCGAGGACCAGCACCTTCTTGGGGCCGCCTTCGATGACGCCGTTTTCAGTTACGTAGTTGATCTGCTCTTTGACGTTCGCTTCACAGCCAACAGGGTGAGCGGTCACACAGATAAAGCCACGAACCCGCGGTTTGATGATCATAAAAATTTCTGCCTCTTCCAAGGTGCCGAAGGCCAATGGTGGCCATTCAACTTCAATCGTACCGGTCTATGACGCCCGAAAAACCGAAGCGTCACGATAGACGTAAATCTTCCGTTTACAAAATCCAATCCACACAGGGCTGACAAGGCTTGAAAACGGTGTAAAGCCTTCACAATTTCGCACTATTTAATACGCCCTTGCGGCGAATAACGTTTTATCATGACGCAGTTGTTTCAATATGTTTCAAAACCCCCACCACTCGCGGCCACGGATCCGACTGTCGAATGGCGTCCTCCTGGAGCTGAGTTGCATGAACAAGCCTGCTTTGCGTAAAAAAGCGGTATCGGTCGCCTGGGTACTCGGCGTGCTGCTGATTATCGATGTATTCCCCGAAACCACGCTGGTGTTCCTCTGCCTGGTACTGGTGTGCGGTATTTACGACTTCCTGCGTAACGGCCTGTATGACAAGAGCACCATCAAGAAATACTTTATTGGCAGTGGTCGCAATACCTGGCTGTTGGCGCCGTTCAATACACTGTTCGACCTGCTGAGTTCGCGTAACCGCCACGTTTACACGATGCGCGACCTGCCTCTCGCTTGGCGACAGGACCTGCAACAGGTGATCGACGACGCCATGGCGCACAAGGATGAAATCATCGGTTACCTGGACGAACGCATGGCCGAGAAGAAGCGCGGCATGTTGTTTTTCCAATGGTACGGCCGGCCCATCGAGACCACCCTGGACATCCCGAAACTGCGGGAGAAACTGCCGTTTGTGAAGACCATCGGCGTGTCGGTCTTCAACGAAAACCGCTCGACCTCCTTTCACTTCGGCCCGCTGCGCATGATGTTCCGCGTGCTCTACAACATGGCGCCGGCACCCCATCACGAGGGTGTCTACATCCAGGTGGGCAAGCACAAGCATTACTGGCACGACGACCCGCTGTTTATCTTCGATGACACGCTGATGCACGCGTCCTTCAACAAAAATGATGCCAAACGTTATTGCCTGTTTATCGATATCGTGCGGCCGACACCGTTGCCATCAGTGCTCAACGCCGTGATCGCTGGGTTTTCGGGGATGGTCTTTACCCTGCGTCGGGTTTTCTACAAAAACTGGAAGCTGATTCAGTAAGTTCTGCGGCATGATGGGGGTGGACGGTATTTGCGCCAGGCCCTGCGCCTGAGGTAAATATTCGGCTCGTGCGACCGTTTACGGCGCCCACCATTCTCAAGCCATCGCGCCTCCACGGCCGCGGTGGCTGTGCTTTCAAGGAATCAGAATGCCCCTACGCCAAGTCATCAACGCCTCCGTCAGCCCCAAGGGCAGCCTCGAAACCCTCTCCCAACGTGAAGTCCAGCAACTGAGCGAAGCCGGCAGCGGCAGCATCTACACCCTGTTCCGCCAGTGCGCCCTGGCGATCCTCAACACCGGCGCGCACATCGACAACGCCAAGACCATCCTCGACGCCTACAAAGACTTTGAAGTGCGCATCCATCAGCAGGATCGGGGCGTGCGCCTGGAACTGTTGAACGCCCCTGCCGACGCGTTTGTCGATGGTGAAATGATCGCCAGTACCCGTGAGATGTTGTTCAGCGCCCTGCGCGACATCGTCTACACCGAGAACGAACTGGACAGCCAGCGCATCGACCTGAGCAACTCCCAGGGCATCACCGACTACGTGTTCCACCTGCTGCGCAACGCCCGCACGTTGCGTCCGGGCGTGGAGCCGAAGATCGTGGTGTGCTGGGGCGGGCACTCGATCAATACCGAAGAATACAAATACACCAAGAAAGTCGGCCACGAACTGGGCCTGCGCAGCCTCGACGTGTGCACCGGTTGCGGCCCCGGCGTGATGAAAGGTCCGATGAAGGGCGCGACCATTTCCCACGCCAAGCAACGCATCACCGGCGGGCGCTACCTGGGCCTGACCGAGCCGGGCATCATCGCCGCCGAAGCGCCGAACCCGATCGTCAACGAGTTGGTGATTCTGCCGGACATCGAAAAACGCCTGGAAGCCTTTGTGCGGGTCGGCCACGGCATCATCATCTTCCCGGGCGGTGCCGGCACGGCTGAAGAGTTCCTGTACCTGCTCGGCATCCTGATGCACCCGGACAACCGCGACGTGCCCTTCCCGGTCATTCTCACCGGGCCAAAACAGGCCGCGCCGTACCTGCAACAGCTGCACGCCTTCGTCGGTGCCACCCTCGGCGAAGCGGCGCAGGCGCACTACCAGATCATCATCGACGACCCGGCCGAAGTGGCCCGCCAGATGACCGTGGGCCTCAAGGCCGTGAAACAGTTCCGCCGTGAGCGCAACGATGCGTTCCATTTCAACTGGCTGCTGAAAATCGACGAAGGCTTCCAGCGCCCCTTCGACCCCACCCACGAAAACATGGCCGGCCTGCAACTGAGCCACACGCTGCCACCCCACGAACTGGCGGCCAACCTGCGCCGGGCCTTCTCGGGGATCGTAGCCGGCAACGTGAAGGACAAGGGCATCCGCCTGATCGAAGAGCACGGCCCGTACGAGATCCATGGCGACCCGGCCATCATGAAGCCGCTGGATGAGCTGCTGCAGGCGTTTGTTGCCCAGCACCGCATGAAGTTGCCGGGCGGCGCGGCGTATGTGCCTTGTTATCGCGTGGTGCAGTAGGGCAACGGGCTGGCGGTAGGTCATAGTTTGTATCGCTTTGGCCCCCGGCCAAGGGTGTGAGTATGGGGAATCCGGACTAGGGTTTGACTATTGCAACTCACTCACACCTGCGAGCCAACCTATGGACCAACGGATCTTGTCCTCCATCATTCCTTACCCTAAGGTAAGGAGCATCATGTTGGAGATACTCACTATGGCCACCGCCACACTCACCTCGAAAGGGCAAATCACCATCCCCGTACAAGTCAGGACCGCACTCGGCCTCGAAACAGGAGACCGCGTCGAGTTTGTCGAGATGGAGGACGGCAAATTTTCGATCATTGCAGCGAGCAAAACGGTGCAGGACCTCAAGGGGCTGATCCGCAAGCCTGCAGAAGCGGTGTCCATTGACGATATGAACCGTGCCATGCTGCGCGGGGGGCGAATGGCGGATGATCGGGCTGGATACCAACGTACTGGTGCGCTACGTCACCCAGGATGATCCGGTGCAGTCGCCCAAGGCATCCGCCCTGATTGAATCCCTCACCACCCTTGCGCCAGGCTTTGTCAGCCTGGTGTCCGTGGTGGAGTTGGTCTGGGTGTTACAAAGCTGTTACCCGTGCACGAAGAGTGATGTGGTCACCGTTCTGGAAACGTTGCTGCGCACCCGCGAATTGACCATCGAACACGCCGAAGTCATCTGGCAGGCGCTTCGGCGATTCGCGGCAAACAACGCTGATTTTGCCGACTGCCTGATAGAACGCTGCGCCCACACAGCCGGGTGCGAATACACCGCCACCTTTGATCTCAAGGCTGCCAAGGCGGCCGGCATGAAGCGCCTGACCTGAACCGCAGCGTTGCGGCAATGGGCAGGCTTTGGTAAAAAACCGCTTCTCCCCCCTGATCGAGAGAAAGACTAACGTGCGCACGTTTCTTCTTGCTGTCCTGGCCCTGTTGCCGTCCCTCGCCCTCGCAGATATCGCCTGGCCCGAGCTGCCGAAGACGTGCTTCGTCAGCGGCCGCTCCGCTACCAGTACGGATGTCGACACTGGCTGCGCGGCGTTTCTGATCAATGTGAAGGGCAAGGCAGCGGGTACACCAATCAAGCTGGATATTCCCCAGTACGCGATGCACGTCGACGAAGCCAGCGGCAAGGAAACACCGGTGATCATCATCCAGGCGGAAGAGAACGGCGAGGTTAAAGCAGTGGGTTACAAGGAGCTGGGCACCGATCAACTCGGCGCCGCGCTGTTGCGGGAGGTGCGGTTGCTGGGCACGAAAAAGCCCTCTTAAGCCGGGGCTCAGCGAACCCAGCCACCGACCTGCCAGTGGTAACCGTCATTGCGCTGGACCCAGTGCGGATGCACATAGCGATAGCCTTCGCGCACCGGCTCCCAATGGCCGTGCACCGCCACGTAGCGCCCACCTTCCCAGCGCCAGTAACCACGTGACCATACGTAACCTTCGCGTACCGCAGGCTCGACTTCGATCACCTGCACCGGTGGCGGTTGTGGCGCAACCACTTCGACATACTCACGCTGCGGCGGTCGACGCTCATGCACCACACGCTCTTGCACACACCCGGATGCCGCGACGACGACCGCCGCCAATGCCACATAACGTAGCAACATAGAAAACCCTCGGGCGTTGACGCCCAACACCTGCACCAGTAAAAAAATCCTCCCGTGTTTCAGCCGCGCTCCTGCGTGGCATGGGTACTTTTTTAACAGGCAGTATCTGTCAGATTGCTGAACCCAAGGGCATCAAGAGGCACATGCGACGGTCGGTCGTTTCAACCGTACCAGCACCAGGCCTGCGATCACTACGGCAATACCGGCATAGGTCGAGGCGTGAATCACATCGCCAAACATCAGGGCTGCCCACACTAAAGTCACTGGCGGCTCCAGGTAGACCAGCGCCGCCACATGCGTCGCGGTCATGACTCGCAGCAACATCCACAGGCTCAAGTAAGCGATAAAGGTGGAAAACAGCGTCAGCCAGACAATCGAGACCAGTACGTTGGGCTCGTGGGGGACGCTCAGCGTATCGGTGTACACCACGGCGGCGGTGAAGCCGATCAGGGTCAACAGCGACTGAATGAACAACGGCAACACCAGGCCGCCGCTCTGGGTGTGTGCCGAGCGGCGCTCATACAAGGTTGCCAACGTGAGACCCAATGCCGATACCAGTGGCAGCAGATACATGACCAGGCCAACACTTGGCCCGGCACTGTTGTACTGCCCGAAGATAACAATCGATACCCCACCAAAACCGACCATCAACCCCAGCCACTGCCAGCCGCCGCTGCGCTCGCCCGCGTTGCTCGTCGACAACGCGGCGGTCATCAGCGGCTGTAACGCCGCAATGATCGCAGCAATGCCAGGCGGCAGGCCGTTCTGGATCGCTACGTAGACGCAACTCAGGTAGAGGAACTGCGATAGAAACCCGATCACAGCGTAGTGGCGAACCTGCGCCCAGGACACCTTCAACAACCTGACATTCAGGAACAACGCCAGACACACACAAACAAGCAGGAACCGCCAGAACAACAGGTTGAAGGCTCCCGCACTCTGTGCCCCCAACTTGGCGCCGATAAAACCGGAGCTCCATGAGAGGACGAACACCACCTGAAGAAACAGTAATTTCAAAAATGTACCGGTCGACGCGCTACGAAACATCATCGGCCCCCTCGCATCGTTGCCGCCTCAGCGAAGGTGATGGGCTCAATACCAAACCGCCGGTATTGATCGCAGGCCGGGCGCGCCAGGTCCCGCTTGAGCTGGAACCAGGGCCTGATGGTCGCCAGTACGCCGTCGTCGGAAGCAAGATGCCAGAACTTGTTCACATCCTCATTGCTGTAGGGACAATGAAACGACAGCACCAGTGACATTCGACGGCCACGGGTAAGCGGTCGCACGCCATGAAAAACCTTGCTTCCATAGATGTAGACCGCATCCCCGCTGGCCTTGACTGCACTGGTGCGGACACGGTCGCCCAAACACTCGGCATTGAACCCCTCGATCGGCCCATCGAAATAAACGAACTCGCCACCGTCGTACTCACTGGGGTCGGACAGCAGGATATTCAGTACAAAGCTTGTCCCATCGGTATGCCACATGCCGATCTGCGCCTTGGCATCCGGGGTTTGTGGCGGATAGAAGTAGTTGACCTGGGAGCGCGCACGCACAAACGGATGCGGCACCAGCGGGACACCGGCAATTCGCGACACAGCCAGCAAAAATGCGCGACTGTTCATCATCTCCCGGATAAGCGTCGATGATTGCGTCGCCGCGCGGGTGCGGTTGGAAATAATCCAGTTACTGGCACTGGAGCCCGCCTCCAGCTGATAACACGCACGCTTCAGCTCCGTTATCCCCTGCTCACTGAAGAGTCCGGAAACCTGAGCCACCGCCGCCAACTGCTGAAGTGTGGCAACTGGCTGCGGCGAGGTGGTATAGCCAAAATCGGCGAGGCTGCGATAGACAGGCAGGTCCGGCCGCTCACTTTGCAGGTAGCTATCGCTCCAGGGCCGTAGGGTGTCCAGCAATGCGCCAGGGTGTTTACACTTGGAGGCAGGCGAGAATGACGCCTGCAAGGCTGACTTCACGCGTGCCGTGCCTTGGGCAAATACCGGCAGTTCGGTGTGTCGTCTCATCACGATGCCCTCAGTTAGCGACTCGGTCGTGCGCGCAGTATTCCGCCAACTGATACAGCACGCTTCCATCGCCACTGCAGTACTCGCCAATGACGCGGCAGCCACCGTAATTCTGGCGCACGCGGATAAACTGTTCACGGGTGTATTTCAAACAAACATTGGTCAACAAATAGCCCTCGTCACCCCCGCTGTTCACCGGCAGCAAGGTGACGGCAACGCGGTAGCGATCATCGTCATGCTCGATTTCCGATATGACGACCTGATGATCCCCGGTCTTCTCAAAGCCAAGCTTCAACCCCACAAGATCAGAGAATCGGCTCATGCAGTCATGTTGATAAAAGCGGTGGATGTGCTGATCACCCTCGGGGCTCGACAATTGCATTTCTGAGAGGACGTAGGTTCGCGTCCCACCCACCCGACGTATGATTTGACCGATGCTGTCGGGCAGCTCATTGCCCTCTTGAAAACCCAGCATCGTGATCAATGTCACATCCTGTCCGCACTCGATGTGGTGCCGGGACAAATCGCGAAAATCAGTGGCCAGGTAACGAAAACCCTGGGGGCTGGCCAGCAGCGGCTCGACGGCATCACGCATCACTTCGTAAGAGGCGGCGTTGATATCAACCGCCGTGTAGTGCAATAACGGCTTCCCATGCTCAAGCAAGCGGTTGATAAGCGCCGAGGTCTTGATCGGCTCGGGGCCCAGTTCAACGTAATGCAAACTGCCCTCGCCCACTACATCGACGAGATCATCCGCCACGGCGCGTAAAAGCGTACTCAATGCGCCTTTTCCGCAAGGTGTGGCACACAAGTCTGCGCGGGTGAGACCCTCATGATTCAACGACGTCATCAGGCCAAGCATTTCTTCACTGACCTGCTGGTGATCAGGTAAATCTGCAGATGACGCGGCGTACTTGGCCGCGTTTTCGACGGTCCAAATCGGGCATGCAAGTGCGTGGTTTTTCTTCAATGACGAAACCACCAGCGCATTGATATCCATAACAACGCCTCCTTTTATTGTTCGACTTCGGCGTACCTGAGCGCGCCTGTTTGACTCAAAGGCTAGGGTGGTCGCATGATTTTGTATATTTGAATAATCTGCACCAGTAATTCCCAAAAGAGGAATCATGAGCAAACAATTGAATATCGATCTGCTGCGCACCTTTCACGCGGTGGCCCGCTTTCGGCGCTTCAACGAGGCGGCCAATTACGTGCATCGCAGCGCGTCGACCGTCACTACACAGATCCAGAAACTCGAAGATCTGGTCGGCCAGCGCCTGTTCAGTCGCAGTAATCAGGGGGTTGAGCTGACGATGTACGGCAAGAAATTGCTCAGCGAAACCACAGACTTCCTCAAAAGCCATGACCGTTTACTGGCCTCCCTGAGCCCGCAACGCATGCAGGGAAAGATCCGCCTGGGACTACCCGACTCCTACGCCCCCGCGTTCATGCGTGATTTCCTGCCGCAACTGATTGCCGAGAATCCAATGCTGGAACTCGAACTGGAAGCCCGCTCCAGTGGCGAGTTGTTCACCATGTTTAGCCGGGAACAGATAGATCTGGCGCTGATCGTCAGCGCGCACCCGTTGGAACAGGGCGAACACCTGGGCTCGATACTTCCAGTTTGGGTAGTCTCCGAGCAGTTCAAAACGCCGGAACAAGCCCCACTGCCTATCGCAGTGCAACTGACCGGCTGTCCCTATCGAGCCTCGGCCATTCGGGCGCTGAAAGAACACGCGGTCTATTATCGAATCCTGCTTGAGAGCGCCAGTTCGACCGCCGTGGAAACGGCGATCATGTGCGGTTTGGCCGTGGGCATGATTGAGGAAAGCCGAATCACCGAGGGCCTGACCAAAACCATTCCGGGCGTGCAATTGCCGGAGTTGCCGCGACATCACATTTACTTGCTTTCCGACAGCGCAAACCACCTGGCGCTGCATCTGCATGAACAACTGAAAAAAGGCTTCAGTATTTGAATCTGATCTTAAAGAAACGCTGACGTGCAGACCAAATTCCCAGGCTGGCTTGAATGAAGCGCTTGCGCGCTTAACGCGCACAAAAAAGCCCGCTGACCGTTATCGGTTCAGCGGGCTTTTTGTTACCGGTAGGGTCCTGATTCAGAACCCCCCAGCGATTTACAGCGCCAGGTCAGACGCCGGCTTGCTCGGCTCAGCCGCAGGCTTGGCAGCCTCGGTCGCCTTGGGAGCAGCCTTTGCCGGAATCACCGGCGGTGTAGGCAGTTGCAGGATATTGGCGGTGTAGGCCCATTCCTTGGCAACGGCTTCAGGACTGTCGTTCAGCTTGGTGCCGTAGCTTGGCACGATCTGGTGCAGTTTTTCCTGCCAGGCCGGAGTAGCAACCTTGTCCTTGAACACTTTCTGCAGCACGGTCAGCATGATCGGAGCCGCGGTGGACGCGCCTGGCGATGCACCCAACAGGCCTGCAATGGTGTTGTCGGCGGAGCTGACCACTTCGGTACCGAGTTTCAGGACGCCGCCCTGCTCTTCGTCACGCTTGATGATCTGCACGCGCTGACCGGCTTGCCACAGGCGCCAGTCGGATTGCTTGGCGTTCGGGAAGTACTCTTGCAGCGCCTTGAAGCGGTCGTCATCCGACAGCATCAGTTGGCCGGCGAGGTACTCGACCAGTGGGTATTCGCGAATACCAACCTTGGTCATCGGCCAGATGTTGTGGGTGGTGGTGCTGGTCAGCAGGTCCAGGTACGAGCCTTCTTTCAGGAACTTGGTCGAGAAGGTGGCGAATGGGCCAAACAGAATCACACGCTTGCCATCCAGCACGCGGGTGTCCAGGTGCGGAACCGACATCGGTGGCGCGCCAACCGAAGCCTTACCGTAGGCCTTGGCCAGGTGCTGCTCGGCAACGGTCGGGTTATCGGTCACCAGGAACGAACCACCCACTGGGAAGCCGGCGTATTCCTTGGCTTCAGGAATGCCCGACTTTTGCAGCAGGTGCAGTGCACCGCCGCCCGCGCCGATGAACACGAACTTGGCGTCGGTTTCAGTCTTGGTGCCGTCTTTCAGGTTCTTGTAGCTGACACGCCACGAACCGTCGGCGTTCTTGGTGATGTCCTGCACTTCGCTCGACAGTTTCAGGTCGAACTTAGGTGTGGTCTGCAGGTGGGCAACGAACTGGCGGGTGATCTCGCCGAAGTTCATGTCGGTACCCAGCGGGCTCCAGGTGGCCGCGATTTTCTGGTTCGGGTCACGCCCTTCCATCATCAGCGGAACCCACTTGGCGATCTGCGCCGGGTCTTCGGAGTACTGCATGCCGGCGAACAGCGGGCTCGCTTGCAGGGCTTCGTAGCGCTTCTTGAGGAACTTGATGTTGTCATCGCCCCACACAAAGCTCATGTGCGGCGTGGTGTTGATGAACGAACGCGGGTTCTTCAGCACGCCCTGCTGGACCTGCCAGGACCAGAACTGACGGGAGATCTGGAACGCTTCGTTGATCTCGACCGCTTTCGGGATCTCAACGTTGCCGTTCTTGTCTTCCGGGGTGTAGTTCAGCTCAGCCAGGGCCGAGTGACCGGTACCGGCGTTGTTCCAGCCGTTGGAGCTTTCTTCGGCCACGCCATCGAGGCGCTCGACCATTTCCATCGACCATTCCGGTTCCAGCTCGTTAAGCCAGACACCCAGGGTCGCACTCATGATGCCGCCGCCGATCAGCAGCACATCGACTTTCTTTGCCTCTTCCGCGTGAACGGACGTGATCCCCATCGACAAAGCCAGCCCCAGCAGGGCAGTGTTTACTTTCTTAAACATCAGTAGCACCTATGATAAAACGCCATCCGCCCCGCTACCCCCGAGAACGGGCAACCCTCAATCACGCTACGCCAGGCAACGTACCGCGGGGTTTGCACATTCACACGAGGGCCGCAGGGTGGGCACACAAGGCCGACGTATCGACCTCACTTTTATGTCCCTTCTGCGCTGACTTCTTATCATTATTGGCTTCAGCTACCTGGGCGACAGCCAATCGCTGGGACGTATACGGGTGTACGCACCAGGAAAGACTAGACCAAGACGGCGCGCAGAATATCACGGCAAACAGCGTTTATGCGCCGTTTGGCCAATTGACGGCTCTAAATCGCAGGTTTTAACCAGTGGGTGTCAAGCCTGCCAGGCGCGACCTGAGGTCACAGGCCTGGAACTCTCGCACCAAATGCTGTTCTAGACACCTTCGCTGCAGCCTGCGTAGCATCGGCGGCTGTCCTTCGTGCTTTCCATCCAAACAGAGCGATCCATGTCTATCCACCAAACACCCGGGCACGTACTGCCCGCGCGCAGCGCCGCCAAAATGGAAGCTGCCATGGCCGTGGGCGCTTTCGCGATCGGCACCGGCGAATTCGCATCATGGGCCTGATGCCTGACATCGCCCAGAACCTGGGGCTAAGCGAACCCCAGGTCGGCCACGCCATCAGCGCCTACGCGCTGGGAGTGATGGTCGGCGCACCGCTGCTGGCCATCCTCGGCGCCAAGCTGCTGCGCAAACACATGCTGTTGTTGTTGATGGGCCTGTATGCCCTGGGCAACTTCGCCACGGCCTTCACCCCGACCTTCGGCTCGCTGGTGGCCTTCCGCTTTATCAGCGGCCTGCCACATGGCGCCTACTTCGGCATCGCCGCCGTGGTCGCCTCCAGCATGGTGCCCAACGACAAACGCGCCGGCGCCGTCGCCCGGGTAATGCTCGGCCTGACGCTGGCCATGTTGCTGGGTAACCCCATCGCCACCTTCCTCGGCCAACACCTGGGCTGGCGCTCGGCGTTTGCGCTGGTCAGCGTGATCGCCCTGTTCACCCTCTTGCTGGTCTGGCAATTCGTACCCCATCGCCACGACGAACAACGCAGCGACCCGCGCAAGGAACTGCGCGCCTTCACCAAACCCCAGGTGTGGATGGCCCTGTCGATTGGTGCCATTGGCTTTGCCGGCATGTTCTGCGTGTTCAGCTACCTGGCGCCGACCATGCTCGAAGTGACCAAAGTGTCACCGCAGTGGATCCCCTTCGGCCTCGCGGCGTTTGGCGTGGGCGGGATCATCGGCAACATCGCCGGCGGCAAGCTGTTTGACCGCATGCAATTTCGCGCGGTGGGTTGGATTCTGGTGTGGTCGATGGCCGTGCTGGTGTTCTTCCACTTCGCAGCGAGTTCACTGTGGGGCGTACTGGTGGGCATTGCGCTGGTCGGCACCATGATCGCCCTGGCCGCCCCGTTGCAAATCCGCCTGATGGACATCGCCCATGAAGCACCGAGCCTCGCGGCGGCATCCAACCACGCGGCATTCAACCTGGCGAACGCGCTGGGGCCGTGGTTTGGCGGGATGGCGATTACGGCGGGGTTGGGCTGGACCAGTACCGGCTATATAGGTGCCGCTACGGCGCTGGTCGGGCTGGGCATCTACCTGATCGCCCGGCGTATGAAGGGCGGCCACTGACGCCACAGGTTTTGCGCCGATCATAGATCCAATGTGGAAGGGGGCTTGCCCCCGATAGCAATAGGTCAGTCACCACCCCAATGACTGACCCACCATTCATCAATCATCATGCAACAACCCCGACCCATACTCCCCATAACTACTCCCCAGCCCACTGCCACCGAAATTCATCTTGGTGGCTTTGCTGGGGCTGTGGTCGCCAAATGCCTGGCATCCACCTGAAAAGCATGGGTCACTGCTTACGCCGGACGAACCCGAAGAACAAGCGCCCAACAGCAACGCGCTGGCAACCATTGCGACTTTGAACAGGTTCGAAATCATTTTTTCAGTTCCCCGTGGGCTGGAGGTGCGAGGGTCCTCTCTTGAGTGAGATCGTAGACCTCAACGGCGAAGGGAATTATGAAACTTTGCTGGGTGACAGGGAGGGTTCAGGTTGCCTGATTTGGGGGTGACGCCAGGTTTTCGCAGGCATTGGCAATGATATAGTCCGTTAATGTCTACCCCATCGAAGCCTTGAACATGCCCACCATCAAAGTATTTGAATCCAACCCAAAGGGCCGCGACTTTGTGGTGGGTGATATTCACGGGCATTTCAAGTTACTCGCGTCACTCCTGGAAAAAATAAACTTCAACACCCAACAGGATCGCTTGTTTTGTGTGGGCGATCTTATTGATAGAGGCCCTGACTCTATTGACGTGTTGAAGTGGCTCAGCGAACCATGGTTTTACGGCGTACGTGGCAACCACGAGCAGATGCTTATTGATTGCCTATCCGGTCGCGGCGACATCGACAGGCACACCCGAAACGGCGGAGCGTGGGTTTACGCACTATCGCCCGGCGTTCAGAACGAGATTTACAACGTACTGCAAACGCTCCCAGTCATGATTGAGATCAACTTACCGGATGGTCGAAAAATCGGCATTGTTCATGCTGAAGCGTTTCTTACATGTGCTACCCATAGTTGGCAAGACGCCAAAGACGCTATCAGCGGCACGCGCGGGGAATCCGCCCAACAACAAGCGTTGAAAACCGCACTCTACGCCAGGGAAAAAATAGAACAGCAAAACCAGGCACCGATCATAGGTCTGGATAAGTTATATGTGGGCCACTCGACAGTCCCCCATGTGCATGCGTTGGGTAATGTCGTTTATATCGATACTGGTTGTTCTTTTTCAGACGGTACATTGAGCGTGATAGACATTGAGTCTGGAGAGGTTAGCCATGTAAGCATGCATTCATTGCATGACTCTCTCGGTGTCAGGTTGTAATAACTGTTTGAACGCGTGCAAGCCTGTCCTTTGCGCCGACTCCCATAGGTGAAGGGCTTGGGTTCTACCCACTTCACCGTGCATGGCGGATCGCGATTCTGGAGTAGTTTTCGCCCAGGGCGAATCCGGACATTCCACCTTTGCGCCACGCCACGGCGGCGCAGCTGAAGACGGATTTCCACGGGTTGGAGGCGCAGGGTTACTTGACCAGTTCAAGTTGCCGCCTTGGGGTAAGGCGGCAGGTGGAGTGTCAGGCTGTGGTCGTGCTTGACGTCGCTTCGACTTGCTCTTGAACTCGGTTGATAAGCAGAGCGCTCAACTCGATCAGTTGCTGAATTCCCAAGGCGATGGAGCGCTGGGAGTCGTCGAGATCAAACGCCAAGGTGGCGGCCATTTCGTTGGCGGATGCAAGGTTTTCGGCGGCGTTGGCTAGCAGGGTTTCGGTGTCGATGTTGGGGCTGACGAGGAACAGATTGCCACTGGGTTGGTTGATCGGTGCATTTTCATCAGATGGTGGAAAGTAATGATGAATCGCACGCCCAGCCGCTGCGTAAAGCTTGGCGTCAGGGGTTGCTGCATTTGAGGCATGAGGCGGTTTAGGTGTGACCTTGTGCATGGCGAAGCTCCTTAACTGTTCAGGAACTGCCAATCTCACTTCCACATGAGGGTGGCAGCCGTACGCAGGTGTGGAAGACCAGGGCTAAGGACCCGGCGCACCGAAGTGCCCCGCGCACAGCCGCCGAAACACATGATACAGACGTAAAAAAACGCCGGTAGGTGTTTGTGACGATTGCGTCTTAGCTTGGTACGGACTTCCACATCCGGCCGCTGGGTTTCCAGCGGTTTGGGGAGGTTAGCGATGGGTGGTCTGAGGGGCAAGCTGAGAAAAGTGTGGGAAGTTTCTCACCGAGTATCGTGGCCTGCCCCCGATAAATGCGTAGATTCTGGATATCGGGGTCTGGATATCGGGGTCAGACCACGATACCCGGATTTGAGTTGGCAGAGGAAAAGCAACGATTCACTCCCAAACACACCTCCCGATTGAAGGGCTTGAAAAAGCACTCAAAAATCTGGAAGACGAAGCCAACTAATTGCCCTGGAAAATCCAGAGGTTGCTGATGACTTCTTCGGCACTATTTTCGCCAGCTTCGACAAACTGGCTCGGTTTCACTCCATGGGCCGTGAAGGCAGGGTCAAAAACACCCGCGAAGGGGCAGTACCCCACTGGTCTTATCTAATCCCGTAACGGGTAGGCGGTGATCGCCTGCAGATCATCGGAATATTCCACACACGGCAACGCCCCCGCCCGAAGTGGTGAAAGGGGCGGGACATGCCTCTGCAACGCTTAAGATCCATCCCTGATAAACTGCGCCCCATTCGCCTCGCTGACTCAGATTCCCCCATGCCCCTACAAACTGCCCCACTCTCCCGCCGCTTCTCCGTCGCCCCGATGATGGATTGGACAGACCGCCACTGCCGGTTCTTCCTGCGCCTGCTCTCCAAGCACGCCCTGCTCTACACCGAAATGGTCACCACCGGCGCGATCCTGCACGGCGATCACGACCGTTTCCTGCGCCATAACGAAGCCGAGCACCCGCTGGCCCTCCAGCTGGGCGGCAGTGTCCCGGCTGATCTGGCCGCCTGCGCCCGCATGGCTGAAGCCGCTGGTTACGACGAAGTGAACCTGAACGTCGGCTGCCCCAGCGACCGCGTCCAGAACAACATGATCGGCGCGATCTTGATGGCGCACCCTGCCCTGGTGGCTGATTGTGTGAAGGCGATGCGCGATGCGGTGTCGATTCCGGTGACGGTGAAGCACCGTATCGGGATCAACGGTCGGGACAGTTATGCCGAGCTGTGTGATTTCGTCGGGACGGTGAAGGATGCGGGGTGCACCAGTTTCACGGTGCATGCGCGGATTGCGATTCTTGAGGGCTTGTCACCGAAGGAAAACCGCGACATTCCACCGTTGCGCTATGACGTGGCGGCGCAGTTGAAGCAGGACTTCCCGGAGTTGGAGATTGTGCTCAACGGCGGGATCAAGACGCTGGAGCAGTGCCATGAGCATCTGCAGACGTTTGATGGGGTGATGCTGGGGCGTGAGGCTTATCACAATCCGTATCTGCTGGCGGAGGTGGATCAGCAGTTGTTTGGCAGTGAGGCGCCGGTGATCAGCCGTGCTGAGGCGCTGGTGCAGTTGCGGCCTTATATTGCTGAGCATTTGGCGAGCGGCGGCTCGATGCACCATATTACTCGGCATATTCTGGGGTTGGGCACTGGTTTTCCGGGGGCGCGCAAGTTCAGGCAGTTGTTGTCGGTGGACATTCATAAGGCGGCGGATCCATTGGCGTTGCTGGATCAGGCTGGGGCTTTGTTGGAAGGGCGTTGACTGGTTGGCTTGCAGCGGGTCAGTGGGTTATGGATCGACTGATACATTGCTATCGGGGGCAAGGCCCCCTCCCACATTTTTAACAGTGTGCATCACGGGACCGCGTTGCCCACATGGCAGTTGGGTTGAACCTGAGGTCAGTTTTGCCCTCCTATTGAGCTGTATGGCCGAGCATTCAAACGGCTGTTTTCAGGTTGTTGCCCTCGCAAACGATCGAACGCATTTGCGCCCTTGAGCACCTGTCGGCGCTCGGGTAATGTCATCAGACCCATAGGACAGAGCACGCCCATGACTTCCAAGCTGGAACAACTCAAGCAATTCACCACTGTCGTAGCCGATACCGGCGATTTTTCTACCCTCGCCAAGCTCAAGCCGCAGGATGCGACTACCAACCCTTCCCTTCTGCTCAAGGCCGCGTCGATTTCGGGCTATGCCAAGCTGCTCGATGAGTGCGTGCAAGATTGCAACGGCGATGTGGGCCTGGCCAGTGACCGTTTCGCAGTAGCGGTAGGTCAAGAGATTCTGAAAGTGGTTCCGGGCCGTATCTCCACTGAGGTGGATGCGCGCTTGTCCTTCGACGAAGGCGCGATTCTCAAGCGTGCGCACCGTCTGATCGACCTGTACGACAAAGCCGGCGTTGGCCGTGACCGCGTGCTGATCAAGATCGCTTCTACCTGGGAAGGCATCCGTGCGGCGGAGAAGCTGGAAAAAGAAGGCATCCAGACCAACCTGACGCTGCTGTTCTCCTTTGCCCAGGCCGTGGCGTGTGCCGAGGCTGGGGTATTCCTGATCTCGCCGTTCGTGGGCCGTATCTACGATTGGTACAAGAAGGCCAATGGCAACGACTACACCGGTTCCGATGATCCGGGCGTGCAGTCGGTGACGCGCATCTACAACTACTACAAGGCCAATGGCTACAAGACCGTGGTGATGGGTGCGAGTTTCCGTAATCTGAGCCAGATTGAAGAGCTGGCCGGGTGTGACCGCCTCACCATCAGCCCGGACCTGCTGGAGAAGCTGGCGGCGGATGAAGGCAAGCTGGAACGCAAGTTGTCGCCAGGCCATGCCGGTGAAGCACGGGTGCATATGACTGAAGCGCAGTTCCGTTGGGAATCCAACGAGGATGCGATGGCGACTGAAAAGCTGGCGGAGGGGATTCGTCAGTTTGCTCGGGACCAGGAGAAGCTGGAGGCGTTGTTGTCGGCCAAGCTGTAAAGGCGGATAGCGGCAAAAAGGGCGGTACCTTTGGGGGTACCGCCCTTTTTTTGTGCGCCAGTCTCAAGCCAGTCGCAAACTAAATGTGGGCAAGCCCCTCCCACTGCTTTATAGCGTTTGAATTGGGGATCAGTGACGTTCCAGGGCATTCACAAGGTCGTGGAAGGCTTCGCGATTGGACTCGTTGAGGCCCATCAGGATTTTGTGCGCTTCCAGCACCTTCACCCGCACGACTTCCTCGGACTGGTCCTGGGACGGCAGGTCGGTCAGGCATTCCGGGCACGGGATCGGTCGGTCAACGATGTTGAACACCTGGTCGAAGCCCATGGACTGCAGCAGCCGGGTGATGTCTTCGTGGGTGGTAACGACCGTCGGCAACAGGCCGACCTTCTGCCGCGACAGAATGGACAACTTGGCCAGCAGGCCAAGGGTGGTGCTATCGATGCTGCGGGTTTCGGTCAGATCGATCACGATCGCCGAGAAATTCAGCGCAGTGAAGATCCGCTCAATCGTCGCATCCAGCGCCGAACACAAGGTCAGGCGCACTTCACCGACAAATTTCAGGACGAAGGTCCCGTCTTGCTCAGCGAATTGGATTCTTCCGGTACTCATCAAAGATTCCTGCTCAACACCAATAGGGCGATATCATCCGGCATCTCCCCTAGCGTGGCCAATCCAAAAACCTGCCGCAGGCCATCCAGGCTGCCGCCCGCTGCCTTGACCCGTTGGGGCAAGGCGGCTTCTTTCTCTTTGAGTGTAGGCTCTGGAAGAAGGTCCAGGATGCCGTCGGACATCAGCGTCAGGCTGAAAGTCGGCGGCAGTTCCAGGATGTGGTCTTCGTAGGTGGCTTCATTGAACAAGCCGACGGGCAGACCACGCCCTTCCAGATAACGCACACTGTCGGGAGTGTATAAAACAGGCATCGGCAGGTGACCGCCAATACTGTAGGTCAAAAGACCGGTTTCTTCATCGATCACGCCGCCGACCATCGTCACGTGCTTGCCCAGCTTGCAGCTGATCAGGCCTCGGTTGATGTGGCCCAGCACCTCGGAGGGGGTGAACTCCGGCAAGGTGCCATTGCGCTTGGATTCAAACAACAGCCGCGTGGTCATGAACTTCAACAACACGGTGACAAAAGCAGAGGAAGCGCCGTGGCCCGAAACGTCGGCCAGGTAGAACGCCACACGTCGCTCATCCACACGGAAATAGTCGACAAAATCACCCGACAGGTACAGCGACGGGATGATCTGGTGCGCAAACTTGAACTCGTCGATGGTCCAGGGGCTGACCGGCAGCATGTTCATCTGCACCTGGCGACCGGCGTTCTGGTCTTCCTGGAGCAGGTTGAGGCTGGCTTCGAGTTCGCGGTTGGCGGTTTCGAGCTTTTCGCGGTAACGCTGGTTCTCGACCAGCAAACGTGCACGATCCAGGGCGCGGCGCACCGAGTGCTCCAGCACCGCCAGGTCTTCCAGGGGTTTGATCAGGTAGTCGGCAGCCCCCAGGCGCAAGGCCTCGACGGCATCGTTCATCACGCCGGCGCCGGACACGACAATCACCGGCGTCTGCGGGGCAATCTCGGTCACCTGGCGAATCAGCTCCAGGCCGCCCATCTGGGGCATGCGCAGATCGCAGATCACGAGGTCGGGCTGGTCGCGCTCGAATACCTGTAGACCCTGTTGGCCATTGCTGGCCTGCAGGACGCTGAAGCCACTGTCTTCCAAATAGGCCGCGAGGCTCGCGCGCACTACTTCGTCGTCATCGATTATCAGCAGCGTGGCACTGGTTTTTTGCATGTGGGCAAACGGCGCCAGAATTAGGTTGGCGTAGGCGACTCGGCAATGGCCGGGGTCACGCTACTGGATTCGCTTTCTAGCCTCTCTGTCCTACAAAGCATAGGCGTTTTGCCCACGCACAACTGTAAAGCAGAGGTGCCCTTCTAAGGCGCAGACGGTACTCCCATCCGCCAGGTGTTTCAAGCTCATGCCGATGGTCGCCGGGCGTCTTTACATCACAAATCACCGGGAGTTATAAGAACAGCCACGACCACAACACAAAGTAAGGATGGAACCCATGAGCGAACACGAGCGCGACTACGCCGAGAAACGCGATTTCATCCGCATGCGAGTGGATGCCGATGTGTCCTTGATCCACGCCGGGCAGGAGATTGCCGGGGTTTGCGTGGACCTTTCCAGCTCTGGGATGCAGGTGCAGGCACCCCGCCAGTTCAACGTGGGAGATGAATTGACCGTACGCATCGATTCGGAGCATGCAGCCCTTGCCGGCCTGGAAGCGGATACCGAAGTGGTATGGGCCAAGAACGAGGGCGAGAGCCAGCACTTGGGCCTCAAGATCCTGAAAATGCGCTGATACACGCGCATAAAAAAGGCGACCTCCAAGGGTCGCCTTTTTTCATTTCAAAACGTCACAGCTTAAAAGTCGTCGACGACCTTGCCATCCTTGACCTTGAACTCACGGTTCTGCAGGTAGGCGTTCCGAATGAAGGTGTACTTGTCACCAGTGATCAGCTTCTCGCTGTCGAGCAGGCTCGCACGGGTGTCGACGATGTTCAGGCCGAAGGTGCTGTTGCGCCAGCCGATGTCGTTCATGTAGCGATAAGGCTGGGTGTAGCTGTCCACGTACTTGGACGGCGCATCACGCAGGGTGCTTGGGCCCAGCAGGGGAATCATCACGTACGGGCCGCTGCCCACGCCCCAGTAGCCGAGCGTCTGACCGAAGTCTTCGTCGCTGCGCTGCAGCCCCATTTTGGTGCCGACATCAACAAAACCCAGCACGCCAAAGGTGGTGTTCATCAACAGACGGGCAGTATCCACACCGGCTGCGTGTGGCTTGAGTTGCAGCACGTTGTTGGCCAGGTTGCCGACATCGCCGATGTTGCGAAAGAAGTTGTGCACGCCGTCCTGCATGAATTGCGGGGTGACGAACTGATAGCCCTGGGCCAAAGGCTTGAGGGCATAGGTGTCAACGGTGTCGTTGAAGGTGAAGATCGGGCGGTTGACGCTTTCCCATGGATCATCTTCCGACGCAGCCTGTACAGCGAACGGCGCCAGCAAGACAGTGGCACACACCGACAGCTGAGCGAAGTAGTGGCTCCAGCGCATAGCTTTTGCTCCTTGAATGGTCTGTCATGGGCGCTATGCCCTGAATAAGGCCGTCAGTATATGACGGAAGTGTCGAATTAGGCAGCCGCCAGGAAACGTCATACCGAAAATGGACAAAATTCCTACAATTGTCCTGCCTGTCATCCACTTGTCATCCTGCCTCGATAGCGTCACTGCTATTTCAGGGATGTCGACATGCCTCAAGCCGAGATTGCCCTCGCAACTGCGCCCACCTTGACTGCCGTGTTGTTTGGACTAAGTGGCTGCCTGGTGGACTTCGGTTCCCTGGCACGCACAGATTCACCGCCCACGAACTCCCAAGCCACACCTGGCGCCCTGAAGATCCTGCGCAGCCTGCAAGAACAAGCCATAGCCTGCGCCTGGCTGGACGAGTTACCGCCCTCGGTGACCACGCCACTGGCCGCCGCACTGCCTGACTGGCTCAAGGCCGCCTCGCCCTCCTCCATCCGCTGGCCTGCGCCACACGCCTGCTGGCAAGCGCTGATGGAGCTGAACATCGAACGCCTTGAAGGCTGCGTCCTGGTCAGCGGCGAGCCGCGCTTGCTGCAATCGGGGCTTAACGCCGGACTGTGGACCATCGGCCTGGCCTCCTGTGGCTCGCTGTGCGGCCTGGCGCCCGAGCAATGGCAGGCGCTGAGCGACAAGGAACGCGAACACAAGCGCGCAAAGGCCACTGTAGCGCTGTATGGGCTGGGGGTGCATTCGGTGATCGATCACCTGGGTGAGCTGGGCACTTGCCTGGCGGACATCAGCCTGCGCCAGCTCAAAGGCGAAAAGCCCTGATCGAGATCATGCACAGTCGGCGCCGGTGGATTAATCTACAGCTCAGCCCGTAGACCTTTCTCAGCCTGCCGTGGTCTATGCCAGTGCCTATCGATAAAAGGAAGAACGTCATGCCTGATCGCGAAAAATTGCAACAACAGGCCGATATTGTGCGTAAGCAGTTGGAGGATCATCCAGAACTGCCCGACGAAAAACGCGAAGCGCTGGAAAAGTTGGTGGCTAAGTTCGAATTGCAACTTCAACTGGAACCCGCAACTCAGTCACCTAGCATTGCTGACGATGTAAACAGGGCGGTAGAAGGCTTCGAACTGGACCACCCAGGCATTGCCGGAGTGTTGCGTAATATCGTGGTAACGCTGGGCGGCATCGGTATCTGAGGTACCGCGCCCCTACGCTTGATCTCTTGCAGTACACATAAAATCCGATGCACCAAGCGGCATCGGATTTTTTTGTTTGCACGAAACGCTCTCCCACTTAAAGCACATATGTAATGCGCCTAGAAGAAAACTTCGTCGTCTAGCGGAACCTAAAGCCCAGCCTTTGCCACCCAGGTTGTGAGAGGAAAGTCCCTCTTTTCTGACTTTGGAGTTTTTACCTACAATGAACGCTATTTCAAGCAGCCCAGCAGCCCCACAAATGCAAGAAAATACTCAACCCAACGATTTGGACCAAACACACGGCTCGAGTACGTCGGCGGCACTAGGCTCGTATAAGGAAGCCACTCCAGAACAGATTGCGGACTTGCATAAGGCTAATCAAATCACGTACTGAAGCGTCACTACGTGAAAACCTGAGCATTAAGGGCGGCGAAAAGTAAGCCTTTCCGTCACCTCGCCGCCTGCTGCCCCTACTGGCGAGCCAGGCGCACATTCTGGAACGCCACATCCTCAGTACTGCGATACGGGTTGATATCCAACCCACCGCGTCGTACGTACCGCGCATACACCGTCAACTTCTCCGGCTTCAGCAGGCGCTGCAGGTCGAGGAAGATCCGCTCTACACACTGCTCATGGAAGTCCGAGTGCTGGCGAAAGCTCACGATGTACTCCAGCAGGCTGGCATGATCCAGCGCATGACCACGGTACTCCACCACCACGCTGCCCCAGTCCGGCTGGCTGGTGACCGGGCAGTTGGACTTGAGCAGATGGCTGTGCACGCTCTCCTCGACGATCCGCGAGTCATCACAACGCAGCAGTTCCGGCCGCGGGTGCTCGTAGCTGCTGACATTGATATCCAGATCGTCAATGCACACGCCCGGCAACGCCATCACACCTTCGGCCTCGATCTCGGCCAGACGGCGAATGCGCACGGTCACCGGCTTGCCGGCGGCGGCGCTCAGGTCGGCGCGCAGGGTCGCTTCCAGGCTATGGGTATCGGCAAAGGCCGTCTGGTTCAGCGAGTTGAGGTACAGCTTGAACGACTTGGACTCGATGATATTCGGCGAATCGGCAGGAATGCTGAACTCGCCAATAGCCACCACCGGCTTGCCCGACGGCAGCAGCCAGGACAGTTCGAAGCAGTTCCAGAAATCCACGCCCTTGTACGGCAGGGTCTCGGCACTCAGGCCCAGCTCGGCCCATTTGGCCGCACGAGGAATCGGGAACAGCAACGACGGCGTGTAGGTGGAGATGTATTCACTGGACTTGCCCAGGGGCGAATGTTCGGCTGCGGGATGCATGGCGGAAACCTGGCTAAATAAACCGCGCCAGTCTACCAGCCTTTGCGCTGCCTCAAAAACCGCACCACCAATCTCCGTAGCTGCCGAGCGCAAGCGAGGCCGCGTTGGCGTCCCCGCATATCGTGGGGTGCCAATACGTCCGCCACGCAGCCTCGCCAAGGCTCGACAGTTGCTACGAGAGGCTATCGGCGGTCATTCGACGTTAAGCTTCCCGACCATGCCAGCCTGGTAATGCCCCGGCAGGTTGCAGGCGAATTCCAGG
Organism: Pseudomonas cyclaminis; assembly: GCF_015163715.1. Lineage (GTDB taxonomy): Bacteria > Pseudomonadota > Gammaproteobacteria > Pseudomonadales > Pseudomonadaceae > Aquipseudomonas > Aquipseudomonas cyclaminis. The sequence continues at coordinate 22,650 of NZ_JADDUM010000017.1, forward strand.
CCGGTGGCCTTGCTGAACGTCCAGGTCAGCTCAGCGGTTTTACCGGGCTCGACCAGCACGCTGTTCGGGTCATCGTGCGTCATCGCACCATGGCCCATGGCGCTGTGGTCCATCTTGCCCATGCCGGTGGACGTGAGCATGCCGCTGGCCTGCATCTGTAACATTTCTTTCTGATGCGCCGCATGCATCGCCGCGTCGCCGAGGTTGAATTCATGCAGCAACTGGCCTTTGTTGACCAATACAAAGCGCACCGTATCACCGGCTTTTACATCCAGGGACTTGGGCGCAAAGGAAATATCCTGCAGCGTCACTTCCACAGTGCGCGTGGCCTTGTCAGCCGCAGCGGGTTGACCAAACGCGTAGGTGTGGGTCGCATCCGCCATCGCATTGAAACTCAACGCCAACAGGCAACCCGCCAACAACAGGGGTGTACGCAACGTCATCTTTCTTCTCCAAAAATATAAAACCAGCCTGCGCAGCACTCTAAGATTACGCCGCTGCCAGCCAGCTGACTGCTAGATTACAACTTTGTCAGGTTGCGCCCTTCACCTCGCCTCCACGGTATAAAGCCCTCGTCACCCGCTGCCAAGAGTTGCCCATGAAACTGCTGATCGTCGAAGACCAACCGAAAACCGGCCATTACCTGCGCCAGGGCTTGGCCGAGGCGGGATTCACCACCGAACTGGTGGCCGACGGCACCAGCGGCCAGCACCTCGCGCTGACTGGCGACTACGACCTGCTGATCCTCGATGTGATGCTGCCTGGCCGCGATGGTTGGCAGATCCTGCAAGCGGTGCGCAACGCGGGCCTGGACATCCCGGTACTGTTCCTCACTGCCCGCGACGCCGTAGAAGACCGCGTGCATGGCCTTGAGCTGGGCGCCGATGATTACTTGGTCAAGCCGTTTGCCTTCTCCGAACTGCTCGCACGGGTGCGCAGCCTGTTGCGGCGTGGCAGCAGCTCACCGCAGGAAACCGCCCTGCAACTGGCCGACCTGCGTCTGGACCTGATTCGCCGCCGGGTCGAACGGGACGGCCAACGCATCGACCTGACCGCCAAGGAGTTCTCCCTGCTGGAACTGCTGCTGCGCCGCCAGGGCGAAGTGCTGCCCAAGACGCTGATCGCTTCCCAGGTGTGGGACATGAACTTTGACAGCGACACCAACATCATCGAAGTGGCGATCCGCCGGCTGCGCCTCAAGGTCGATGACAACTTCCCCACTAAGCTGATCCACACCGTGCGCGGCATGGGCTATGTGCTGGAGGAACGTTGCAATTGATCAAGCACCTGTCGCTCGCCAGCCGCCTGGCGCTGTTGTTTGCCGCGTGCACGGCGGTGGTCTCGCTGATTGCAGGGGTGCTGTTCAATCAAGCCAGTGAGGCGCACTTTATCGAGTTGGACCAGCAGCAACTCGACAGCAAACTTGTGGCGTTGCGCAGCACCTTGCAGGGCGTCGATTCGCCTCAAGCGTTCACCCAACGCGAGGCGCAACTGCGCGCCGAACTCAGTCGCCAGCCCGACCTTGCACTGCGCATTACCTACGCCGGTCAGCGCTGGCTGGACGATGCCCCAAGCATCAGCCTGCCCACGGCGCCTGGCCTGCACAGCCTGCAAAACGCCGGCACCGACTACCGCGTCTACAACGCGCCCCTGAACGCTGGCCAAGCCGACTCGCCGCAACTGAGCCTGATGCTGGACATCACTCACCACCAACACTTCTTGCAACGCATGCAGCATTTGATCTGGCTCACGGTCGGACTCTGCGCCCTGGCCACCGCGCTCCTCGGCGCCTGGGCGGCACGCAGCGGGTTGCGGCCATTGCGGCGCATGGGTGAAGTGGCCGCCAGCGTGTCGGCTCACTCCCTGACCCAGCGCTTGCCTGAGCAACCTATGCCGATGGAACTGGCGGAGCTGGCCCAGGCCTTCAACGCCATGCTGGGACGGCTGGACGATGCGTTCCAGCGCCTGTCGGCGTTCTCTGCCGATATCGCCCATGAATTGCGCACTCCGCTGTCGAACCTGCTGACCCAGACCCAGGTCATCCTCACCCAGCCGCGCCCGCTGGAGGACTACCGCGAGGCGCTGCACAGCAACCTCGAAGAGCTGCAATGGATGGCGCAACTGGTCAACGACATGCTGTACCTGGCCAAGGCGGATCATGGTTTGTTGATGCCCAAGCGCGAACCTTTGGCACTGGCTGATGAAGTGGAGGCACTGTTGGAGTTTTTTGCGTTGCTGGCGGAGGACGCGCAGGTCTCACTGGTGCGCGAAGGCACTGCCCACACAGTCGGGGATCGCGGCATGTTGCGCCGGGCCTTGTCGAACTTGCTGGATAACGCACTGCGGTTTACCCCGGCGGGCGGCGAGGTGCGTGTGCGCATGAGCGAAGATGAACGGGGTGTGAAGCTGACCGTGGAGAACACCGGCGCAGGCATCCCGGCGAATGTGCTGCCGAGGCTGTTTGATCGGTTCTACCGGGCCGATCCGGCACGGTATGAAGGCAGCAGCGAGCACGCGGGGCTGGGGCTGGCGATTACCCAGTCGATTGTGCGGGCGCATGGGGGGAGGATTTTTTGTGAGTCTGAGGCGGGGGTTACTCGGTTTGTGATTGAGCTACCCAACCAGGATTGATGCAAGCTGGGCGCCCCCGATAGCGGTCTAAAACACTACGAGTATCTCAAGGCATGCGCCGGCTCAATCTTCGCCGCCCGATACGCCGGGTACAACGTCGCCAAAAAGCTCAACACAAAGCCCGCCGTGCAGATCAGCAGCACATCACCACCTTGCAGCTCCGAAGGCAGGTTGCTGACGAAATACACATCCGAACTGAAGATATGCTGCCCGCTCACCCGCTCGACCCAGCCCACCAGCTCACTCACGTTCAGCGCTGCAATCACGCCCAACACGCCGCCGATCAAGGTGCCGACAATGCCAATCACCGTGCCCTGCACCATGAAGATCGCCATGATCTGCCGGGGTGTGGCGCCGATGGTGCGCAGGATCGCGATGTCCGCGCCTTTGTCATTCACCACCATGATCAACGTGGCGATGATGTTGAACGCCGCCACGGCGACGATCATCAGCAACAACAGGCCGATCATGGTCTTTTCCATCTTCATCGCGCTGAACAGGCTGCCCTGGGTGTGGGTCCAGTCATCGGCCTTGTAAGCCGCGCCGAGGCCGGTGGCAATGTCCGTCGACACTTTGGGCGCCGCGTACAAATCCTTCACTGCCAGACGCACGCTCTGCACCTGGTTCGGCTGCCAATGCTGGATTTCTGCGGCGTCAGCCATGTGGATCAACGCCATGGAGCCATCCAGCTCGGCGCCGACCTTGAAGATCCCGACCACGTTCAAGCGCTGCATACGCGGGGTGATACCGCCCGGCGCGGTGCTGATTTCCGGCACGATCAGCGTGAGCTTGTCGCCCACATTCAAGCGAAAACGCCGCGCAGTGATTTCGCCGACCACCACGCCGAACTCGCCGGGCTTAAGGTCTTCGAGTTTACCCTGCACGATGTGCTGGGCCACGATCGACACCTTGCCTTCCTGGGCCGGGTCAACGCCGCTGATCTCGATCGGCTGCATGGCGCCCTTGTAGGAGAACATGCCGTCCATCTGCGTGAATGGCACCGCAGCGGTGACTTGCGGATTCTTCATCGCGGCGGCGGCCACCGGCTGCCAATCATCAATCGGGTTCACACCGACGATAGTGGCGTGGGGCACCATGCCGAGGATGCGCGAGCTCATTTCGCGCTGGAAGCCGTTCATCACCGACAGCACCACGATCATCGCCAACACGCCCAGGGCGAGGCCGATCATCGAGGTCATCGAGATAAATGAAACAAAACGATTGCGGCGCTTGGCGCGGGTATAGCGCGTGCCGATGAAAATCGATAACGGTCTGAACATTCGCGGGCACCGCCTGAAAAATTGAAAAAGCCCGACGCCAGGCGCCGGGCTTGAAACGGGTCAGATGGCGACCAGATGACCTTCCTGCAGGTGCAGCACGCGGTCCATCTGGCGGGCCATGCTCATGTCATGGGTCACGACCAGGAACGCGGTGCGCATCTGGGTGCTCAGTTCCAGCATCAAGTCCTTGATGCCTTGGGCGGTGTGGGAGTCGAGGTTGCCGGTGGGCTCGTCGAGCATTACCAAGCCTGGGTTGTTCACCAGGGCGCGGGCAATCGCCACACGCTGGCGCTCGCCGCCGGACAGTTCGGCCGGTTTGTGCTCCAGGCGATGGCCGAGGCCGACGCGCTCCAGCAAGGCCTTGGCACGCTGACGTGCCTCCGGGATCGCAGTCTTGCCGATCAGCAGCGGCATGCACACGTTTTCCAGGGCGGTGAACTCCGGCAGCAGGTGGTGGAACTGATACACAAAACCCAACGAACGGTTGCGCAGTTGGCCACGGGCCTTTTCATTCAAGGCCGACAACTCTTCACCGGCCAGCCATACGCTGCCCTGGGACGGTGTATCGAGGCCGCCCAACAGGTTCAGCAAGGTACTTTTGCCGGACCCGGAACTGCCGACGATCGCCACGCGTTCGCCCGGATGCAGTTCCAGTTGCAGGTTGGACAGCACCACCACCGACTCAGGGCCTTCCTCGTAGGATTTGCCCAGATTGCGGCAGCTCAGGATTGCTTTTTCACTCATGCCCGATTCACTCATAACGTAAGGCCTGTGCTGGCTGGGTACGTGCCGCGCGCCAGGCTGGATACAGGGTGGCAAGGAAACTCAGGACCAACGCAGCGCCGCCCACCATCAACACGTCCTGGGCCTGAACCTGGGACGGCAAGTAGTCGATGAAGTAGACGTCGGCGTTGAGGAACTTGTGGCCGATCACTTTCTCTAGCAAGGCGATGGCCGCGCTGACGTTCAGCGCGGCCAGAATGCCCACCGCGGTGCCGATCAAGGTGCCGACCACGCCGATCACGGTGCCCTGCACCATGAAGATCGCCATGATCTGCCCCGGTGTGGCGCCTAGGGTACGCAGGATGGCGATATCGCCTTTCTTGTCGTTCACCACCATTACCAGCGTGGAGATGATATTGAACGCGGCGACAGCGACGATCAGCAGCAACAGTAGGCCGATCATGGCTTTTTCCATGCGGATCGCCTGGTACAGGTTGCCGTGGGTACGGGTCCAGTCACGGGCGTAATACTGGGTTTCACCCAAGTGTTGGGCAATGTCCCAGGCGCCGCGCGGGGCGTCGAACAGGTCGTTGAACTTCAGGCGCAGGCCCTGCACTTGGTCCGGCTGCCAGCGCTGCAGGCGGGCCAGGTCGGTGAGGTTGGTCAGGCCGAGGTAGCCGTCGATTTCGCCGGCGCCCACGTGGAAGGTGCCGATCACGGTAAAGCGCTTCATGCGCGGGAACATGCCGGCCGGGGTCACGGTGACTTCCGGCGCGACGAAGGTCAGCTTGTCGCCGAGGCCCACGCCGAGCTTGGCCGCCGCCTTGTCGCCGATCACGATGCCGAAGCTGCCGGGGGCCAGGTCGTCGAGTTTGCCCTGCAACATGAACTTGTCGATGATCGACACGTTGCGTTCCTGGGCCGGATCGATGCCATTGAGCAGGATCTTCTGCACCTTGCCATCATGGGTCAGCAGCCCCTGCATCTGGGTAAACGGCGCAACGGCGACGACCTTGGGGTTCTGCTTGACCTTGGCGGCCAGGCTTTGCCAGTCGTTGATCGGCTCACCGGACTCGATGGTCGCGTGGGGCACCATGCCCAGCACACGGGTGCGCATCTCATGATCGAAGCCGTTCATCACCGACAGCACCACAATCATCACGACCACGCCCAAGGCGAGCCCGATCATCGAGGTCAAGGAAATGAACGACACAAAATGATTGCGGCGCTTTGCACGGGTATAACGCGTGCCAATAAATACGAAGAGAGGTCTGAACATGTCGGGGCTTGTTCGGAGGAAAAGAAGACGTCCCGGTGGCGGGGTCTGGTAAGCAGCTTTACACTCTGACCATTACCGTTACCTGGGGTTCGCCATGTCGACATTAGATGAAGAAGAGCGCCGCGAATACTACCGTATCGACGACATGATCGCACTCCAAATCAAAAGCCTGTCGGCCCCCGAAGCGGCGAGCAAGGAAGTGTTGCTGGATGATTCTCCGCTGTTCAACCTGCTCAGTGAGCTGCACCTGAGCGAGTTCGAAGCCCAGCACCTGCTGCGCCAACTGAGCGAGAAGGACCGCACCCTCGCCGCCTTCCTGCGCGTGCAGAACAAACGCGTGGACCTGCTCAGCCAGATCATGGCACGCGGCCTGCTGGATGAGGTGGGCGCACCGCAGCCGGTGATCATCTCCGAAGGCGGCATCGACTTCCAGCACCCTACCCCCCTGGCCACCGGCGTCCATCTGGCGGTCAAGCTGGTACTGATGCCCCAGGCCCTCGGCCTGCTGCTGCGGGCGCGGGTCACCCATTGCGATCCCAAGGGTGACGGCTTTGACGTGGGCACGGAATTCGAGTCCATGACCGATGCCCAGCGCCAATTGCTGGCCCGCTACATCCTGCAGAAACAGGCCCAGGAACGCCGCCTGGCGCGGGAACAAAGCGACGACCTCTGAATTCGTATTCACTCCGCCAGCCAGTCTGGCGCATAGGAGCAACTGTGACCCTGATTTACGGCCACCGCGGTGCCAAAGGCGAAGCACCGGAAAACACCCTGACCAGCTTCCAGGAGTGCCTCAAGCACGGCGTACGCCGTTGCGAACTGGATCTGCACCTGTCCATGGACGGCGAGCTGATGGTCATCCACGACCCGACCCTCAAGCGCACCACCGACCGGCGCGGCAAGGTCGTCGAGTATTCGGCGGTAGACCTGATGAAGATGGACGCCCGCAAAGGCGGCCCGGGCTGGGTCAAACCGTGCCCGATTCCCCGCCTGGAAGAGCTGTTCGAACAGTGCGACTTCGATCACTGGCAACTGGAAGTCAAAAGCGCCTCGCGCACCCGCGCCGCGACCACGGTGCTGGCAATCCGCGAGATGGCGGTACGTTTCGGCTTGATGGACAAGGTCACCGTGACCTCAAGTTCGCGGGAAGTATTGAAAGCGGCGGTTGATCTCACCCCGGACCTGTCACGTGGACTGGTGGCCGAATACGCCTGGCTCGACCCGCTGAAGGTCGCGCAGAATTACGGCTGTGAGTATCTGGCATTGAACTGGACGCTGTGCACCCCTGAGCGTCTGGAGAAAGCCCAGCGCCAGGGTCTGCATGTGTCCGTGTGGACGGTCAACGAACCTGCGCTGATGCGCAGGCTCGCCGACTTCGGCGTAGATAGCCTGATTACAGACTTTCCCGGTTTGGCCACTGCCACTCTCGGGAATTACTGAAATCGGTCTCCCCGGCCGGCTCAGGCCACCGGCCGGAGCCGCTCAAAAAAGCCGGTTGAGGCCGTCGTAGGCCGCTACACGATAAGCTTCAGCCATGGTCGGGTAGTTGAACGTGGTGTTCACGAAATACTTGAGGGTATTTTGCTCGCCCGGCTGGTTCATGATGGCCTGGCCGATGTGCACGATCTCCGAAGCCTGGTAGCCGAAGCAGTGCACGCCGAGCACTTCCAGGGTCTCGCGGTGGAACAGGATCTTCAGCATGCCCTGGGGCTCACCGGCGATCTGTGCACGCGCCATGCTCTTGAAGAACGCCTTGCCCACTTCGTAAGGCACCTTGGCCTTGGTCAGTTCGTGCTCGTTCTTGCCGATCGAGCTGATTTCGGGAATCGTGTAGATCCCGGTCGGCACGTCGTTCACGTAGCGCCAGCTGCCATTGTCGACAATGCTGCCGGCGGCCGAACGGCCCTGGTCATGCGCCGCACTGGCCAGGCTCGGCCAGCCGATCACGTCACCGGCGCCGTAGATGTTCGGCACGCAGGTGCGATAGTTCTCGTCCACTTCGATCTGGCCACGGCTGTTGACCTTGACCCCGATGTTTTCCATGCCCAGCTTGTCGGTGTTGCCGGTACGACCGTTGCACCACAGCAAGGCGTCGGCCTTGATCTTCTTGCCGGACTTGAGGTGCAGAATCACGCCGTTATCCAGGCCTTCAACCCGCTCGTACTCTTCGTTGTGGCGCACGGTGATGTTGTTGTTGCTGAAGTGGTAGCTCAACGCCTGGGAAATTTCCGAGTCGAGGAAGCTCAGCAACTGGTCGCGGTTATCCACCAGTTCCACCAATACACCCAGGCCGCTGAAGATCGAGGCGTATTCACAGCCAATCACGCCGGCGCCGTAGATGATCAGTTTGCGTGGGGTGTGGCCCAGGCTCAGGATGGTGTCGCTATCGTAGATACGCGGGTGGTGGAAATCGATGTCCGCCGGGCGATACGGACGCGACCCGGTGGCAATGATGATGTGCTTGGCCACCAGCTTCTCGACCACACCGTTGGCGCAGACCACTTCGACGGTTTGCTCGTCGGCAAAACTGCCGGTGCCGAAGAACAGGTCGACGCGGTTACGGGCGTAGTAGCCGGTACGCGAAGCCACTTGTTTGGAGATGACTTTCTCGGCGCTCTTGAGCACGTCCGGGAACGAGAACCAGCGCGGCTCACCAATGGCCCGGAACATCGGGTTGGTGTTGAACTGCATGATCTGGCGGACCGAGTGACGCAAGGCCTTGGACGGGATGGTACCCAGGTGGGTGCAGTTACCGCCGACCTGGCGACGGCTATCGACCATCGCCACCTTGCGCCCTGCCTTCGCGGCGTTCATCGCCGCACCTTCTCCAGCCGGGCCGGAACCCAGTACCACCACGTCGTAGTTGTAGACAGCCATGCGTACTCCTCAGAACAGGCCAGGCGTACGGTTGGACGCCTGGCTAAATCATGCCGCGGCCAGCGGTCATGAAGGACAATTTGGCTCAAGTGTGTGAACCGGGGCACAGTCTATATAAGGGTCAACGCCGCGCACATTAACCCTTGGTCGCGTCGTAGGCCAGTCTTGCCATACTACAGCACGCAAATCAGCGCTGATTTCAGGGGTGGGCCATTATGCGACAACTACTTATCTGTTGGGTGATGATGCTTTCGCTGACCGCTCACGCCAATGATGCGGACCGCCTCAAGCAGGCCGCTTTCCCGGCACAGGTCGAGGAGCTGGTGCTGAAAAACCAGGCGGTGCTCAACTATCTTTGGGCGGATGTGTATGCGGCTGCGCTCTACGCCCCCCAGGCACTGAGTGCAAGACAGGCGTGGGATCAGCAAAAAGCCGTGCGCCTGGCGCTGTATTACTTCAGGGACATCGACCGCAACGACGTGATCAAGGCCGCCACCGCTACTCTGGAGCGCCAACAAGCCAACGGCCGCTTGAAGCCCGAGATTGAAAAGCTGCATGCCAGCTTTCGTGATATCCGCGGTGGTGATCGGTATGCACTGGATTTTCTTCCGGGGCGAGGGTTGAATCTGGAGATTAATGGCCAAGTGGTGTTCAGCAGCAGTAATGATGAACTGGCCAGGACCTATCTGGGTATTTGGTTGGGGCCTAAGGGGTTGTCTGAGAGTTTGCGCGAAAAGCTGCTGAATTGAGTCGACTGATAGGGCTCATGCAAGCCCCCTCCCACATTTTGATCTGTGAACACATTCAGGTGTGGGAGGG
>NZ_JADDUM010000170.1 GCF_015163715.1 Pseudomonas cyclaminis
GGTGTGGGGCGTGAGAACCACAAGATGATGCTGGACCATTACCAGCAGACCAAGAACCTGCTGGTGAGCTACGACATCAATCCGTTGGGCTTTTTCTAACTCCCTGATTGCAATGCGGTCCCCTGTGGGAGGGGGCTTGCCCCCGATAGCGGTCTGACATGAATGTTGACTGATCCACTGCCATCGGGGGCAGCCCCTCCCACATTTTGCTCCCTGTACATTCGCGACTAATGCAGTGGGGCCTTTACATCGAAAGTAGCATTCGCACCCCCATCCCCTCATGCATTAATGCCTCTACCGGAACCCTCCGGCACAACAAGAGGACTACCCCCATGTGGACTAAACCGACCTACACCGACCTGCGTATCGGCTTCGAAGTCACCATGTACTTCGCCAGCCGCTGATCGCGGGCACCGCACGGAGGATGCCTCTTTGGTCTGATTGCATTCGCAGCCGGATCGGTTAGTGTGGAGCGCATCTTCCAAAATAATAAAAACAGGCTTTCCAATGAGCCCAAACCTCAGCCTCCTGCGTAAATTCGTCTCTCCTGAAATCATCTTTGGCGCCGGCTGTCGGCACAATGTGGGCAATTACGCCAAGACCTTCGGCGCGCGCAAGGTGCTGGTGGTCAGCGACCCCGGCGTGATCGCTGCCGGTTGGGTCGCCGATGTGGAAGCCAGCCTGCAAGCCATTGGCATCGACTACTGCCTGTACAGCGCCGTATCGCCCAACCCCCGTGTCGAAGAAGTGATGCTCGGCGCCGAGGTGTACCGTGAAAACCACTGCGACGTGATCGTGGCCATCGGCGGCGGTAGCCCGATGGATTGCGGCAAGGCCATCGGCATCGTCGTCGCCCATGGGCGCAGCATCCTTGAATTCGAGGGCGTGGACACCATTCGCGTGCCCAGCCCGCCACTGATCCTGATCCCCACCACCGCCGGCACTTCGGCGGATGTCTCGCAGTTCGTGATCATTTCCAACCAGCAGGAGCGCATGAAGTTCTCCATCGTCAGCAAGGCGGTGGTGCCGGACGTGTCGCTGATCGACCCGGAAACCACGGCCAGCATGGACCCGTTCCTGTCCGCCTGCACCGGCATCGACGCGCTGGTGCATGCCATCGAGGCGTTCGTGTCCACCGGGCACGGCCCACTGACCGACCCTCACGCCCTGGAAGCCATGCGCCTGATCAACGGCAACCTGGTGCAGATGATCGCCAACCCCACGGACATTGCCCTGCGGGAAAAGATCATGCTCGGCAGCATGCAGGCCGGCCTGGCGTTTTCCAACGCAATCCTCGGCGCTGTGCATGCGATGTCCCACAGCCTCGGCGGTTTTCTCGATTTGCCCCACGGGCTCTGCAACGCAGTGCTGGTGGAACATGTGGTGGCGTTCAACTACAGCTCGGCGCCGGAGCGTTTCAAGGTCATCGCTGAGACCTTTGGCATCGACTGCCGAGGTCTCAATCATCGGCAGATCTGCGGGCGCCTGGTGGATCACCTGATCGCGCTGAAACACGCGATCGGCTTCCACGAAACCCTCGGCCTGCATGGCGTGCGCGTGGCGGATATTCCGTTTTTGTCCGAGCATGCAATGGACGATCCGTGCATCCTCACCAACCCCCGTGAGTCGAGCCAGCGTGATGTCGAGGTCGTCTATGGCGAAGCGCTCTGACGACCAGCAACAGGCGCTGGCCGGGCTGCTGGGCCTGGGCAATCACTCGGCGCGCAAGAGCCACTACCCGGAACTCACCGCACGCCTCGATGAGCTGGAAGCCGAGCGCAACCGCTATATCCGCCTCAACGATGAGCTGGAGCAACGGGTGGCGGCGCGCACCGATGAATTGCTGGAAGCCAACCGCAACCTGCAACAGCAGATCGCCCAGCGCGAGCAGGTCGAGCAGGCGCTGCGCGATGCCCGCGACGCCGCCCAGGCCGCCAACCGCAGCAAAGACAAATACCTCGCCGCCGCCAGCCATGACCTGCTGCAACCGCTGAACGCGGCGCGGCTGCTGATCGCCACCCTGCGCGAACGCCAATTGCCCAGCGTCGAGCAGTTGCTGGTGGAACGCACCCACCAGGCGCTGGAAGGCGCGGAGGATTTGCTCACCGACTTGCTGGATATCTCGCGTCTGGACCAGGCCGCGGTGAAGCCGGATGTGGCGCTGTATCGCCTGGATGAAGTGTTCGCGCCGCTGGTCTCGGAGTTCCAGTCGGTCGCCCTGGCGGCGGGGCTGAACCTGCGGGTGCGCACCGGCCATTACGCGGTGCACACCGACCTGCGCCTGCTCACGCGGATTTTGCGTAACTTTCTCAGCAACGCCTGCCGCTACACCGACGAAGGCTGCATCCTGCTCGGCGCCCGCCGTCGCGGTGATTGCCTGCGCCTGGAAGTGTGGGACACCGGGCGCGGCATTGCGGCGGACCGGCTGGAGGCGATCTTCCTGGAGTTCAACCAGCTGGATGTCGGCCGTGCGGCCGACCGCAAGGGCGTGGGTTTGGGGCTGGCGATTGTCGAGCGTATCGCCGAGGTGTTGGGCTATCCAATCGCGGTGCGTTCCTGGCCGGGGCAAGGGTCGATGTTCAGCATCGAAGTCCCCCTGAGCGCCGAGATGCCGCCGGCGATCAGCCAACTGCCGGTGCAACCGACCACGGGCAACCCATTGCCGGGCCGGCGCTTGCTGGTGCTCGACAACGAGGTCAGCATCCTGGAAAGCATGGGCGCGTTGCTCGGCCAGTGGGGCTGCGAAGTGCTCACCGCCACCGACCAGGCTGGCGCGTTGCTGGCGTTGCAGGGCAGGGCGCCGGAGCTGATCCTGGCGGACTATCACCTGGACCATGGGGTGGTGGGGTGTGAGGTGGTCAAGCATTTGCGTGAGCATTTCGGCCAGAAGATACCGGCGGTAATCATCACCGCTGACCGCACTGACCAGTGCCGTCGTGCATTGCGCAGGTTGGACGCGCCGTTGCTGAACAAACCGGTCAAGCCTGGGAAGTTGCGGGCGGTGTTGAGTCAGTTGCTGGGATGAGTTTTCAACGTGAAAATCTAATCTGAGGTTTGGCTGGGGCCCTATGGTGGGTTGTCGGTGTACATATCCGTTATTCGGGTAACGGCGGCTTATGGTTCCGCCCAACGGTGGGTCACTTTTGTATAAGCCGAACTCCGTCTAAATGTGGGAGG
>NZ_JADDUM010000171.1 GCF_015163715.1 Pseudomonas cyclaminis
GGTCTGGCTGGCATCGGCGTAGTCGATATGCAGCTTGGCCTGGTTGCGGATAGCCTCACGAAACACGTTCAGGGGCACGCGGTTTTCCGGGTAGCCGAAGCCTGGCGGCCCAGGCAGCAGCGTCGGGTTGCGCAAGGCTTCCTGGGCGGCGGGGTCGAGCACATCGGCAATCTTGGCCAGCGCATTGGCTGCCGCCCGACTCAGCACCTCATCCCCACGCTGATCCACATAACGCAAGCCCAGCACCACCGCCTCGGTCTCCTCGGCGTTGAGCATCAAGGGCGGTAGAAACAGCCCGCTGCGCAGCACATACCCGACACCGGCCTCACCGAAAATGGGCGCGCCGAGGGCGGTCAACTCGGCGATATCGCGGTACAGCGTGCGCTCGGACACTTCCAACTGCGCCGCCAGCACAGCAGCGGTCACCGGACGTTTCTTGCCCCGCAGGGCCTGCAACAAGGTCAGTAGACGAGTGGTACGCGACACAGTGATCCCGCCGAAAAAGGAAAAGTGCCGCAGCTTAGCAGAGCCTACTGTCAGTAATTGTCAGCAGCAGGCACACCCAGCCACGGCACCGCCTTCAACTATCAGGCGACGATATCCTGCTTCAAGACTTTGCCCGAAACATTGACCTTGAAGCCGGCCATCCCCTTCCCATCAAGATCGATCTCAAGGCTGCTCAATCTTTTCTTAGGGTTGTAGTGGAGCCTGGCCTCTCCTGCCTGCCCGCTGAACTCATCGACATAGCTCAAGCCGGATTTTCCGGTCGCCGCACGAATATTGGAGACATCAATGGTGTCTTGCCCCCGGCGAAAGTCCATGATTTTGTCAGGCGCCGCAGCGGTGGAATGGCTGGCGTCGGAAAACACAAAGGTATCCTTGCCCCGCCCGCCCCAGAGCCTGTCCTGCCCTGGGCCGCCGTCGATCACATCATCACCGGCCCCGCCAACAAGGTTGTTGGGCGCTTGGTTACCCTGGATCAAGTCGTCGCCGGACCCACCGAGCGCATCTTCGATGACCACGTTCGGGGCGATGGAGAGGTTGCCCTTCATGCCTCCCACATCGGAAAACGTGCCTGCATTCAGATTGATTTTCTGGTCATCGCGATAACCGGAAAGGTCCAACGTATCATGCCCCCCACCATCCCATATCGACGCCACCAAGGGATCATCATTGGATTTGACGCTGTAGTGATCCCGCTCGGAATTGGAGTTAAACCCATAGACCGTATCACCGGAGCGTGTCTCATGGTTGGCACCGTAACGCTTTTGGATTGAAGTGATGTCATCCATCATCAATCCTTTGGGGTAGTGTCGAACACCATCTTTGGTAAAGTCATGGCCACTATGGGTTTCGGGCCAATAACTCATGACCGTGTAAGCATTCGTGTCTTGCTGATAGGTTTTGGCCTTCTCAAATCCTAGCCTGTGGTTGTTATTGTAGAACCCCGGATGCCCCTGCCCTAACTGGTGCCCCAGTTCATGCAGTTTCAAGAACCTGCCGGGCGCGTCCGCGCGGGAAACGTAGCAGTGCCTGGCATGGGTTTATTGCGGTAGAAGCTGTCCCAGCCCTCGCGCTCAGCGCTCACTAGCGTTACGCCGCGCATGCCTGCCTTGGGATTGGCCGTGCCCCCAAAATTGCCAAAGCCGACATGCCCTTCTCCACCATTGGCAGACCCCTTGGGGGAGTCTTTGGTGAACGTGATGCCCGCCACGTCCCCATAGTTCTGCATGGCCTTGAGCGCATCATTTTTTTGCTCGCGGTTAAATGCTGAAAACCCTGTCAGCCCCGCGTCATCAAAGTTAATCGTAGGGCGCTTGAAAAACGTGTAGGTAAGCTCCGTCTTCCCATTACCATTCTTGTCGGTCCAGGGATCCGGCCCGCTGGCCGCTATATGATCGGATGCTTGATCACCGGTATAGGAAGGCTTTTGATTAGCCGGTTGGCTTTTGCCGCGCTCATCCCGTTCACGAAATTCCTGCATCCGCTTGAAGTTTTTGCTGGGCGCTGGGCTCAGAGGCAGATTATTTATCATCACGAATCATCCTTCTCGGTGGTATGGCGTTCACCGAGAAGATGATTGCTTTGGAGAACGCCAGCCTATCAACAACGTCCGGGCAGGAAGGGAGACTTATCAACCCGTTGAGTAAGAGGATTCGTAGCCCCGCCCCAGCTGCACGCCTCGTACCGAGCTATCACGCCAAACTTTTGCTGACCACCTCAAACACGTCGCTCGACAGCTCGCCCGAGCCACGAATGCGCTCCAGCTCGGCCTTCATCAGCGCCTGCCGCGCACCGTCGTATTTGCGCCAGCGGGTCAACGGCGCCAATTGGCGCGACGCGATCTGCGGGTTGAAGCCATTCAACTGGATCACCAGGTCAGCCAGGAAGCGGTAGCCGGAGCCATCCGCCGCATGGAAGTTGATCAGGTTCTGCCCGGCAAAGGCGCCGATCAGGGCACGCACCTTGTTGGGGTTCTTCAGCGTAAACGCTGGATGTTCCATCAACGCCTGCACCCGCGCCAGCCCGCCCGGCAGGGTGCTGCCGGCCTGTACGCTGAACCACTGATCCATGACCAACGGGTTGTCCTTGAAGTTCTCGGCAAACACCGCCAACGCCTGGGCTTTTTCCGCCTCGAACGGCGAGTTCACCAGCACTGCCAGCGCGGTCAGGCGCTCGGTCATGTTGTCGCTGCTGTCGAACTGCTCCAGGGTGGCCGCCAACACCTCAGGCTTGCCGCTGAGCATCAGGTACGACAACGCGATGTTCTGCAAGGCGCGACGGGCAAAGTGCTCGGCCGCTGCCACATAAGGTGTTTGCCTGGACAGCTCGCGATTGGCCTGATAACGCAACCACAGCCCTTCGAACAGGTGGTCGGCCAGTTGCTTGCGCGCAAATTCGCGTGCGGCGTGGATCGCATCCACATCGGCCACTTCGCTGATTTCCGTCAGGTAGGCTTCGCCCGGCAGCGAGAGCATTTCCGCGACCATGGCCTGGTCCAGGCTTTCGTCGCTCAGTACCGTGCGCAGCGCGTCGATCAGGCGCTGATCCATCTTCAACGCCTGACCCGCCTGATGCTGGCCAATCAGTTCCTGCAACACCTGCACCGACAGTTGCTGGCCGGCATCCCAGCGATTGAAGCCATCGCTGTCGTGCTGCATCAGGAACATCAATTGATCGCGGTTGTACGGGAAGCTCAGTTTCACCGGCGCCGAGAAGCCGCGCAGCAGCGACGGCAACGGCTGTTCTGCGATGTCGACAAAGGTGAAGGTCTGCTCGGCTTCTGTCACCGAAATCACGCGGGACGTGCCACCCGCCGCCGCCTCACCGGTGAGGCGCAAGGCGATGCCGGCGCCCTTCCCGTCCAGCAAGCCCAGCTCGACCGGAATCACGAACGGCAGTTTCTCGACCTTGTCCGGGGTGGCCGGGCAGCTCTGGCGGAAGGTCAGGCTGTAGGTCTTGGCCGCAGCGTCGTAGGACTCGCTTACCGCCAGACGCGGTGTACCGGCCTGGCTGTACCAGCGTTTGAACTGGCTCAGGTCAGCGCCGTTGGCGTCTTCCATGGCCTTGATGAAATCGTCGCAGGTCACGGCCTGGCCGTCGTGGCGCTCAAAATACAGGTCGCTGCCTTTACGGAAGCCTTCGGCACCGAGCAAGGTGTGGATCATGCCGACCACTTCCGAGCCCTTTTCGTACACGGTCAGGGTGTAGAAGTTGGAGATCTCGATAAAGCTGTCCGGGCGCACCGCGTGGGCCATCGGGCCGGCGTCTTCGGCGAACTGGTGGGTCCGCAGGTACGCCACGTCCTGGATGCGCTTGACCGTGGCCGAGTTCATGTCGGCCGAGAAGCCCGAATCGCGGAACACGGTAAAGCCTTCCTTGAGCGACAGTTGGAACCAGTCGCGGCAGGTCACGCGGTTGCCCGACCAGTTGTGGAAGTATTCGTGGGCGACGATGGCCTCGACACGCTGGTGCGCGGCGTCGGTGGCGGTTTCGGCACGGGCCAGCACGGCGCTGGAGTTGAAGATATTGAGGCCCTTGTTCTCCATGGCGCCCATGTTGAAGTCGTTCACCGCGACGATCATGAAGATATCGAGGTCGTACTCGCGGCCGTAGGTTTCTTCGTCCCAGCGCATGGATTTTTTCAGGCTGGTCATGGCGTGCTGGCACTTGTCGATGTTTTCTGGCTCGACGTAGATGCGCAGCGCCACTTCGCGCTGGGTCATGGTGGTGAAGCTGTCTTCGACGCACCACAAATCCCCGGCCACCAGGGCAAACAGGTAGGCGGGCTTCTTGAACGGGTCTTCCCAGGTCGCCCAGTGGCGGCCGTCTTCACCGGGGCCGCTGGCAATCGGGTTGCCGTTGGACAGCAGCACCGGGTAGCTGTGCTGCTCGGCGATCACCGTGGTGGTGAACGTGCTCATCACGTCCGGCCGGTCGAGATAATAGGTGATCTTGCGGAAACCCTCGGCCTCGCACTGGGTGCAGAACATGCCGCTGGATTTGTACAGGCCTTCCAGGGCGGTGTTGGTTTCCGGGTGGATCTTGACCGTGGTGTCGAGGGTGAACGTGTCGCTCTTGGGGTGCACGGTCAGGTGGCTGTCAGTCAACTGGTAGTCAGCGCCAGTCAACTCCTGGTCGGCCAGGTTAACGCTCAACAGCTCCAACTGTTGGCCATCGAGTACCAACGGCGGCAAGCCAGCGCCACGCTCGGGGTTACGGCGCATCACCAGTTGCGCGTGGACCAGGCTGTGGTCCTCGAACAACTCGAAGGTCAGGTGCGTCTCGTCGATCAGGTAGTCCGGCGCCTGATAGTCCTTCAGGTAAATCATCTTCGGTTGTTCGGTGCGCATGGGTGGCATCCTTCTACTGATGCACGGCGAGCTGGTAGGCCGTGTACTTGCGAATATTGATAACGCCGGTGTCGAAGATCAAGTATTGGCCCTTGATCCCCAGCAGCGTGCCTTCGGCAATCGGGTTCTTGTCCAGGTTGAAGCTGACGATCTTGGCCGGATACTGCTCGACCGGGTAGCGAATCTCAATCGGCTCGATGTCGGTCACTGGTTGGATGGCTTGCAGGCCGAAGCGTTCCTGCAAGTTTTCCAGGCCTTCGGCGCAGGAGGCGAACAGCTCATCGCGCACGTGCTTGAGGTCCACCTTCGCCGCGTCGCCCTTGAGCAACGCACGCCAGTTGGTCTTGTCGGCCACCTGGCCGCGCAGCACGTCTTCGACAAAGCCGGACTGCTGGCGCGTGGCCACACGCATGATCGGCAACGCCTGGCTCGCACCCTGGTCCAGCCAGCGCGTGGGCAGTTGGGTAGCGCGGGTGATACCGACCTTGATGCCCGACGAGTTGGCCAGGTAGACCACATGATCAGTCATGCAAAACTGCTCGCCCCAGCCTGGATCACGGCAGGTGCCGGCGTCGTAATGGCAACGCTCGGGGCTCATGATGCACAGGTCGCACTGGGCCAGCTTGGTCATGCACGGGTAGCAATACCCCTGGCTGAAGCTGGTCTTGGTCTTGCGGCCGCAATGGCTGCAATGGATCGCACCGAGGTACTCCAGGCGAATATGAGTACCGATCAATGGATTGACCGGCACCTCGGTCTCGCCCAGGCGAAACGCATATTGAACGGTCGGCTCACCGAGTTGCGCCGACATTTTGCTGACTGCACCGCGACCAATTTCAATCAATGGATCGCATCCGACTTGAACAGGATGTTCGCCACCGGCTCGGATTTCGACGCACATTCCTGTGGGCCCATGTAGCCGGTGCGCTGGTCTTCCGGCAGGTTCTGGAGTTCCCAGGCGATCATCGCTTGCAGCGACAGTTCACGCTGCTCGGCGGTGAGCTTGCGGCCATCGGACCACTTGCCGATTTCCACGGCGAGCTTGAGACTCTCGTAGATGTCCGGGGTGATGTTTTCGATCATTTCAACAAAAGACGACATGTAGACAACCTCTGGTAACGGTCGCTGGTTCAGCGAGTGCATGGGCGATGGGACCTGGCCCGTCAAAAATCCTTGGAGAGCTTGACCTGGACAAGCTCCTTGTCGAGCAAGCGCCGGAAAATCTGCGGCGCGGCAAAGGTATAGGCGGCAAACGCCAGCCACAGCCAATTGATCATCTCGGCCGCCTGCGGATAGCCCTGGGCCGTGAGGGTAATGACCACTACACGGTAGACCACAAACATCAGCAGCAGCAGAACAATGGCGCCGGTGGCGCTGCGCTCGTTCATCCAGCTGTTGAAGCGCCACCACGTGCCGAGAAACACATTGCTGCGCGCCTTGACGGCCGTGAGCAAATGCAGCGCGGCAACGTTGCTGGGGTTTTCCTGCAAGGCCCAGATCGCGTGCTCGCGGGCGCCGTTGAGGTCACCTTCACGCAGCAACAGATGGCCGAGCACCACCACCGCGCCGGCGTTTGAAGGGTCGGCCTGCAACGCCTGGCGGGCAAATTGATGGGCCTGGTCCCAATGGGCGCTGGCACGGTGGAACTGCGCCATGGCCACCAGGTTTGCCGGATCGTCCGGGCCGAGTTCCAGGGCCTTTTCCAATGGCTCGCGGCTCTGCGCCAGGCGACCGGTGAGTTGGTACAGGTCGGCCAGGCAACGGTAGTTGACCGGGTTGAGGGGCTCCATGTCCAAGAGCTGGTTCACGTGCTCCTGGGCCTGCTTGAATTTGCGCTGGGCAATCGCCACTTGGGCGGCGGCATAGTGGGCCAACGGCAATTGCGCATCGGAAACCAGCGCCAACTGCACTTCGCGCTTGGCGGCATGCACCCGGCGCATGTTCATCAGGCAGATCGCCAGCAGGGCATGGGCCTCGGCCGAGTGCGGATCGCTGGCGAGCAATTGGCGCAGGGCATCGATGGCGCCGTCGTTGTGGTCGGCTTGCAGGCGTTGGTAGGCCAGTTGCAGCAGATAGTCGGTATTCATCAGCTCACCACCAGATACCACAGGGTGTTCGGCACCCAGTTAATGACCATGCCCTTGAGCACAAAGCCGCCGATCAACGCCAACGGAAAACCAAAGCGGCTCAGCACGCCGCCGTAATATTGGTAGATCTCAATGGTCGCATTTTGCTGCATGTACAGCAGGTAGCCGATGGTGAGCTTCCACACCACCAGCGCCAGCAAGGCGTACTGAATCTCGGCTGGAGTCTGGATATAACCGGCGCCCACCAGTTGCAGCAACGCAAAACCGATCACGATGCTGCCCACCAACGCCACGCCGGCAAGTATCCACTCACGCACCCGCGTCGGGCTGCCGACCGCAATCGAGTTGAACACAAACCACGGCAAGCCCAGCCAGGCGCCGCCCAGCATCAAGCCCAGCAACGGCCAGAAGGGCGAAACCGCAAACTTGGCCAAGGCTCCCGGACGCGGTTCATCTTCGATGCGATAACCACCGTACTGCGCCATCAGCGGCCCTTCCCGTGTTTGTCAAGGAACGCCAGCACTTCGTCGTACTGGTTGCCTTCGTTGGCATAGCGCGCGTAATTGCGCGCAGTGGTCAGCCATTCCAGGGTGGTGGCGCGCACTTCTTTCAAGGCGGCCTTGAAATGCCGGTCGCAGATGGACTGCTCGGCGCCACTCTCGATGGACGCTTCAATCGCCTCATCGGCGGCGGTTTCCACCAGTTCACTGAGGTCGGCGCCGGAGAAGCCCGAGGTGTTCTTGGCGAGGAAGGCGAAGTCGATATCGTCGGCCATCGGTCGGCCTTTCATCATCGACTTGAGCATGCTTTCCCGCGCCGGGCGATCCGGTGGCGGCACAAACAGCACGCGGTCAAACCGACCTGGACGACGGAACGCGGAGTCAACCGACCACGGCACGTTGGTCGCGGCCAGGATCAGCACGCCGTGGTTGTCGTTGGTGAAGCCGTCCATCTCGGAAAGGAACTGACTGACCAGCTTGGACGACGTGGACTCGCGGGTGTTGGAGCGTTTACCGCCCAGGGCTTCCACCTCGTCGAAAAACATCACCGCCGGCGCCTGGGCCCGCGCTTGCTCGAACAGCGCGTGCAACTTGCGCTCGGACTCGCCGATGTACATGTCCAGCACGTCGGAAATCGCCACGTTGAAAAACGTCGCCTTGCACTCCCCGGCCGTGGCGCGGGCCAGCATGGTCTTGCCGCAACCCGGCGGACCGTACAGCAGCACGCCGCCGCCGACTTTCTTGCGAAAGCGCTGGAACAGCCCCGGCTTCTGGTACGGCAGGATGATCTTCTTGTGGATGGTCTTTTTCAGCTCATCCAGGCCGCCAATGTCGTCGAAGGTCAGGGTTTCATTTTCCGGCACCAGCAGGCGCACCACTTCGCTCTGGTCGGTGTCGTCATTGGAGATCACCCGCAAGCGCGGGCGCCCTTCGGCCCCCGGAAAGTCCACCACCGACACATTCAAGCGGCGCCACAGCGCCATGTCTTCCAGGGCCGGGTTGGCGTCCACCGCAGCGCGGTATTCCACCTGGGCTTCCTTGAGGCGCTCCAATGCCGCCAGCACACGCGCCTTGAGCAGGCGCGCCGCGGGGTCATCACCTTCAATCAGGGGCAACGCTCTTTGCGCCTGGCCGTCAGCCAGCAACAAGTGGGCCGCCGCCAGTTTCAAGGCAGGGGCGTCTTGCAAGTGTTCCAGATTGGCAGGCAACAACTTGAGCCCGCGCTCGTGCTCGCCACGCTCAAGGCTGGCGCCGAGCAGCAGGGTCAGCAGCGCGACGTTACCGGGGGCAGCGGACAGCGCGGCCTCCAGTTGGTCGAACGTCGAATCATCCATGGAGGTTCCTCAAAAGTGCATGTGCGGCGCGCAGGGGCTCATGTCAGCACCTCCGGCCGCTCGACATCGACCCACACGAACTTGCGCGGATCGAGGCGGGTTTCCTGGTCCAGGCGATACGCCACCAGCTTGCCGTACAGCACCGCGCTGTAGTCCAGGCAGGCGAGGTTGTCGCGGATCGGTGCCGGTTTGCCGCTGCGCCAGTAGTGGCCGACGAACAGCAACGGTTCGTCGACGCCATAGCGCAGCAGTGAATTTTTTTCGGTGGAGGACAGCGGCGTGCGCGCCACCGGCTCGGGCAGAGCGTCGGGCTGGAACACGATGTCGCCGTAGGTCTTCGGGTCGTCTTCCCAGAACTTGGTGCGGAAGAACGAGCGCGTCAGGCCGTCACCACCGGTCAGCGTCAGGCCGTCGGGCAGGCGCATGTCGGTGCCGCGCAGCAGGCGGTCGAAGGCGTTGCAGGCAAAACTGCCGGGGACGGCGGCGGCTTGCAGGAAATGCTGGTCGATGCAGCCGTCCGGAAAGGTCGCACGCAGCGGCGCGATAAAGCCGTCGTCCCAGCACGCGTGCACCACGCGGAAACGCCCGGCGTCGACGAACAGCGGCATGTCGTAGAACCAGCCAAGGAAGTCGTGCCAGTCGGCCGGGTGGTGTTCGAACTGGGTCAGGGTCTCGTGGATCAACCGCGCATGCCGTGGGTTGTGCTCACGCACGAACTGCCTGCCACTGCCCGGCGGAGCGGGTGTGGTCCAGCCCAGGGCATTGAACTCGTGGTTGCCCATGATGCACAGCGCCTGGCCCGCCTCGGCCATGTCGTGGACGATATGCAGCGCCTCGCGGATGCGCGGGCCACGGTCGATGATATCGCCGAGGAACACTGCCATGCGCGACGGATGACGCCAGGTGCCGCCCTGCTTGTGGTAACCCATCTGGTCGAGCAAGTGCTCAAGGGTATGAGCGCAACCGTGCACGTCACCAATCAGGTCGTAGCTACGCGCGGGATCGAGCATCAGTCGCCTCCACCCCCCAAGCGGCTGCCCCAGCCCAGCTTGGTGCGGCACACTTCGTAATAGTTGTGGTCCAGCGGGTGGATCAACCGCAGCTTCTGCGCTTTTTTGCTCACGGTGATGGTGTCACCGGGGGCGCAGGTGAAGTGGTTCTGCCCGTCACAGGAAACCTGCGGGTAGATCTGCATGTCTTTGGACACCACGATTTTCAGCTCACTGTTGCCATCGACCACAATCGGCCGGCTCGACAACATATGGGGATACATCGGCACGATCACAATGGCATCCAGCTTGGGATGCATGATCGGCCCGCCGGCCGACAGCGCATAGGCGGTGGAGCCGGTGGGCGTGGCGACGATCAGGCCGTCGGCCTTCTGGCTGCACACGAACTGGCCGTCGATGTACAGCTCGAACTCGATCATCCGCGTAGACTTGCCAGGGTGCAGCACCACATCGTTGAGGGCATCGCCCTGGCCGATGGCCTCGCCGTGGCGACGCACTTCGGCTTGCAGCAGGAAGCGGTTTTCCACCAGGTAATGGCCGTCCAGCACCTTGGCCACTTCGACTTCCAGCTCATCCGGGCGGATATCGGTGAGAAACCCCAGGCTGCCCCGGTTGATCCCCAGCACCGGCACGTTGTGCCGCGCCAGTGCACGGGCGGCGCCGAGCAGGCTGCCGTCGCCGCCGACCACGATGACCATGTCGCACACTTCGCCGAGCATCTTGCGCGACGAGGTTTGCAGGCCGTGGCCGGGGAGGATCTCGGCGATGGTGTCTTCGAGGATCACGTGCAGGTGGCGATCCAGCAGGAATTTTTTCAGCCGGCGGACGGTGTCCAACACCTGGGTACTGCCCAGGCGACCGATAATGCCGATATTGCGAAAGTGCTCCATGGGGCTCCTGCGGGATGTGGGGTGTGGCAAAAAAGAAACGATTATGGGCGAAAGGCCGCGCCAGACAAAATCCTTTGTCACCGCTACGCCTTGATGACAATGGTTCTCACACGCCCGCACCCGGCTGAAAAGGCTATGCTCGGACCATGACTGTATTCCCCGACCTGCACACCTTGCCCCGCCAATTGCGTCACCCCGAGGTGCGCGACCTGGCGTGGGTGGTGCTCGCCCCGCCAATGCTCGCGCAGACGCCCTGGCCGCAGCGCCATCCGTTGGCCGGCAGCGACTGGGTGCACGCGCCCGACCGCCTGGAACACTGGTTGAGGCAACTGGACCAGGACAGCCGGGCCTTGCAGCATTGGCTGAGCCTGGCCCGCACTCGCCGCCTGGGCCTGTACTACGAGCGACTGTGGCAATTTGCTGTGCAGCACGCGCCGGGCGTGGAACTGCTGGCCGCCAACCTGCCGATCCGCCGCGCCGGGCATACCCTGGGTGAGCTGGACATGCTGCTGCGCGACCGCGACGGCGTGCATCACCTGGAACTGGCGATCAAGCTGTATCTGGGGCCGCAGGACGGCAATGGCCAGGACACCGCACAGTGGCTGGGGCCGGGTTGCCATGACCGGCTGGACCGCAAGTTGGCGCACCTGGCCCAGCATCAGCTGCCGATTTCGGCGCGGCCGGAAAGCCGTGAAGTGTTGGCGGCGCTGGATATCCAGCAGTTCGACGCGCATTTGTGGCTTGGCGGGTATTTGCTCTATCCCTGGCCGGGCCTGGCCAAATCACCGGACGGCGCCCATCCGCAGCATTTGCGTGGACGCTGGTTGCATCAGCGGGATTGGCCGGCCTTTGCCAGCGCCAGTGCACCCGGCCGCTGGCAACCCCTGCCCCGGCATGCGTGGCTGGCGCCGGCGCACTACTTGGCGGATGAGGTGTGGGGTGAAGAGCGGATGCAGCATTGGCTGACGGCGCTTGATCCGATGGCGCCCGCGCAGTTGTTGGTGCGGATGGTGCAGAACGGTGAGGACTGGGAGGAAGCGGAACGGTTGTTCCTGGTGGCGGATCTTTGGCCAAATGTGCCGGGGGCCGGCGGATAGATCTGAGGTGTCGGTGATGGCCTCATCGGGGGCAAGCCCCCTCCCACACTGATTGCAATGCGGTCAGTGTGGGAGGGGCTTGCCCCCGATGGCGGCGCCACCGGTACTACACCCTATCGATATGCCGATAATCCAACTGCAATCCAGCCGCCAGCGCTTGAGCCCGGCCCAGCCTGATCGGCCCACGCTCGATATCCACCAGCCACCCTGAACATTCCAACAACGGCAGCTCGGCGATGTCCTTGAGACGGCCATCGGTAATCACCAGCAATTTCTGCTGTTCCGCCGGATAACGCCTGCGCCGCGCCTGCAACCAGTGCCCGGCCTCGGTCAGTGCCGCCAGCAACGGCGTGCCGCCACCCGCGCCGAGTTGCTCCAGCCAACCAGCCATACTCTTCGCCGCCTTCAAGCCCTGCACCTGCCACTGGGGCGACTGCCCACTGGCGGTCAGCAAGGCCATGCGTGCCCGTTGCCGGTACGCGTCATCAAACAGTTGGGCCAGCAAGCCCTTGGCATCGCTCAACGCGTGATGGCGCCGAGTGGAGGCCGATGCGTCGACGATCACCAGCCACAGCTCCTGGGCCGAACGGCTGCGCAGGTGAAACAGCAGATCCTCACGGGACTGCGGCCGACCACCGAGCAAGGTGCCCGGCCAGTTGATCGCGCCCTGTTGCGCGCTGCGCGCCTTGCCCTGCCTGCCCCTGTCCAGTCGCCCCGCCTTGGGCCGGGCATCCGCCCCCGCGTCAGGTCGGGGACGAATGCCTAAGGCTTTTTTGGCCAGGTGGGCACTTCGCGACGTGCACCGGTGGGCAGCGGCGGCGCGGGCATATTGCCCCATTGGCCTTGACCGGCGGAGGTCTCGCTGGACCTCGGCGACTGGCCTTCAGGCGGCGGACTGGCCGGCGGCGACTGTTCCTGGCGACGATGACGCAAGGCAAATTCGGCCACCGCTTCGATATCTTCTTCGGCAATCGCCCCGGCACCGCGCCACGCCGCATGCGCCCGGGCACCGCGCAGCCAGACCAGGTCGGCGCGCAAGCCATCCACGCCAGCGGCGAAACAACGCTCGGTGATCTGCGCCAGGGCCTGATCATCCAGCGCAATGCTGTCGAGCCGCGCTCGCGCCTGGGTGCAGCGCTCGCGCAAGGCCGCCTGGGGTTCGGCCCACTGGGCGCAGAACGCAACAGGATCGCTGTCGAAATCCAGGCGACGGCGGATGATCTGGCCACGTTCGGCCGGTAATGTCTGCCCGCTCAAGGCCACGTTAAAACCGAAACGGTCGAGCAACTGCGGGCGCAGCTCACCCTCCTCCGGGTTCATCGTGCCGATCAGCACAAAGCGCGCCGAATGGCGGTGGGAGATGCCGTCACGCTCGATCAAATTGGTGCCGCTGGCGGCCACGTCCAACAGCAGGTCGACCAAGTGGTCGGCCAGCAAGTTGACTTCATCGACATACAGCACGCCGCCGTCGGCCTTGGCCAATACGCCGGCGGAAAACTGTGCACGGCCCTCGCCCAGCGCAGCGTCCAGGTCCAGGGTGCCAACCAGGCGCTCCTCGGTCGCACCCAGGGGCAACGTCACAAACTGGCCGCTGGCGAGCAGGTCCGCCAGGCCACGGGCCAAGGTGGACTTGGCCATGCCACGCGGGCCTTCGATCAGCACGCCACCGATCTTCGGGTCGATGGCAGTCAGGCACAGCGCCAGTTTCAAGGCGTCGGCGCCGACCACGGCGGACAGCGGGAAATGGGGAATATCAGTCATCAGCTGTCTTCTTCTATATCCAGCAACAGGTTTTCCAACGCCTCGCGGTACGCCCCCGGTTCTTGCCACAGGCCACGCTGCTGGGCCTCCAGCATGCGCTCGGTCATGTCACGCAGCGCTGCGGGGTTGTGCTGTTGCACAAAGTCCCGAGTGTCGGGGTCGAGCAGGTAGGCGTCGGCGAGCAAGGCGTATTGATGGTCGTCGATCAGCGACGTGGTGGCGTCGAAAGCGAACAGATTGTCCACCGTCGCGGCCATTTCAAACGCACCTTTATAGCCGTGACGCTTCACGCCGTCGATCCACTTGGGGTTGGCGGCGCGAGAACGGATTACCCGGTTCAGCTCTTCCTTCAAGGTGCGGATCTTCGGCAAGTCCGGTTGGCTGTGATCGCCGTGATAGCTGGCAGCCTTGTCGCCGCTCAGGGTTTCCACGGCGGCGAGCATGCCGCCCTGGAATTGGTAGTAATCGTTGGAGTCGAGCAAGTCGTGCTCGCGGTTGTCCTGGTTTTGCAGCACGGCCTGCACCTGGCTCAGGCGCTGGGCGAACTGCTCGCGGGCGGCGGTGCCTTCGTCGGCGCCGCCATAGGCGTAGCCGCCCCAGTTCAGGTAGACCTCGGCAAGGTCCTCGCGGCTTTGCCACAGGCGACCATCAATCGCGCCCTGCACCCCGCGCCATACGCACCGGGCTTGGCACCGAAAATGCGCCAGCCGGCTTGCTTGGCGGCGGTTTCTTCGTCCAGGCCAGACGCCAGCAACGCGGCGCGCTCACTGCGCACCTTGGCCGCCAGCGGGTTCATGTCGTCGGGCTCGTCGAGGGCCGCGACCGCTTGAACCGCCGCATCGAACAGGCGGATCAGGTTGGCGAACGCATCGCGAAAGAACCCGGACACCCGCAGCGTCACATCCACACGCGGGCGGTCCAGCAGGCTGACCGGCAGGATCTCAAAGTCGTCCACCCGCTGGCTGCCCGTGGCCCACACCGGGCGCACGCCCATCAGCGCCATGGCCTGGGCGATGTCATCACCGCCGGTGCGCATGGTCGCGGTGCCCCATACCGACAGGCCCAACTGGCGCAAATGATCGCCATGGTCCTGCAGATGCCGTTCCAGTATCAGGCTGGCCGACTGGAAGCCGATGCGCCACGCTGTGGTGGTGGGCAAGTTGCGCACATCGACGGTGAAGAAGTTGCGCCCGGTGGGCAGTACATCCAGGCGACCCCGACTCGGCGCGCCACTCGGCCCTGCCGGCACGAAGCGGCCGCCGAGGGCATCCAGCAAACCGCGCATTTCCGCCGGGCCGCAGGCATCCAGGCGTGGCGCTACGACAATACGCAGGCTTTCGATAACCGCTTTTACGTCTTCCCAACCGGGTTCTTCCAACTGCTCAAGCGGGCCTTCCAACGCCTGATCGATCAGTCGCGCCGCATAGAGCTCCAGGCGCTCGCGGGTGTCACCGGCGGTGCGCCATAGCTGCGCGTCGATGCTCTGCAACACCGCCGGGCGGCGTCCAGTCCACGGTTCGGCCAGGGCGCAGTCCAATGGGTCGAAACCCAGTTCAAACGCCTTGGCCAGCACGCGCAACAGGCTCGATTGCGGGCCACGGCCATCACCACGGGGGATGCGCAGCAATGCCAGCAAGGTGTCGATGCGCAAGCGACCTTGGGGCGACTCGCCGAAGATATGCAGGCCGTCGCGAATCTGCGATTCCTTCAAGTCACACAGGTAGGTGTCCAGGCGCGGCAACCAGACCGCCGCGTCGGCGTCGCCATCCAGTTCAAGTTCCTGGTCGATGCGGGTTTCACGCACCAGCTTGAGAATGTCTTTTTGCAGCTCACGGGCGCGGCGTGGGTCGAGCAGTTGGGCTTCGTAGTATTCGTCCGCCAACAGCTCCAGGTTACGCAGGGGGCCGTAGGTTTCGGCGCGGGTCAGCGGCGGCATCAGGTGGTCGATGATCACCGCCTGGGTACGGCGCTTGGCTTGTGCGCCTTCACCTGGGTCGTTGACGATAAACGGGTAGATATTCGGCAGCGGCCCCAGCAACGCATCAGGCCAGCAATTTTCCGACAGGCCCACGCCCTTGCCCGGCAGCCATTCCAGGTTGCCGTGCTTGCCCACATGGATCACGCCATGGGCGCCATAGGTGTGGCGCAACCAGAAATAGAACGCCAGGTAGCCGTGGGGCGGCACCAGGTCCGGGTCGTGGTACACCGCACTCGCGTCCACCTGATAACCCCGTGCCGGCTGGATGCCGACGAAAGTCAGGCCCAGGCGTAGACCGGCGACCATCAGGCGACCATCACGGAACATCGGATCGTTATGGGGTGTGCCCCAGCGCTCCAGCACGGCCTGTTGATTGGCTTCAGGCAGGCGCTTGAACATCGCCTCGTAGTCATCCAGGCCGAGGCTCTGATGGCACGGGCGCAGGTCGAGGCTGTCCAGGTCGTTAGTGACGCCGCCCAGCAACTCGTGAATCAAGGCAGTGCCGCTTTCCGGCAGGGCCGTCGGCACCGGGTAGCCTTCAGCCTGCAATGCACGCAGGATATTCAGCGCCGCCGCAGGCGTATCCAGGCCGACGCCATTGCCGATACGGCCGTCGCGGGTCGGGTAGTTGGCCAGGATCAACGCGATGCGTTTATCCCCATTCGGCACTCGCGCCAGTTCGACCCAGCGCCGCGCCAACTCAGCGACAAAATCCATACGCTCGGGCGCGGCGCGGTAGCACACCACGTCCGACTGGCTGCGTTCGCTGCGCCAGGCCAGGTCTTTGAAGCTGATCGGTCGGCTGATAATGCGGCCGTCCAGCTCCGGCAAGGCAATGTGCATCGCCAGATCACGCGGGCCAAGGCCTTGTTCGCTGGCCTCCCAGCCGGGCTGGTTGTCCTGGGCGCAAATCGCCTGAATCACCGGAATGTTTCGGCGAAACGGGCGCAAATGCGGGGCTTCAGGGCTGGATTGGGCAAAACCGGTGGTATTCAGAATCACCGAGGCCTGCACTTCATCCAGCCAGTCCTCGACCGCCGCGAGGCAGCCGGGCTCTTTCAGACTGGCCACCGCCATCGGCAACGGATTGAGGCCCGCCGCCTGCAAGCGCTGGCAAAACACATCGATAAAACCGGTATTGGCCGCCTGCAAGTGCGAGCGGTAGAACAGCACGGCCGCCACAGGTTGGCCAGCTTGCCAATCCGCCTGCCAGTCGTTGAGACGGGCATTGGCTTTATGGGGGTGGTAGATCGCCGTGCGCGCCAGGGTTTGCGGTTCGGCCCACGGGTAATCGCGGTCCAGATAGCCACTGGCCAGGCAGCGATAGAAATCCAGCGCATTGCCCAGCCCGCCCTGACGCAGAAACTGCCACAGGCGATCCCGTACCTCGACGCCGACGGTACTGAGGCCGCTGAGCTCCGGATCCGGGCGATCATCTCCCGGCACCAGGATCAGCTGCACGCCGCGCTCGGCCAACTCCACCAAGCGTTCGATGCCGTAGCGCCAATAACCGATGCCCCCGTGCAGGGAAATCAGGATGACCCTGGCGTGGCGCAGCACCTCATCGACATACAGGTCGACCGAGGCATGGTTCTGCACCTGCATCGGGTTGGCCAGGCGCAGGCTCGGATAGTCATCCGGCAACTGCTGGGCCGCTTCGGCCAACAATGCCAGGCTGGAATCACCGCTGCACAGAATCACCAGCTCGGCGGGCGTTTGGCCAAGGTCGGCAATATTGTCGTCCGCGACGAAACCACCGGGCTGAGTCCTGAGCAGGTGCATGGGTTAAACGCTGAGCGCGGCGCGCAATTGCGCTTCGAGGCCGGCCGCATCCAGGTCCTGGCCGATCAATACCAGGCGCGTGATGCGGGCTTCATCGGCCGTCCAGGCGCGGTCGAAGTGCTTGTCGAAACGCGTGCCCACGCCCTGGATCAACAGGCGCATCGGTTTGTTGGGGATCGCGGCGAAGCCTTTGACGCGCAGGATGCCGTGTTGCACCACCAGTTGGGTCAGGGCGTCGAGCAGCAGCGCTTCGTCGGCTTGGGGCAGGTCGATGGAGATCGAATCAAACGCGTCATGATCATGATCGTCTTCACCTTCGTGGTGATGGTCGTGATGGCTGTGGCGACCGTCGATGTGCTCCTCGGAGCCGGCGCCCAGGCCAATCAGCACGTCCAGGGGTACGCGACCGCTGCTGGCTTCGATGATTTTGACGGCTGGCGGCAGCTCTTCGGCGACTTCCAGGCGTACACGGGCCAGGTCTTGCGGGCTGATCAGGTCGGACTTATTGAGGATCACCAGGTCGGCGCTGGCCAGTTGGTCGGCGAACAGCTCGTGCAGCGGCGACTCGTGGTCCAGGTTCGGGTCGAGCTTGCGCTGGGCGTCCACTTGATCGGGGAACGCGGCGAAGGTGCCAGCGGCCACGGCCGGGCTGTCGACCACGGTGATCACCGCGTCAACCGTGCAAGCGCTGCGGATTTCCGGCCACTGGAAGGCTTGCACCAACGGTTTTGGCAGGGCCAGGCCCGAGGTTTCGATAAGGATATGGTCAAGGTCGCCGCGACGGGCGACCAGTTCGCGCATCACCGGGAAGAATTCTTCCTGCACGGTGCAGCACAGGCAGCCGTTGGCCAGTTCGTACACACGGCCGTTGGCTTCTTCTTCGGTGCAACCGATGGAGCACTGCTTGAGGATTTCGCCATCAATGCCCAGCTCGCCGAATTCATTGACGATCACGGCGATGCGACGGCCCTGGGCGTTGTCGAGCATATGGCGCAGCAAGGTGGTTTTGCCCGAGCCGAGGAAGCCGGTAACGATGGTGACGGGAAGTTTGGCCAGTGTTTTCATCGGATGCCCTTGGGGGCGGGCATACGGGACGATAGGCCCTGCGGCGCGGCGCAGAAGCGGATTTCGTCACCGGATCACCCCGCCCGGTTGAATTGGAAAATCGGTTGCGAGGCAGGTCTCCTGGCTTGGGGCTTGCGGGTCGCGAGACCGGCGCCGGCTGCGCCTTCCCGCCGGTGATGGCAGTGGCGTGGCAGTCGGATGAACCCTTCACAGTTGCGGGGGCAGCCGCGGCTTGAACCGCGTTCCCTTCTTAGCTTCGGCCTGGGCCGAAGAACCTCGAAGGTGCAAGGCTACAGGGGCTTGCCGCATTTGACTACCGTCCCCCGCCCATGCTCTCCTACACATCTTGTTTCGGGTGCCCCTCACGGGGTGAAACGGGAAACCGGTAAATCATGCACGCCATGACCAGTCCGGTGCTGCCCCCGCAACGGTAAGCGAGCGAAGCGTCAGATCCACTGTGCCAGTACGGCATGGGAAGGCGATGCTTTATAGACCCAGTGTCCCTCGCAAGCCCGGAGACCGGCCCGAAAAAATCAGATAACAAACCCGCGGTGGGCGGGCGCTGTTCGGAACCCTGCGTGCCTGGCTCGCGGGGTTTTCATGCGCTCGTTTCACCCAGACACCTGAAAGGGACGCGCCATGTCGATCATCAGCAGCACTTCGCACTCCGCCAGCAGCACTTCTACCCTGAGCCAACGCCTGACCGCCGCCATCGGTGCGTCGATCCTCGGCGCGTGCCTGGTGTATTTCGCCGGTTTCTCGCATATCGAGGCGGTGCACAACGCCGCCCACGATACTCGCCACAGCGCTGCGTTCCCGTGCCACTGAGACCTGCGACATGATCAAGCGTATTGCGCAAACCGCAGGTTTCACCGGCTTGCTGGCCGCCCTGCTGCTGACCTTGCTGCAAAGCTTTTGGGTCGCCCCGCTGATATTGCAGGCGGAAACCTTTGAAAAAGCCCCTGCGGCCACCGAAGTGGTGCATGAACACGCCGCTGGCGCGGCGGCCCATACCCACGATGCCGAAGCCTGGGAGCCGGAAAACGGCTGGCAGCGCGTGCTGTCCACTACGGGTGGCAACCTGGTGGTAGCGGTCGGTTTCGCACTGATGCTGGCCGGCCTCTACACCTTGCGTGCGCCCACCCGCACGGTACAGGGCCTGCTGTGGGGCTTGGCCGGTTACGCGACCTTCGTGCTGGCGCCGACGATGGGCCTGCCGCCCGAGTTGCCGGGTACGGCAGCCGCTGATCTGGCGCTGCGCCAGACGTGGTGGATCGGCACGGCGGCCTCCACCGCTGCCGGGATTGCGCTGATCGTGTTCGGCCGCAACTGGCTGCTTAAAGTGCTCGGCGCTGCCATCCTTGCGGTACCCCACGTGATCGGCGCGCCGCAACCGGAAGTGCATGCGATGCTCGCGCCGCAAGCCCTGGAAGCGCAGTTCAAAATCGCCTCGCAACTGACCAACGTGGCGTTCTGGCTGGCCCTGGGCTTGATCAGCGCCTGGCTGTTTCGCCGCAACCGCGACGATCAATACTCGGCATGACCTACGTGGTCGGCCTGGGTTGCCAGCGGGGTTGTACGGCTCACGCCCTGCTTGCGCTGTTGGATACCGCCCTCGCCGAGGGCGGGATTGATCGCCACAGCATCACCGCGCTGGCCAGCATCGACCGCAAACAGGACGAGCCAGGCTTGCTGGCGCTGGCGCAGCAGTTGAATCTGCCGTTGCAATGCTTCAGCGCCGAGCAACTGGCCGCTTATGCAGACCGACTAAGCCACAAATCCGCCGTCGCGTTCGCCCATACGGGCTGTTACGGCATCGCCGAAAGCGCCGCCCTGGCCCTTGCGGAACAGCTCTGCGGCGAGCCTGCCCGGCTGCTCATCACCCGCCAAAAAACCGCCCAAGCCACCTTTGCGTTGGCCTGCGCCGGTTAAAACCCCGATAATCGCCCTCCCCGATCATGAGCAATCTTCATGCTCGCCCGTTTTTTGACAGGAACTCTCCATGACCGTCTACTTCATCGGCGCCGGCCCCGGCGACCCGGAATTGATCACCGTCAAAGGCCAGCGGCTGATCCGTAGTTGCCCGGTGATCATTTACGCCGGTTCGCTGGTGCCCGCTGCGGTCCTGGAGGGGCATCAGGCAGAACACGTGGTGAACAGCGCCGAACTGCACCTGGAGCAGATCATCGACCTGATCAAGACCGCCCACGCCAAAGGCCAGGACGTAGCACGCGTGCACTCCGGCGATCCGAGCCTCTACGGGGCAATCGGCGAGCAAATCCGCCATTTGCGTGAACTGGGCATCCCGTTCCAGATCATCCCTGGCGTCACCGCCGTAGCGGCCTGCGCCGCGCTGCTGGAGGCCGAACTGACCCTGCCGGACATCGCCCAAAGCGTGATCCTGACCCGCTATGCCGATAAAACCAGCATGCCGGCCGGCGAGGATTTCGACAGCCTGGCGCGGCATGGGACAACCATGGCGATTCATCTGGGGGTCAACCATCTGGAGAAAATCGTCGCCGAACTGCTGCCGCACTATGGCGCGGATTGCCCGATTGCCGTGGTGCACCGGGCCACGTGGCCGGATCAGGATTGGGTGGTGGGCACACTCAGTGATATTGCTGCAAAGGTAGATGCCAAGTGTTTTCGGCGTACGGCGCTGATTGTGGTGGGACGGGTGTTGGCGAGCGACAGTTTCAGTGAGTCGTCGCTGTATCGGGCGGCGCATGCGCACCTTTATCGACCTTGATTTTTTACTTCACAAAGAACTCCTATCATTTTGATTTATATGAATAAATGCGAATTTAACAAGCGCCCTACCGCAGTTGATCTGATTTGTTAGGCATCTCGTGTAAGACAATGAATTTTAAGCAAAAAAAAACGGCGCTCACGGGGCGCCGTTTTTTTGTTCGCAGTGAACGCCTTACTCAGTAGTAGGCGTTTTCTTTCTGCGTGTGGTCGGTCACGTCACGTACGCCCTTGAGCTCCGGGACGCGCTCCAGCAGAGTGCGCTCGATGCCTTCACGCAAGGTCACGTCCGCCTGGCCGCAGCCTTGGCAACCGCCGCCGAACTTCAGGACCGCGATACCGTCATCAACAACGTCGATCAGGCTGACCTGACCGCCGTGGCTGGCGAGCCCAGGGTTGATCTCGGTTTGCAGGTAGTAGTTGATACGCTCGTTGACCGGGCTGTCGGCGTTGACGCTCGGCACCTTGGCGTTGGGCGCCTTGATGGTCAGCTGGCCGCCCATACGGTCGGTGGCGTAGTCGACTACGGCATCGTCCAGGAAAGCTTCGCTGAAGTGATCGATGTACGCGGTGAAGCTTTTGAGCCCCAGGGCGGTGTCTTCAGGTTTCTCTTCACCGGGCTTGCAGTAGGCAATGCAGGTCTCGGCGTACTGGGTGCCGGGCTGGGTGATAAAGACGCGGATGCCGATACCTGGGGTGTTCTGCTTGGACAGCAGGTCAGCCAGGTAATCGTGGGCGGCGTCGGTAATGGTTATGGCAGTCATGGAAACTCCTCACAGGCTTGCCCGGAGTTTACGCCAAATTATTACGGAGGTACAAAGTCCTAGTGTTTTTGTCGGGTTAGGTTTTGGCGGGGAGGTGGGG
>NZ_JADDUM010000172.1 GCF_015163715.1 Pseudomonas cyclaminis
CAAGCCCCCTCCCACATGTGTAGCTATCAGGCTTGGGTCAGCGTTTTTACAGCCCGCTCGAAGCGATCCAAACCTTCAGTGATATCCGCGTCTTCCACCACCAGACTCGGCGCAAAACGCACCACGTCCGGGCCGGCTTGCAGGATCATCAGGTTTTCTTTCTCGGCCGCGTTGAACACGTCCTTGGCGCGGCCTTTGAAGGCATCGCTCAGCACGCAACCGATCAACAGGCCCATACCACGTACTTCGGTGAAGATGCCGTACTGCTTGCCGATCTGTTCCAGGCGCGCCTTGAACTGGTCGTGCTTGGCGTTGACGCCAGCCAGCACTTCGGGGGTGTTGATCACGTCGATCACCGCTTCGGCCACCGCGCACGCCAGCGGGTTGCCGCCGTAGGTGGTGCCATGGGTGCCGACCACCAGGTGCTTGGCCAGGGCTTCAGTGGTGAGCATCGCGGCGATGGGGAAACCGCCGCCCAGGCTCTTGGCGCTGGTGAGGATGTCTGGCACTACGCCGTAATGCTGGTAGGCGAACAGGTGGCCGCTGCGGCCCATGCCGGTTTGCACTTCGTCGAACACCAGCAGCGCGTCGTTGGCGTCGCACAGTTCGCGGGCGCCTTGCAGGTACGCCAGCTCGGCTGGCAGTACGCCGCCTTCGCCCTGGATGGGTTCGAGCACTACGGCGCACGTCTTGTCCGACACGGCGGCTTTCAGCGCAGCCAGGTCGTTATAAGGAACGTGGGTGATGCCGGTGATTTTAGGACCGAAGCCATCGGAGTACTTCGACTGGCCACCGACGTTGACGGTGAACAGGGTACGGCCGTGGAAGCTGTTCAGCGCGGCGATGATCTCGTACTTCTCAGTGCCAAAACGGTCGAACGCGACACGACGGGCCAGCTTGAAGGCGGCCTCGTTGGCTTCGGCGCCGGAGTTGCAGAAGAACACACGCTCGGCAAACGTGGCGTCGATCAACTTATGGGCCAGGCGCAGGGCCGGCTCATTGGTGAAGACGTTGGACACGTGCCACAGCTTGTTGGCCTGCTCGGTCAGTGCACCGACCAGCGCCGGGTGGGCGTGGCCCAACACGTTGACCGCGATGCCGCCGGCAAAGTCAATCAGCTCGCGACCCGCCTGGTCCCATACACGCGAACCTGCGCCACGCACGGGGATGAACGCGGCAGGTGCGTAGTTGGGAACCATGACCTGGTCGAAATCGGCACGTTGCACCGGGGCTTGCTCAACGGACATCGGAGTCTCCTGAAGAGGAACGCCTGCCTGGAACTGGCGGGCGATGCAGGGATTGTAAGGACAGTTTTCAGTGCGGCCTTGCCGCCAAGCGACAACTTCTTATAGCGCAAACCCCCGTTTTTGGCGGGTTTACGCCAATGCGACAAATAGCGTCGCAATGGCGCAGTTTAAACCGTGCGCACCTGTCATGGGCAGGCTCATCGCTGGGCGACTGCAAATTCCCTGCCCCTAACTGTGCACCACTCGCCTGCCTGCACAACCTGTTCTGCTCTGGGTCCTTTTATGCCGTCAAGGAGCGACCCCATGGGCACCCCACCAGCACCCGCTGTTCCCCACTACCAAATCCTGAAAAACGCCCTGCCCCAATGGCTCGGCAACGCCGCAGCAGGCAAGCGTGCAGCGCTGGCCAACTCCGCGCCCGTCATCGCCGACTGGTACAAAAACGCCAGCGAGGCGCAACACCAGCAACTCAAGCGCCTCAATGGCAATGCCTGGACCGCCCAGAACCAGGTAGACAGCGCCATGGCCGCGCTCAAAAGCCCGGCAGACTTTGGTGCCGAGGTGCTGCAACAGGCCCTTGCCAGTCAGTACGGGATCGACGCAGATGTCAGGACCACCTACCTGCAACTCTATATTCCTCTGACCGTTGTCGGCTTTACCGTCAAACCCGGCGCGGCGCGGACCTGGAGCGTCTCTTTGCTGGACGCGGCCCTGCACAACTTCGAGCCCTCCGAAGCCGTGGCCGGCGGCTATGAAGCCAATTCCAACTTCACCACAGAGCCGACCTCTACCGGGCAGTTCCAGGCGCTGCCGGCCATCGCCGCGAAAATCAGCATCCCGCAGTTCACCACCCTGTGCCGCCAATTGGACATCGGCGGCCAATACCAACGTTATCTCAACAACTACCTGGACCAGAGCAACCCCGTGGCCAAGGCCAGCCTGCGCTACAAGGTCATAAACAGTCAGCTCACCGCGCTGAAACTCGCGCTGTACATGGCCTTGATCAAAAACGACCTGCCGCGTAGCAGCTATGACGCCGTGTACAACCTGATCACTGACACGCCCGTCAATGGCTGCCAGCCTATGGAATGCAACGAGCTGCTGATCATGTCGACGCGCCTCACCGGCATCGTTGTTTTTTCTGAAAACCTGGCGGCGAGCCAGGTGGTACTGCCCGTGGTCGTGTACATCCCTGACGATCCGCAGCACCCGGTGAAACACTACGCCAGCAGCCAGGCGTTCGTGCACGCCCTCGCAGAAAAACTGCGCGATCCCGGCTACCAGCGATTCTTCAGTCGCTTTGTCAGCCATGAAGACCTGGGAGTGTTTTTTGCCAACCTCAACCAACGCTTGAGCCAGGTAACGTGGCACCCACACACCCCAGGCGACCCGTTGCCCTCCTGGCGCGAAACGCCCACCGAAAAACCCAACCTGCAGGTGCGCCCGCGGAAAATCAGCGGCGAGCTGTTCGAACATCTCTACCAGATGAACCTCAGCAAACTGTTCAACGACGCACGTTCCCAAGCCGTCTCCACCGCCAGCGCGGACCAGAAAGCGCGCTGGGAACGCTGGGCCTTCATTCAGAAAATCGGTAACACGCTGCTGCAAATTATCGCGTTCGTGGCCATCCCCTTCGTACCGCCACTGGGCGCGCTGATGCTGGCGTACACCGCTTATCAGGTACTGGACGAAGCCTTTGAAGGCATCATCGACTGGGCCGAAGGGATGACCCACCAAGCCCTAGGCCATGCCCTGGGCTTTATGGAGCAACTGGTGCAACTCGGAATGTTTGCCGTGGGTACACCGATCGCCGAAGGACTGTTGCGGGCGGCGCTGCCGGCCGAACTCCTGGCGTTTATCGAGCGCCTTAAACCGGTGACGCGCCCCAGCGGCAAAGCGCGCCTGTGGCAGCCGGATATCACCCCCTACCGCCACGACCTGAAACTGCCCCCAGACTCGCGCCCCAACAAACTGGGCCTTCACCGGCACCGAGGCCAAACCGTCCTGCCCATGGGCGATGACCCCTATGTGCTGCACACCGACAGTACAACCGGTCGCTATTCCCTTCATCACCCCAGTCGTCCGGACGCCTATCGCCCCCAGGTCATGACTAACGGCCAGGGCGCCTGGGTGACAGAACTGGAGCGCCCACTGACCTGGGACACCACCACGCTGATGCGCCGCCTCGGCTACTCAACCGACGGCATCAGCGACGCCCGACTCCAGCAGGCTCGCCGTATCAGCGACACCCACGACAACGCCCTGCGCAAAATGCACCTCACCCAGCAGACGCCACCGCCGTTGCTGGCCGACACCCTCAAGCGCATCAAGATCGACCAGTCTCTGCAAGACTTCATCGTGCAAATGGGCAGCGACGACCCGGCACTCTATGGGCAGGCCAACTCGCAGCTTCAGCTCAAACTGCTGACCAATTACGGACTGTGGCCAGAAACAAAAACCCTGCGTTTCCTGGACAACCAGGGCAACACGATATGGGAACTCAGCCGCGGTGCCGATGCTGCAGTTGTACAGATACACGAAGCGCAAATGAAAAATGGCAACCTGCTGCGCACCATCATCGAGTGCCTGGATGAACCCGAGCGAAAAACCCTGCTGGAAGAACCGTTCGGCTCGCCGAAATCGTCCTCGCAAACCCGCGCAAGCGTGTTGAGAAAACGGCTGGCACGGATCGCCAACAACAAGCGCTATTCACTGTTCGAGGCAGAGTATCGAGGCGTGGAGCGCGCCCGCGATGCACGCGTGCAAAAAATCATGGATGCGGCGCCAAACCGTGGCCTTCCCACCAGCGTCGCCGAGGAAATCCTCGCGGGGGCCAGTGGTGAGGAACTGCGGGCCATCGATCAGGCCGGGGTGCCTGAGCGCCTTGTAGAACTGGCCGAATGGGCGCAACACGAAGTCCGCACCACGCGGGCCTATGAAGGCCTGTATCTGGACTCCGTCGAAAGCCCGGACACCCACCAGTTGGCACTGCACTCCCTGGAAAACCTGCCAGGCTGGTTGCACACCGTGCGCCTGGAGGTCAGGCAATACCGAGCCGATGGCGCACTGCTGGACAGCATCGGGGCCGAAGACGCCCCCCTCAAGCGGACCCTCATCGCCACCGCAGAGGGTGACTACATCCCGCAGGATCAAAGCAACACGTTGTTCGGCACCACCGATTTCTACACCGCCGTTCTCCAGGCGATTCCCGATGCCTCACGGGACTCGCTGAAGATTCATATCGGCCAAGGCCCACGCCTGCAACAGGCGATTGCCGAGCACGCCATCGATCGCCAGTTTGTGCGGCGCTTGCTTGATGCCAACCCGCAATTCAAACCGACCTACGATCCAAGCGTCATGCGCTTGCGCGGCGGCATGGACGGCTACCGCCCTGCGGATGAACCACAACCGGGCCCCAGCGCAGAGCTGTCGCTGGAGCAGCGCGCCCAGGAGCTGTTGCCAGCGCTGTCCGCCGACCAGATTCGCGACGTGGTACACACCCTTGAGAACCGACCGGGCGGTGCGCTGGCAACCCTGGTGTCGTTGAAAAACGAATACACAAAAATGGACATCGACCTGGCCAATTGGGAAGCCAGCACCCCTCGATTCCACGCCGTGACAGAAGCGCCGTTGAACAGCCTGGAGTATGAATATGCACGGCGCAATCGGGCCCACTGGGCCCAGCAGATTCGCCGCGCCTGGCGCCAGGAAAGCGAAGTGGACAGCTACTTCCAGCCCCCCGCCGTCAATGGCCAGATGCTCAGGCTGCTCAGCCCTATCAACGGCGAACCGCCCCGGCTCAGCGCACGCTTCGAACATATTTCCTTACTGGAGTTGGCCGGGGATCACGCCCCACTGAACATCAATGCCTTTGTGCAGCAGTTCCCGAGACTGCGCCAGTTGATCATCCGAAAAGTCAGGCTTGAAGCTTTCCCACACGCCGTCGCCTCAATGCCGCACTTCAACGAACTGATCCTCAGCGATTGCAACCTTGCCCTGACCGCAGAAGACCAGACGACATTGAGCAGCATGACCGGGCTGGTGACCCTGGACCTTTACAACAACCCGCTGGCACACACACTCAGTGTCGAAAACATGCCGAACCTGCAATACCTGGACCTGAGCAATACCGGTATCAGCGAGCTGCCACGGGGCCTGCTCAGCCGAGCACATCTTGACCTGGCGCTGCTGTCGAACAACCGGATCCAGGAGGTGCCCGCGGAAATATTCACGCTGCCCGCCACAACAAGCAACAAGTTCGACCTCTCCGGCAACCCTCTTTCAAGCCGCACGCTGGAGCAGGTGAAAACCTATTTCCAGCGCACCGCCAGCTACTGGGATATCGATGCCGCCCCGGCCGATACCGCACAGGTCAGGCGGCTCTACCCCAGCTTCAACAACGACGACGTCAATCGCTTTATCTATTCCCTGCCCGGCGACCTGCAGGCTGGCAAGATCGCGTTGAATCGCCTCGAAATCGAATACATGGGGATTTACGGCGATATGCTTGGCTGGGTGAGTGACGCCCGGATCAGCGCTGAGGAGCGCACTGCCCGAACGCTATTTCGCCAAGACATGGAAGCGGCATGGCGTCGTGAAATCCCGATGGCCGAGAACCACAATGGCATCACCTTCGGCTACGAGCTGACACTCTCCAGGCCGGTCAGCGGGTCGTTGCCCGCCTTGCATACGCCCTTCGACCACGTAACCTCCCTGATCCTGCGAGGTAACACCGGCACCTTGCAACCCGGCGCGTTCCTGCGGGCGTTTCCTGCCCTCAAGCAGCTGTCCATCGAACACTTCACGCTCACCGAATTGCCGATGGAAATCGCAAACCTGCACCAACTGGGCACGTTACGCCTTAACCACAACACCTTGCGCTTGACCCCGAGCAGCGCCAACGCGCTGGCCAGGATGTCGCGCCTTGAGCACCTGGACCTGAGCGAAAACCCTCTGGGATTAATACCGGACACCAGCCGCATGGCACGCCTTTCCCGGCTGTCATTGCGCAATACCGGGCTGACCGAAATCCCGGCCGACGTGCTGTCCGCCACGGCCGCCGAAAGGCACGTAGATGTTAGCCACAACGCAATCAGTGACATACCCGAAACAGCCTTTGCGTTGCCACAAAGCCGCATTGCCCGCTTCGACCTCTCCAGCAACCCGCTTTCGCGCCAGACCCTGCGCCGAATAAAAACCCACTACTCGACCGTCCAGCAACACTGGATGGCCAGCCCGCCAACAGCGGAGCTGCAAAGGCTCAAGGCGCTTTACCCGAACCTTGCCGACGCCGAGATCGGGCGTATCTACTTCCAATTGCCTGGGGATATTGACGCCGCCTCCAGCGAACTCATCCGATTGGGTATCGAGTACGATCAACTGCGCACGGACCTTCGAGAGTGGGCCCTCAATGTACCCCTGCGCGACCCGCTGCTGGATGTTGTACTGGATGCGGGCACCCGCGCCGAAGAGCAGTTGCGGCGCATGCAATTCAAGACAGTGCTTGAGCAGTGCTGGCGCCGGGAAACCGAAGCCGACGACTCCGGCAGCCCGCCGTACCGCACGCACAAGCTGGTGTTTCATGCCCAGCTATTGGGGGATATGCCCCGACTGAGGGCTCGCTTTGCTCATGTGACGCTGGTCGAACTGATCGGCGAAGGCAGCAACCTGAATGCAGATGGACTGCTCAGGGCGTTCCCAAACCTGCGGCACCTGATTATCGAACGCTACACCCTCACCGACATCCCCGAACCGGTCTTCAGCATGACCGCGCTGAGAGAACTGGGATTGCCGGAAAACCATATCCGTCTCACGCCTCGCAGCGCCGGGCAACTCGCAGAAATGAGCAACCTGAGATACCTGGACTTGAGTGATAACCCACTGGGCATAACTCCGGATTTACGCAGCCTGTCACACCTCAAAACGATTTACCTGCACAACTGCGGGCTCACCGAAGTCCCCCCGGGCGCCTTTGGCCTGGGGCAACTGCGAGTGCTGGACTTGAGTGACAACTTGATTGAAAACCTGCCCAGCGACCTGCTGGAAATGCCGCTCCCGCTCAACGACGAATCCGACCTGAGCGGTAACCCGCTGTCCACCCAAAGCCTGGATTTACTGCGCCGCTATTACCGGCAAACGGGGTATGAACTGGGTGTGGAGGAAGCCATGTTTGATGATCAGGGCAACCCGCTGACGCCGCCTCCAACACCTGAGCCGATGGAGGAGTAAGCCCAGGCATTCATCCGCGTTCGGATGGCACCGACGACAACTCGAACGGGCTGCTGCTGCGTCGCTGGTTGCGGTCTTCGCGAGGGGTCGCGCCAAAGAAGTTGCGGTAGGCGCTGGAGAAGTGCGGCCCCGACGAGAAGCCGCACGACAGGCCGATCTGGATGATCGACTTGCTGGTTTGCATCAGCATCTGGCGCGCCTTGTTCAGGCGCAGTTCCAGGTAGTACTGGCTGGGGACGCGATTGAGGTATTGCTTGAAGATCCTTTCAAGCTGTCGTCGCGACACGCAGACGTGCTGGGCGATTTCATCGGTAGTCAGCGGCTCTTCGATATTGGCCTCCATCAACAGAACCGCCTGGGTCAGCTTCGGATGGCTGGAGCCCAGGCGGTTTTGCAATGGAATACGCTGGCGTTCACCGCCTTCGCGGATGCGTTCCACCACCAGCTCTTCGGAGACCGCACCGGCCAGTTCGGCGCCGTGGTCGCGAGCCAACACGGCCAGCAGCAGGTCGAGTACCGACATGCCACCGCAGGCGCTCAGGCGGTCGCGGTCCCAGTCGAACAGATGGCTGGTGGCAATCACCTTGGGGAAACGTTCGGCAAAGTCGTCCTGCCAGCGCCAGTGCACGGCGGCGCGGTAGCCGTCCAGCAGGCCGAGTTGAGCCAGCGGATACACACCGGCCGACAAACCGCCGATCACACAACCGGCACGCACCAGCTGCTTAAGGGCGCTGCTCAGTTGGGAGGCGATTGCGGTGGGCGGTTCGTCGGCCAGCAGGAACAGCTTCTGGAAGCCTTCCAGCTTGCCGGCC
Source organism: Pseudomonas cyclaminis (assembly GCF_015163715.1). Classification (GTDB taxonomy): domain Bacteria; phylum Pseudomonadota; class Gammaproteobacteria; order Pseudomonadales; family Pseudomonadaceae; genus Aquipseudomonas; species Aquipseudomonas cyclaminis. The sequence continues at coordinate 8,288 of NZ_JADDUM010000172.1, forward strand.
CACGGCTCACCCGGCAGTTGCCAGGCGCCCTCGATGGCAGGCTCGGCGAGCAAAAACGACAGTTCATACACCACATCCGGATGCACCCGCTGAGCAACGCGCAAGGCCTCCTCAGCCAGCGCAAGCGTGAGTGCTTTTGTGCTGGGCCAAATCAGGAAACCAATTTTATGGGCGGTCATGGAGTGCTATCCGAAGCGAGTAACAGTAATGAAGACAAAGGCCAATGCTAGCCCGTAAACCAACACAAAGCTCAAAAACAACGCCCCTCCCACACGGAAACTATTTCAAGCTGCCGGACAGGAACTGCTGCAACCGCTCGGACTGCGGGTTGACCAACACTTCCCGCGGGTTGCCACGCTCTTCAACAATGCCTTTGTGCAAAAACACCAACTGGTTGGACACTTCACGGGCAAAGCCCATTTCGTGGGTCACCACCACCATGGTGCGGCCTTCCTGGGCAAGGTCCTGCATCACCTTGAGCACTTCGCCAACCAGTTCCGGGTCCAGCGCCGAGGTCGGCTCGTCGAACAGCATCACCTCAGGCTCCATCGCCAGGGCACGGGCAATCGCCACGCGCTGCTGCTCGCCGCCGGACATATGGCCAGGGAACGCATCCTTACGATGGCCCACGCCAACCTTGGCCAGGTAGTGCTCGGCCTTTTCACGGGCGTCTTTCTTCGACATACCCAGCACGTGCACCGGCGCTTCCATCACGTTTTCCAACGCGGTCATGTGCGACCACAGGTTGAAATGCTGGAACACCATGGACAGGCGCGAACGCATGCGTTGCAGCTGCTTCGGATCGGCGGCCTTGAGCGCGCCGTCCTTGTTGGCCACCAGTTTCAGCTCTTCGTTGTTGAGCAGAATCTTGCCGGCGTGGGGTTGCTCCAGCAGGTTGATGCAGCGCAAAAAAGTACTTTTGCCCGAACCACTGGAACCGATGATGCTGATCACATCACCGGCCGCGGCGGCCAGGGATACGCCTTTGAGCACTTCATGACTGCCATAGCGTTTATGCAGGTCTTGGACTTCAAGTTTGTACATGCTGTCGGTTCTCACAAAAACAGGTGGTCAGTCGTTGAGCAAGCGCCCGTGCCGCAGCGCTTCGCGCCCCGCCACCTTGGCCAGCCAGAAACCCGCTTGGGCATAACGTAGCCGTTCAACGGCAAACAACACCCCGGACGTGCCCGCGCAGATCACGCTGACACGGTCTTCCAGGGGATCAATCACTTCAAAAATCGGCTCGCCCTTCTCGATCCAGTCACCGGCTCTACGCAGGTAACTGATCACCCCGGCGTGGGGTGCGAATAACAATTCGGTGCCTTCAAACGGCACGCCTTCGCAAGCTTCATGCTGCGGCGCAGGCCATTCGCCAGTGATCAGCCCTTGCTCGGCGAGGAAGGCAAGAATGCCTTCGGCGTGGAAGATGGCTTCATCGCGGCCGGTATCGGCTTGACCGCCCAATTCCAGGGTTGTCGCCAGGCACGCCAAGGGGATCTGCGCGTCCGGGAACAGCCGGGACAAACGCAACCAGGGCAGCGAACAGGCTTCATCAAATGAGCTGCCGCCTGAGTCTTCTGCCAGCAAGCCGACCTTTACATTCAGGTGCGCGGACAGCGAACGCCACTGCGGCCAGTGCTGGGGCAGCGCGTACATATGCAGCGCGGCTTCGGCGTCGCAATGCAGGTCGAGGACGATATCCGCGGTGCACGCGTGGCTCAGCAAGACGCGCTGCATGCCTTGCAGTTGGCTGCCCGGCGCGGGCAATGCGTTGAGTGCATCGTCCATGGCCTGACGGATCATGCGCACGTTAGCGTGGGCGTCATCCCCCAGTTTGCCTTTGAGCAGCGCAGCAACCGGCTCGCTCAACTCGACGAAATCACGGTTGAAATTCTTGCCGCTGCCAATCTCGAAGCGCCCCTGATGGCTGCCTTGCAACAGCTGGCCAAGGCCCATCGGGTTGGCCACCGGCACCAGCTCGATGACCCCATTGAGGGCGCCTTGCTGTTCGAGCTCGGCGAGGCGTTTTTTCAGCTCCCAGGCGGCGCGCATGCCGGGCAATTCATCGGCGTGCAGGCTGGCCTGGATATAGGCCTTGCGCTCGCCCTTGCCGAAACGGAACACGCTCAGCTGGCGCTCGCAGCCCAGGTGACCCCAGGGCAACAGGTGGTCGATACGTTCCATATCAGTGCTTCCGTGGAGCCAGGTAGCTCAGCCAGCGGCGCTCGGCCAACTTGAACAGGCGCACCAGGATAAAGGTCAGGCACAGGTAGAACAGGCCAGCGGTGATATAGGCTTCGAACGGCAGGTAGAACTGCGCGTTCACCGTGCGTGCGGCACCGGTGATGTCGATCAGGGTGACGATGGACGCAAGACTGGTGGTCTGCAGCATCATGATCACTTCGTTGCTGTACTGCGGCAGCGCGCGGCGCAGGGCCGACGGCAGCAGGATCCGGCGGTACAGCTTGTAGCGCGACATGCCCATGGCCTTGGCCGCTTCGATCTCGCCATTGGGCGTGGCCTTGAGGCTGCCGGCAATGATTTCGGCGGTGTAGGCGCTGGTGTTGATCGCAAAGGCCAGGCACGCACAGAACGTGGCGCTGGACAGCAGCGGCCACATGAAGCTTTCGCGTACCGCCTCGAACTGCGCCAGGCCGTAGTAGATCAAGAACAGCTGCACCAGCATCGGCGTGCCGCGAATCACATAGGTGAACAGCCAGGCGGCGCCATTGATCACCGGCTGCTTGGACACGCGCATCAAGCCCAGGGGCAAGGCGGCAAGCAGGCCGAAGAACAGCGAGATGGCGAGCAGTTTCAGGGTGGTCAGCAGGCCGCCAAGGTACAGCGGCATGGCCTCCCAGATGACGTTGTAGTCGAAGATCATAGATCAGCCGCCCTTACGCCTACCGAGTAGCGCTTCTCAAGATGACGCAGAGCCAGCAACGACACGCTGGTGATCACCAGGTACATCGCCGCCACTGCGAGGAAGAAGGTAAAAGGCTCGCGAGTGGCGTCTGCCGCCTGCTTGGCCTTGAACATCATGTCTTGCAGGCCCACCACCGAAATCAGCGCAGTGGCCTTGGTGAGGACCAGCCAGTTGTTGGTGAAACCAGGGATCGCCAGCCGGATCATCTGCGGCACCATCACCCGGAAAAACACCTGGAAACTGCTCATGCCATACGCAAGGCCGGCTTCGGCCTGGCCCTTGGGAATGGCCATGAAGGCGCCGCGGAAGGTTTCCGACAGGTAGGCGCCAAAGATGAAACCCAGGGTGCCGATACCGGCGGCCAAGGGATTCAAGTCAATATAGTCGTCGTAGCCGAGCATCGGCGCGACGCGGTTGAGCAGGTCCTGGCCGCCATAGAAAATCAGCAGGATCAGTACCAGGTCGGGGATTCCGCGGATCACCGTGGAGTACAAGTCACCCAGCCAGGCCAACCAGCGCACCGGCGACAGGCGTAACGCGACCCCGATCAGACCCAGAACAATGGCCAAGGCCATGGACGACAAGGCGAGCTGAAGCGTCAACCATGCGCCATCGAGGATGACGGCCCCGTAGCCTTTCAACATGATTCAGGTCCTCGAAAAGGGGGATGAAAAAATGGCGCAAACCGCAGGAATTCTGTTGCTTGCGCCATTTGGGACAGATCGCTGCGACGATTTACTTGGCTTCTGGGCCGTAAATGTCGAAGTTGAAGTACTTGTCCTGGATAGTTTTGTACTTGCCGCTGGCACGGATCGCCGTGATCGCTGCGTTGATGCGGTCCAGGTTTTCCTTGTCGCCTTTACGTACCGCGATGCCGATGCCGTCGCCGAAGTATTTGGCGTCGGTGAAGGCCGGGCCGGTGAACGCGTAGCCTTTGCCGGCTGGGGTATCGAGGAAACCTTCCTGCAACAGGGTGGCGTCTGCCACGGTGCCGTCGAGGCGACCGGCTTCCACGTCCAGGTAGATTTCGTTCTGCGAGCTGTAAGGAACAACGGTGGCGCCTTTAGGAGCCAGCACTTCCTTGGCAAAACGGTCATGGATCGAACCGCGCTGCACGCCGATCTTCTTGCCTTTGAGTTCGTCCAGGCTGTCGCTGACCGCCGTGCCTTCCTTCAACACCAGGCGCGCTGGGGTCAGGTAGTAACGGTTGGTGAAGTCCACGGACTTCTTGCGGTCTTCGGTGATGGACATGGACGACAGGATCGCGTCGATCTTGCGCACTTTGAGCGCAGGAATCAGGCCGTCGAACTCTTGCTCGACCCACGTACATTTGACCTTCATCTCTTCGCACAGGGCGTTGCCGATGTCGTAGTCAAAACCAACGATGCTGCCATCCGGTGCCTTGGAGGCAAACGGAGGGTAAGCCGCTTCGATACCAATTTTCAGGGGCTTGCCTTCAGCGAAAGCCTGCATGGACAGCACGGACAGCGCCAGGGCGCCCAACAGCACGAGTTTCTTCATCTTGGGACTCCATCGGTATAGGGCAAAACAGCAGTATGAGCCATGGCCCACGATGCGGCGAAGGTGAAACCGAATAGCGGTGCTGCGTCCTACACCAATTCAACACCGGCGACGACGAGCGAGTGATCGGCATTCTAACGACAGGCCGGAAGCCGATATTTCCTCAATGCGACAACAATTTACAGAAGCACCGAGAAAGCGGTTCCAGCTCATTGACAGTCCCTGGATTTTATGCAGAGACAAAAGATATTAAACCTGTTGATGCTGCAAATTGCGGGCCTATTATTCGCAAACCCTTCTGGGACGGCAAGTCTGGCGTTTAATCTTATTGCCGGGGGTGTCTAAAGCGCGGTTTTTCGGGGCATAAGCGTAGCCCTTTGCCTCATGTTTGCGCGACGGGTTACACATTTGCGCCGCTCGGTAACATTCAGAAACCTCCTACGCGATAAACCGATATTTATTTGACTGGTGGAGATTCAAATGTGGGAGGGGGCTTGCCCCCGATAGCGGTGTTTCAGCTATAGGTGAGTTGACTGACCCACTGCAATCGGGGGCAAGCCCCCTCCCACATTTGAATCTCCATTGGTTTCAAGACCCCACAAAAAAGCCCCACTCGGCTTACACCGAACGGGGCTTTGTCTGACCAGCCCGCCTTACGCGACGTTCATGGTCTTGTGTGTCTCAATCAAATGCGCCACCACACCCGGATCCGCCAGAGTGGAGATATCCCCCAACCCGTCATACTCAGCCGTAGCAATCTTGCGCAGGATACGCCGCATGATTTTGCCCGAACGGGTCTTCGGCAAGCCCGGCGCCCACTGGATCACATCCGGCGAAGCAATCGGCCCGATCTCCTTGCGCACCCAGTTTTTCAGCTCCAGGCGCAGGGCTTCGGTGGGTTCTTCGCCATTTTTCAGGGTGACATACACATAGATGCCCTGCCCCTTGATGTCGTGCGGCACACCCACCACCGCCGCCTCGGCGACTTTCGGGTGGGCAACCATGGCGCTTTCGATCTCGGCGGTGCCCATGCGGTGGCCGGATACGTTCAACACGTCATCCACGCGCCCGGTGATCCAGTAGTAACCGTCCTCGTCACGGCGCGCGCGTCACCGGTGAAGTACATCCCACGGAAGGTCTTGAAATAGGTATCGACGAAGCGGTCGTGATCGCCAAACAGCGTACGTGCCTGACCCGGCCACGAATCGAGGATCACCAGGTTGCCTTCGGCAGCGCCTTCGATCAGGTTGCCCAGGTTATCCACCAGCGCCGGCACCACGCCGAAGAACGGCCGTGCCGCCGAACCCGGCTTGAGCGCGTGGGCGCCCGGCAGCGGGCTCATCATGTTGCCGCCGGTTTCGGTCTGCCACCAGGTGTCGACAATCGGGCAACGGGACTGACCGACGTTCTTGTAGTACCAATCCCACGCTTCCGGGTTGATCGGCTCGCCCACGGAGCCGAGCAGGCGCAGGCTGCTGCCGTCAGCCCCTTCAACGGCAGCGGTGCCCGAGGCCATCATGGCGCGAATCGCGGTCGGCGCGGTGTAGAGGATATTGACCTTGTGTTTGTCGACGATCTTCGCCACCCGCGTGATGTCCGGGTAGTTCGGCACGCCTTCGAACAGCACAGTGGTCGCGCCGTTGGACAGCGGGCCGTAGACAATATAGGTGTGGCCAGTGACCCAGCCGACGTCGGCGGTGCACCAGTAAATTTCGCCTGGGCGGTAGTCGAACACGCGCTCGTGGGTGAGGCCGGCATACAGCAGGTAGCCGCCAGTGGTGTGCTGCACGCCTTTAGGCTTACCGGTGGAACCGGAGGTGTAGAGGATGAACAGCGCTTCTTCGGCGCCCATCTCTTTTGGCGCACACACGGTGCCCGCCACTTTCATCAGGTCTTCGTACCAGATGTCGCGATGCTGGTTCCACTTGATCTGGCCATTGGTGCGCTTGCACACGATGACTTTCTGGATGCTGCTGGTTTCCGGGTTGGTCAGGGCGTCGTCGACGTTGGCCTTGAGCGGAATTTTCTTACCGGCGCGGATGCCTTCGTCGGCGGTGATCACCACCTTCGACTTACAGTCGATGATGCGACCGGCCAGGGCTTCCGGGGAGAAACCGCCAAACACCACCGAGTGAATCGCACCGATGCGGGTACACGCCAGCATGGCGACCACGGCTTCGGGGATCATCGGCATATAGATAGTCACCACGTCGCCGCGGTGTACGTCCTGGCCACGCAAGGCGTTGGCGAACTTGCAGACTTGTTCATGCAGTTCGCGGTAGGTGATGTTGCGGCTCTCGGCCGGGTCATCGCCTTCCCAGATGATCGCAATCTGATCGCCACGCTCGGCGAGATGACGGTCCAGGCAGTTGTAGGACACGTTCAGGGTGCCATCGGCGAACCACTTGATGTCGACATGGTGATCGTCGAACGAGGTCTGCTTCACCGTGGTGAAAGGCTTGATCCAGTCAAGACGCTTGGCTTGCTCACGCCAGAAACCGTCGGGGTTGACCACCGACTGCTGGTACATGGCCTTGTAGGTCGCCTCATCGGTCAGCGTGTTGGCTGCTACTTCGGGGCGAACGGGGTACAGGGAAGCCGCACTCATCTTTCTTACCTCGGTGACAATAGTTGTTTTTGTATGCCCTGTTGTAGCCGGGGCGGCCCCATAGAACCATTCGACGATGGTAGTAACAAGCCCCTACACATTGCCCTGGTATCGACTGACAGGCCTCTGGCCTACGGCCTGCAAGGCTTTTGTCGTTGTGTGAAAAAACCTTTACCACGGGATTGTTACAAAAACCGCCAATAGTGTTTATCAAAAGCACGGGTATATGAATATAACCCGCAGGCCTAAAATCAACTCCGCCAACCAAGGCACTGTGGTTTACACAGCAGTGATTAACAACGTAACAGCCCCCACGAAGGCAACGTTAATCGCAACTAACCAATCCTAAGTTACACACGCGGCCTCACAAGGGCCACGTGACCCCTTTCGCCCTGAAGAAGGTAAGTACAGAAATGAAAGCTCTCGTAGTTATGGCCCTCAGCAGCTTGTGCGCCACCGCCGTCCTGGCCGACGAAGCCCCGACCGAGCTGGCCGGCCACAACGCCCCGATTGTTGAGGATTACACCTACAGCACCCACTTGGACGTTGCCAAAGTATTGTCCATGAGTGAAGTTCCGAATGTATGTGAAGTTGTACCGGCCAAGATGGAATATGAAGATTCCCACGGTCAGCGCCATATTCTTAATTACAAGATCATGGGCAATGGCTGCTCTAACGGGTAATAACGTCTGAAGTTGGATTCTTATTCGCCGCAAGAAATCGTTCTTGCGGCAAAGAGCCAGCACTCCCTCCCCTCGTCGCCCCCCCTCGAAAAAAATCCTGCCGCTCGTCCCTTCAACCAACCCCAACAAACTCGCGCCTTGGCCCGAAAAGCAGGCTTTTTGTCTGCGATCCGTGACCATCCACCGCAACACAAAACCGAATTTTTCCCTATAATGCGCGGGTAAATCGGGCCTGCAATATCCCTTTACACAGGGATGAAGAGCCAGACCTGAGGCCTCCGCTGGAGCATGCACCTAGCGCTCCGCACCTCAAGCCTCACGCAGAACCCGTTACCCGATTCCGTTTATTTGCCTGCGCGAGCTGTTGCAACAAACGATTCCTTAAAGAACCACCGCGGCCTGAGGGTCGTGTGAACACCCAACCATCCGGTTTCACACGGGCACCTTTGAGCCCTCACGCAGGAGACGACACGTCATGCTGAGCTGGGACGAATTCGACAAAGAAGAAGAAGGCGAAGTAGCCACCAAAGGCGCCAACGCCGGCCACGCCACCGAAGCCAACATGGACCGCCTCGACGGTGCCGGCGCTGCTGCCGCCATCGAAGCCCGCGCCGTGACCGCCAGTGACTCCGCCGCCATCGTGCGCGCCAAGGCCGCCCTGGA
>NZ_JADDUM010000173.1 GCF_015163715.1 Pseudomonas cyclaminis
GTATTGCTACGGGGCATTTTTATTGAGAGCGCTTGTATCGGCTATTGTTAATTTAGCGTTGCGCCTATTAAGAGCTTACGTATCGAAAACAGTTATGGTGTCACCTCCTGCGTTAGCGACGAATGCCTGGCGTCCGTCAGAGGTTACAACAATTTCTTTAGGCTGATCGAATGGTGCCAGAGTAGCAATAATCTCCTGTGATGAGGTATTAATGACTTTAACTGTGTTTCCGGAATTCTCTGTGACATAAGCTCGCGGGCTTACTGGGTTGATTGCCACCCACCAAGGTCGATTAAAGCCGCTGATAGTTTTAATCAGTGTTAGGGTGTTAGTGCGAGCATCTAGGATGTTTACATTGCCTGCGGTAGCGGTGTTTCCAGTAGCGGCCACGTAGAGGGAGTCATCATGAGCGTTGTAGGCAATCCCCTGCGTGGTGGCCGGGTTGTTGTAACGGCTGAGGACAGTATTGGTGGCGAGGTCTATCGCAATTGTGGTGTTTGGTCCAGTTATGTAAAGACGATTTCCAAGTGGGTTGATTGTAAGTGCGTAAACTATGGCGATCTCATGTCTTGATATATAAGTGTCGGTTAATGTGTCTATTGTGTTGTAGCCACTGGACCAGGCTTGGTTGTATAGAGAGAAGAGTCGTGATCCGGATGGGTTTAGACATAGTGCAGATCCATATGGATAAATACTGATTATCTTGACGGTTTGGTAGCTTTTGGTTTCGATAACTTTTATCGTGTGAGTAAAAATTACATAAACCAATTCGCCTGATGGGTGAACTGCTACACCTGATGGTGCTGCGTCGAGATTAATAGTGTGAGCGACCGATAGGCTTTCGGTATCTATTACCGACATTGTCATGCTACCAACATTACCAACGTACAGCCGGGTATTATCTTTGTTGAGAGCCAAGTGGACTGGTTGCTTCCCGACAGCGATTGTCCCAATAATGACCCCCGACGCTCTCTTCACACTATACGGCGGCGAAATCTCCAACGACCTCGCCGAAGACTTGTTCCCCGTGCCATCCAGCGACGCCAATACCTTCACTCTCAGCGTGTCGCCTTCATGCAGGCTGCGCAGGTAAGTGGCCGGTATCGGCATGCTGATCCGCCGGGCGTTGAACTCTTCGTTACTGACGGGCAGGCTTATCCGCAGCGCATAATTGCTGCTGCTGAGCAGATCAATCCACATGGCCTGCCCCGGTCTCATGAACGACCAGCCGTCCACCCGCACGGTGTAGGCCTTGTGGGTTTCAACCTGGTCCCCCACCGCTTCTGGAATCCGTACCAGATCCAGCTCCTGCGCCGGCAGGTCTTGCACCTGCAGGGTCAGCTCTGTTGAGGTGGTTGAGGCATGGTCGCGTAGCACGTCATAAAACACCTGGCAGTTCATGCCGAGATTGGCGCCGACAAAGTAGTTGGCGACGGTAAAGCTGACATAGTTTTCCCCCGGCTCCGGGATACCGGGTTTGCTTGGAATATCCGGTGTGCCGAGCCCCGCAGCACCGATGATGTGCACCTTGATCTGATCGCTGGGCAGCATCGGGCTGTAGCTCACCCGGATCGTCACCACTTCCGGGCGTGGCGGCAGCACATGCTCGGGGTTCAGACGCGTCAGGGTCGGTGTGATCACTGTGCCTTCCA
>NZ_JADDUM010000174.1 GCF_015163715.1 Pseudomonas cyclaminis
CCGGCAGCGGCCAGACGTTGGCACGCTTCAGCCGCCTGGCCCAGGTGGCCGGGCATGACCTGCGCCTGTGCAAGTTATTCGAGGGCCACACCGACGCGCTGGCGATCATTGCCGAGCTGGACAGCCCCCTGCCGCCCCTGGGCAGCACGTGGGGCATGTGGGCCGCCGAACCGCCGAGTGCCAAAGTGCGCGTGCGGCGCGACGGCCATCGACTGATCGTCGACGGTCGCAAAGCCTGGTGTTCCGGCGCGGCAGTGGTCAGCCATGGGTTGCTGACGGCGTGGGACGAGGAAGATCGCCAGCAATTGGTGGCGGTAGAGATGCGCATGCCGGGTGTCACGGTGACCGATGAAGGCTGGCATGCGGTCGGCATGGCCGCTACGGGCAGTGTCGAAGTGCTGTTCACGGAGGCCGCCGCAATTGCGGTCGGCCATCCGGGTGACTACCTCAGCCGTCCCGGCTTCTGGCAAGGCGGGATAGGGATTGCGGCGTGCTGGTATGGCGGCGCCCAACGCCTGGCGCAGGTGTTGCGTGAACAATGCGCCAAGCGCCCGGAGCCCCATGCCCTCGCCCACTTGGGCGCCGTCGACAGTGCGTTGAACGCGGCCGCCTGCGTACTGCGCGCCAGCGCCGAGCACATCGACCGGGAGCCCAAGGCCGATGCCCGCGCCCTGGCCCAGCAGACGCGGGCCTGCATCGAGGACACGGTCACACAAGTGATGCACCACGTGGGCCGTGCCGTCGGTGCCGGGCCTTATTGCAAGGACCCGCACTTTGCACAACTGATGGCGGATTTGCCGGTGTACCTGCGCCAGAGTCACGCCGAACGTGACCTGGCCGGGCTCGGTGAACTGGTCGCCAGCGACCCCACAGGGAGGTGGCAATTATGAAACCCAACCCGATTGTCGGCCAAGGCACGCCGCTGCATCGCTGGCAGACGTCGCCACGGATGGCCGAGTTACCGCAGATCAGCGTCGAACAACTGGTGCCTGAGGGCCATCGCGCCGTGATCATCGCGCCCCATCCGGATGATGAAGTGTTGGGTTGCGGCGGGTTGCTGCAAGGTCTGGCTGCACTCGGCCGCCCCATACAGCTGATTTCGGTGACCGACGGCAGCGCCAGCCACCCCGGCTCCCGGCGCTGGCCGGTGGAGCGCCTGAGCGTGGTGCGGCCTCAGGAATCGGCGCAGGCCCTGCATCGACTGGGATTGCCGTTGCACAGCCTGAAGTGGTTGCGCGCCGGGTTCAGCGACAGCAACGTGGCCATGCGCGAAGATGAACTGAGCGCGTTTATCCAGCGCTACCTCAAGCCCACGGATGTGGTGTTCACCACCTGGCGCGAAGACGGCCACTGCGACCACGAAGCCGTCGGCCGCGCCAGTGCCAAGGCAGCCCAGGCAGTGGGCGCGACGCTGTATGAATTGCCGGTGTGGACCTGGCACTGGGCAACCCCCGAAGACAGCCAGGTGCCGTGGCACCGAGCGCGCAAAATCCCCCTGTCCTGCGAGACCGTGGCCCGCAAGCGTCACGCCATCCATGCCTTCGCCAGCCAGTTGGAAGGTGACCCGCAGATCGGCCTGGCCCCGGTGCTGGCACCTTATGTGGTGGAGCGCCTGCTGCAACCCTTTGAAGTGGTATTCGTATGAGTGTGGCCACGCCTTATTTCGACCAACTGTTCGCCGAAAACGACGACCCCTGGGCGTTTCGTCAACGCTGGTATGAACGACGCAAACGTGCGCTGACCCTGGCCGTACTGACACGGCCGCGCTACGCCGCCATCTTTGAGCCGGGCTGCGCCAATGGCGAACTGAGTTTCGAATTGGCCCCGCGCTGTGATCGCCTGCTGTGCTGTGACACCGCCGCAGCCGCGGTCAGTCTGGCGCGCAGCCGTTTATTGGGGTTCCCCCATGCCGAGGTGCAGCAAAGCCGCCTGCCGGAACAATGGCCGACGGAACGGTTCGAGCTGATCGTGCTCAGCGAGCTGTGTTACTACCTGGACACCGACGATCTGGGCCGCGTGATCGACCACGCGCTCGCAAGCCTGACCGACGACGGCCAACTGCTGGCGTGCCACTGGCGCATGCCAATCGAAGGCTGCCCGCAGACGGCCGAGCAGGTACACGCCCTGCTCCACCAACGACTGGCCATGCCGCGCATCGCCAGCTACCACGAACAGGATTTTCTTCTCGACCTGTGGTGCCGCGATGGCATCTCGGTCGCTCGCCATGAGGGCTTGCGATGATCGGCGTTCTGATCCCGGTGCATAACGAAGAAACCCTGTTGGCCGAGTGCCTGGACGCTGCACTGATCGCGGCCTGCCACCCCGGCCTGCAGGGCGAAGCGGTGCAGATCCTGCTGGTGCTCGACAGCTGCAGCGATGGTAGCGCAGCGATCGCCCGGGCCTACCCGGTGCAGCATCTGGAAGTACAGGCGCGCAATGTGGGGCATGTGCGCGGCGTCGGTGCGCGGCACTTGCTCAACCAGGGTGCACGCTGGATCTCCTGTACCGACGCCGACAGCCGCGTCGCACCGGACTGGCTGGTGGCGCAACTGGCGTTGAACGCCGATGCGGTATGCGGCACGGTGACGGTGGATGCCTGGAGCGAAGACTTCGACCCGGCCGCGCAGATCCGTTACCTCCAGGGCTACCAGGCGCGGGACGGGCATCGGCATATCCACGGCGCCAACCTTGGGGTCAGCGCAGGTGCTTACATTCGCGCCGGTGGCTTTGAACCGCTGCCCTGCCATGAGGACGTGCAACTGGTACGCAGCCTGGAACGCTGTGGTGCCTCGATCGCCTGGAGCCACTCGCCCCAAGTGATTACCAGTGCGCGCCTGGACGCCCGCGCCCAGGGTGGGTTTGGCGATTATTTGAAGAGCCTGACGCACGCGTCGTGAAAAATTCCATATTGCAAAATGTAAAAGCGGCGAATCCTTGTCTATGCTGAAGACGCCTTGCTGGTCATTCAGGGTTGAATGACCACGCACCCACCACGGCGGAGTCTGTGGTGAATAAATAGAGTCGTCCCGTCAACGGGGCACGACCCAGCATCAATCGACAAGGATGTAATTCTCATGAAGCCTGCCTCTCTCAGTGAGGGCCGTCGCGGCCCCGCGCAAATCTGGAACAGCGCCCCGCAGCTGGCGCAAATCGCCCCTATCTCGGCAACCTCGCTGGTCCCCGCCGGTGCACGTGTGGTGGTCATCGCCCCCCATCCCGGCGATGAAGTGCTGGCCTGCGGCGGTATGCTGCAACTGCTCAGCACCCTTGAATATCCTCTGCAACTGATCTCCATCACCGACGGCAGCGCCAGCCATCCCGGCTCGCATGTGTGGCCGGCCAGCCGCTTGAGCGTGGTGCGGCCCCAGGAAAGTGCCGAAGCACTGCGTCGCCTGGGTATGCCCATGCACAGCCTGAAGTGGATTCGCGGCGGGTTTTGCGACAACGCCCTGGCGTCCCGTGAACCGCAACTGAGCCAATTCATCGCCCGTTACCTGCAAGCGGGGGATGTGGTGTTCACCACCTGGCGCAACGACGGCAACCCCGACCACGACGCGGTCGGTCGCGCCAGTGCCAAGGCCTGCAATCTGGTAGGTGCGCAGTTGTATGAGCTGCCGATCTGGGCCTGGCACTGGCCTGCGCGTGACGGCGCGATCATCCCCTGGCAGCGGGCGCGCAAGGTGCGGCTGGACACCTGGAGCGTGGCGCGCAAACTCCACGCGACCCATGCCTATGCGAGCCAGCTAGTGGGTGACCCGCTGATCGGGCTGGCGCCGACACTGGCACAGGTGCTGTTGGAACGCATGCGCGAGCCTTACGAGATCGTGTTCGCGTGAGCCGCTCACTCGTCTGTACCTGTTATTTCTCACAGTAGCGCCACCAGAGATGTCCGTCTAAGGTGCAAAAAGCGCTGCACAGGTTCAGGTGCAGTCGAGAAAGCCATGCCAACCCTTTGCATTGGCCGGTGTTTTCAGATTCAGGTAAGCCGTCGTCCCTGGTCCGTATCGCGTTCGTTGTTGCCATGGTCTTTAACCGTGCCTGCCCTCAGGCACCGTGAAGATAGATCGCATTGAGCGAGGATGGATCATGAGCAAACGACTTCCCCCACTGGCCTGCCTGAGCGTGGCCATTGCTGCAGCGTCCTGGTTGGCCGCCTGGCCTGATAGCGCGCAGGCCTGCACGTTGACAATCACGCCAGGGGATGACGTGATCAACTGCAACAGTGGCGCCGCCGGCAACTTAGTGGACACCCAAGGCAATAACAGCCTGATCTTTTCCACCGGTAACGGCAGTGTGACGGGCGTGACCTACGGTGCCGGGAACGACTTGATTGAGCTCAATACGCCGGATGCCGTGATTGGCGCCGGGGGCGTCAACATGGGCGATGGCGCGAATATCTTCCGGCTCTTTCAAGGCGGGGTCCAGTCTGCGGTGAATCAGGGTGCCGGAGCCGATATCGTCCAGATCAGTGGCGGGCAAGCGCTGAGCATCAGCCAGGGCGCCGGAATAGACAGCTTCGCCATGAGCGGCGGGACAATCGCGTCGCTGGCCCAAGGGGACGGGCTCGATACCTTCACCATGAGTGCGGGCACCATCACCGGGGCCTTCGAGGATGGCGACCACGCATTGATGACAGGGGGCACTATCGGGCGGGTCGACATGAAGCTCGACGACAACGTGTTTGATATGCGTGGGGGCAGGATCCTCGGCAACTTGGTCACAGGGTTTGGCAACGATGACATCCGGGTCTCAGGAAACAGTTTTATTGGCGGCAATATCAGCGTCAGTGGCGGTGTCGACAACATTACAGTGACCGGCGGCACCGTCCAGGGGGAAATCCGTGCCAGTGCGGGGGCTGATCAATTTGAGTGGAATGGCGGCGGGCAAATTCGCTCGGCGGTGCTGATGGGTGACGATAGCGACGCTGCATTGCTGGCCAACCTGACAGAGGCCGTCGTGCTCCCCACACCCCGCGTGGACGGCGGCCTGGGTACCGATACGCTGACCTTGGATAACAGCCAACTCGGTACACCCGAACGGTATGTGAATTGGGAAGTTGTGAACCTGGATAACCGTGCCAGTCTTGACTTGGGCGGCACCGTCATCCTCGGTGATAGCGGTACCGGCACCGGCACCCTGAACCTGCACGGCAGCAGCGTGTTACGGGTCAGCACAGGGATCATCAGCCCGTTTATCACAGACCGAATGGTGACCCTGAACAACAGCGGCCTGATCGACATGACCACCGCAAGCTCCAGCACCAGCGACACCCTGACGGTCAACGGCAACTACAACGCCAGCGGCGGCCAACTCGCGCTGCAAAGTGTGTTGGGCGGCGACGGCTCGCCCAGCGACAAACTGGTGATCAGCCAGGGCTCTATCCAGGGCAGTACGAGCATCCACGTGACCAACCTCGGCGGCGCCGGTGCAGCGACGCTGCAAGATGGCATCCAGGTGGTACAGGCACTCAACGGGGCCACCGGCAGCGGCACCGCCTTTACCCTCGGCGCACCGGTATCTGCCGGCGCGTTCGATTACTACCTGTTCAAGGGCGGCGTCACCGCCGGTACCGCAGACAACTACTACCTGCGCTCGACGATCCCAGTGACGCCACCGGACCCGGTGATTGTCGTGCCATTGCCGGTGCCCGTGCCTGATGAACCGCCGCTGCCACCCAACCCCGGGGTGACGCCGATTCCGATCTATCGTCCGGAAGTGCCGATCTACGCCGCATTGTTTCCCGCCGCCCAGCAACTGGTGCAAGGCATGCTCGGCACGTTTCATCAGCGGATGGGTGACCAGAGCCAGCAACAGCAAACCGGCGCATTGGCCGCAGGCTGGGGCCGGGTTTATGGCACCAGCAGTCGCCAGAGTTTCGCCGGTACCGTGAGCCCGACGCTGGACAGCTCGGTGACAGGCTTCCAGGTGGGCACTGATGTGTACGCCAGCCCGTTGGGCAACGGCCAACAGCGCGCCGGGTTCTTCGTCGGCCACAGCCGTCTCAAGGGCAACGTCAAAGGCTTCAACGGTGGCTGGGAGGACAAGGCCGCGGGCAAGACCACCTTGCGCGGCGATAGCCTGGGGGTCTACTGGACGCTGATCGGCGCCAACCAGGCCTATCTGGACCTGGTGTTGATGGGCACGCGCTTCAATGGCAACAACGAGTCTGACCGGGGCGTGAAGATGAAAACCCGTGGGCGCAACGTTACGGCCTCTGCCGAACTCGGCTGGCCGATCCCGATCACGACCAACTGGGTCGCGGAACCCCAGGCCCAAGTGATCGTCAGCAAGACCAAACTCGATAGCCAGAACGACGGGATTTCCGATGTGTCCTACGACGCCGACACCAACCTCACCACGCGCCTGGGGATCCGCCTGCGGGGCGACTACCAGGTGCGTGGCATGCCGTTGCAGCCTTATGTCAGGGCCAACGTCTGGCATAACAGCGCCGGGCAAAACACCGTGACCTTTGCCGATGCCACCGACATCGACACCGAGCAGAAGTCCACCACCCTGGACCTGAGTGTCGGTGCCACGCTGAAGGTGGCCGAGGGCGTCAGCGTGTACGGTGAGGCGGGCTACGACCGTAACCTGGACAGCAACACTTTCAACGGCCGCCGAGGAACGGTTGGCCTGAGAATGGAGTTCTGATCTGGTAGGCAATCGCCAGCCAGACAAACCACACCGGCATCACACACAGGGCCAGGCGGGTGTCTGGCCGCAACGCCAGCAGACAGAGCACGAATGCAAGGAAGCCCAGGGAGAACCACGCCATCGGCACGCCGCCGGGCATCTTGTAGGTGGACTTGGCGTGCAGATCCGGGCGTTTTTTACGGTAGGCGATGTAGGACGCAAGAATCGTCGACCAGGTAAAAATCACCAGGATCGCGGAGACCGTCGACACGATGGTGAAGGCGGTCATCACCTCCGGCACTGCAAACAGCAAGACCAGGCCCAGCAACATCAACAGCGTGGTAAAGGCCAGACTGATAAATGGCACGCTGCTGCTCGACAACCGCCGGAAGATACCCGGCGCGTCGCCTAGATCAGACAAGCCGAACAGCATCCGGCTGGCGGAAAACACCCCGCTGTTGGCCGAGGACGCCGCCGAGGTAAGCACCACGAAATTGACGATCCCCGCCGCTGCCGGAAACCCCGCCACCAGGAACAACTCAACGAACGGGCTTTTGCTCGGCGACACCTGGTGCCACGACGTCACCGCAATGATGCAGGCCAATGCCAGCACGTAAAACAGGATGATCCGCAGCGGAATCGAGTTGATCGCCTTGGGCAAGGTCTTCTCCGGTGCGCGGGTTTCGGCGGCTGCGGTGCCGATCAGTTCGGTGCCGGCAAAGGAAAAGATCGCCATCTGGAACCCGGCAAAAAAGCCGAACAGGCCATTGGGGAATGCCGCCTGCTGGTCCAGCAAGTGACTCAACGACGCCGTGACCCCGGTGGGCGAAACAAACGAACTGGCGATCAGCACCACGCTCACCCCAATCAGGGTGACCACGGCGATAATCTTGATGATCGCAAACCAGAATTCCACTTCGCCGAACAGCCTGACCGTCAGCACATTCAACGCAAACAGCGTCAATAGCATGCCCACGGCCGGTATCCACGCCGGCACATCCGGGAACCAGTACTGGAAAAACCCGCCGACCACCACCGCGTCCCCGACCACCGCCACGCTCCAGCTCAGCCAGTACGACCAGCCGAGAAAGAACGCCGCGCGCGGCCCCAGGTACGCGCCGGCAAAGTCGGCAAAACTCTTGAAGTTGAGGTTGGACAGCAGCAGTTCACCCATGGCGCGCATCACGAAATACACGAAGAGGCCGATGATCATGTAGATCAGGATGATCGAGGTGCCGGACAGCGCGATGATCTTGCCGGAGCCCATGAACA
This sequence comes from Pseudomonas cyclaminis, assembly GCF_015163715.1. Lineage (GTDB taxonomy): Bacteria > Pseudomonadota > Gammaproteobacteria > Pseudomonadales > Pseudomonadaceae > Aquipseudomonas > Aquipseudomonas cyclaminis. Next base: position 7,906 of record NZ_JADDUM010000174.1, read on the forward strand.
GGCCGGTGCCGATCGCTCCGCCCATGGCCATCAGCTGGATATGGCGGTTGCTCAGGGTACGTTGCAACGCAGGCTTTTCACACAGCCCGGGCGTGGTTGTTTTCATCACAAAACCTCTTGTTATGTTTTTGAGTTTTGGCAGAAGAAAAGTGGAGCGGTCGTGGTTATCAGGCGGTTTTGCTTTCGAAACCGTGCAACACGTTGACGGCATTGATGCCGATCTCATCGACCATGTAGCCGCCTTCCATCACGAACAGCGTCGGCACGCCCACGCTGGCGATGATCTCGCCCATGCCGAGGAAGTCGTCGCTGTCGAGCAGGAAGTGGCTGATGGGGTCGTCCTTGAAGGTGTCGACACCGAGGGAAATCACCAGCACGTCAGGGGCGAAGTGTTTTAGTTGCTGGCACGCATCGATCAGCGCGGTGTTGTAGCGATCCCAGGTGGTGTTTTTCGGCAACGGATAATTCAGGTTGAAGCCCTCCCCGGCACCGACGCCACGCTCGCTGCTGGCGCCGGAAAAGTACGGATAGGACACCGCCGGTTCACCGTGCAGGGAGATGAACAACACATCCGGGCGGTCGTAGAAAATATTCTGCGTGCCGTTGCCGTGATGGAAATCCACATCCAGTACCGCGACGCGCTTGGCGCCCTGAGTGATGGCCTGTTGCGCGGCAATCGCGGCGTTGTTGAGGTAGCAATAACCGCCCATGTACTCGCGGGCCGCGTGGTGACCGGGTGGCCGGCACAGGGCGAAGGCGCTGTAGTGGCCTTCGTTGATCAGCGCCAGGCCGGTGAGCGCGATGTCTGCGCTGGTCTTGACCGCGTTCCAGGTGGTGGCGGTGATCGGCGAACCGGCGTCCATGGCAAAGAAGCCCAGCTTGCCGTCGATGAAGTCCGGTACCTGCTGGTTAGCCAGGTCCCGCACCGGCCACACCAGCGGCAACGCGTCATGGCTGCGGCCGATGGCCGTCCATTCCGCCCAGGCGCTTTCGAGAAACGCCACGTAGCGCTCGCTGTGGGCATTGACGTAACAAGCTCGATCAAAGGTGCGCGGCGCAATGATATCGCCTAGCCCGACGTACTGGACGCGGTCACGTACGGTGTCGGCGCGGCTCGGTTGCTCGAACGATGGCTTGAGTACGCCGTCCTTCAATTCGGTGCCATGGTGCAAACGGTGGGCATCGCTGAAAACAGTCAACATGTGTAGATATCCGCCAGTGAAAGACAGGCTCTATTTTGTTCTGGCAGTTCGAGACTTTCTTTGCTTTTACTTCTGGCACTGGTAGTTTTATCGGGCGTTTTTACCCCAGGCACGAATAGATATGAAAAATAAAACCAAGCAGGTCGTTCTTGATGACACCGATCTCGCCATCCTCGCCTTGCTGCAGGAAGACGCGAGCATTTCCAACGCCCAACTCAGCGAGCGCCTCTCACTGAGCCTTACGCCCTGCTGGCGTCGCCGCAAGCGCCTGGAAGAAGAAGGCGTGATCAAGGACTACCAGGCCAACCTGGACCGCAAGCTGCTCGGCCTGGACATCATGGCGTTTGTGCATGTGCGCTTTGCCATCCACACCGACCACGCACCGGACGCCTTTGAAGCGGTGATCAAGGAGCTGCCGGAGGTGCTGTCGTGTCACAAGATCACCGGGGATGCCGATTACCTGTTGCAGGTGTTGGCGCAAGATCTGGACAGCTACAGCGAGTTTGTCGAAAGCGTGTTGAGACGGCAGTTGGGGATTGCGTCGATCCAGTCGAGCCTGGCGCTGCGCGAGGTAAAAGCGACGAGCCGGGTGGCGATTGGGAAGCGCGATTGAGCCCGGTACAAAAGTGTTCAACAGCGGCAAGTGATGGCTAATCGCCTGCCGCGCACATGTGAAAAATTCGTTAACTAATTCTCCCCAAAGGCTTTTTCCTACAGAATCAATCTGGCACACTGATGCGAATAATTATCAACACTTTTATTATTCGCCAGGGACGGCACGTAGGGGAGAGTCCGTTCCATGTCTGTTCACCCATCCGGCGGTAAAGGTTTTACACCCAGTTTGATTGCGTTGGCGGTCTGCCTGGCCACCTCGCACGCCCTCGCCGCCGAAGCCCCGGCAACCACGCTGGAACTGGGCGCCACCCAAATCTCCGGCGAACAGCAGTTGGGCGAAACCACCGAGGGCACGCAGTCCTACACCACTGGCGCAATGAAGACCGCGACCAAACTGCCCCTCACCCTGCGTGAAACGCCACAAGCCGTCACCGTGATTACGCGCCAGCGCATGGATGACCAGGCGATGACCAGCATCAACGACGTGGTCAACGCCACGCCAGGGCTGTTCCTGAACTACTCCAATGGCCCTGGTCGGCAGTCCTACACCTCACGCGGTTTCGACATCGACAACCTGATGTACGACGGCATTCCGAGCGGCTACAACGGCGTTTCAGTGGGGGCGCAGCCAAACCTGGCGATGTTCGACCGCGTTGAAGTGGTGCGCGGCGCCACCGGCCTGGTGACCGGCGCGGGCAACCCATCGGCCGCCATCAACCTGATCCGCAAACGCCCACTGGATGAACAGAAAGTCACCCTCACCGGCGCCGCCGGCAGCTGGGACGACTACCGTGGCGAACTCGACGCCTCCAGCCCGCTCAATGACAGCGGCACCTGGCGCGGTCGCGTCGTCACTTCCTACCGCGACGCCAACAGCTTTATCGACAACGCCGAGGAATATCACGGCCTGTTCTATGCCGTTACCGAAGCGGACCTGGGCGAAAACACCACCCTGACCCTCGGTTATTCGAACCAGAAGGACAAGACCAACTACTTCTGGGGCTCCTCGATGATCGGCCAGGACGGCCATCACCTCGACCTGCCCCGCTCCTACAACCCCGGCACCGACTGGGAAAACAAGGACCAGGAGATCAACACGGTCTTCGCCGAACTGCGCCAGAACCTGGCCAACGACTGGAAGCTGCAAGTCAACGCCAACTATGCCGAGCAGAAGGCGTTGTTCTCCGGCTCTTATCAATCGCGTTGGGCTGCCGACAAGTCGCTGGGACGAACCGTCTACCAGGCCGCCTACGACGAGAACCAGGCCGGCGTCGACGCGTTTGTCAGCGGCCCGTTCCAGGCACTCGGGCGCACTCATGAGCTGGTCGTGGGCGCCAGCCGCCGCATCTACGACATGACCAGCCACGACTACAGCCCGTACGACACCAATTGGCCCCTCAATGCGGGCAAACCGGACTTCGTACACACCTCCGACACCCGCGAAATCACCACCCAGGACGGTGTCTACGTCACCACCCGCCTGAGCTTGGCGGACCCGCTGAAGCTGATCCTCGGCGGCGCCTGGACTGGTACGACTACGATGCCCATGGCAGCAACAGCGGCGACTATAAGGTCACCCGCAACCTGACGCGTTACGCGGGCCTGATCTACGAGCTGGACGACCATCACTCGGTCTACGTCAGCTACAGCGACATCTTCACGCCGCAGAGCGCCAAGGACATTTCCGGCACGCCGGTCAAGCCAATCGTCGGCAAGAACTACGAGGTCGGCGTCAAGGGCGAATACCTGGACGGCGCGCTGAATGCGAGCGTCGCGCTGTTCCGTGTCGACCAGGAAAACCGTGCCAGCCAAGTGACCGTGCAGAACTGCCCGCAGACCGAGTGCTATGAAGCGTCCGGCGAGATCCGCAGCCAGGGTATCGACTTCGAGCTGCAAGGTGCCCTGACCGACAACTGGCAGGTCGGCGGTGGCTACACCTACGCACGGACCCACACCATCAAGGATGAAGCCAGCCCGGAGAAGGTCAACAAGCAGTACGACACCGACACCCCGGAGCACCTGTTCAAGCTGACCACCCGCTACAACCTCCAGGGCCCGCTGGAAAAATTCCGCGTAGGCGGCAACATCTCCTGGCAGAGCCGCATGTACAACGACATCAAGCTGGCTGACGGCAGCACCTACCGCCTGCAACAAGGCGCCTACGCGGTCACCGACCTGATGGCCGGCTACAAGGTCAACGACCATCTGGACCTGCAGCTCAACGCCAACAACATCTTCGACCGCAGCTATTACTCGTCGATTGCCAACTCCGTGAGCTACGGCGGCGACTCGTACGGCAACCCGCGCAACATGATGCTGACGGCCAAGTACAGCTTCTGATCCTTCCTTGCGGCTGCCCGCTCGGGCAGCCTTTCCTCTGGTTGTGGCGCTTAAAGTCTCCACCGCAATTGCCGATAAGCCTTTTGGCACCCCCATCCTGCAAAAATCCTGATACCTGCTTTGCTCTGTACCCGCGCGCCTTAATGGCACGCCGCATGCTTTGTTCCTGGCTAGACCACATGGAGTAAGAGTGAATGCCTTTACGCGCGCGTTTCCTGGAGCACTACCGCAAGGCCGACCGCATCATGCTGGCGCTGATCTGGCTGATGACACTGTTCTCCGTAGGCCTGGCGTTCTGGCACGACACCCTGATCCAGGCAATCGTCATCGGTGGCGGCACCAGTGTGGTGCTCACCGCGCTCTACCGCGCCCTCGGCGGCACCCGTGTGATGCGTTGTGCGCTGGGCGCGGGCCTGATGGTCATGGCCGCACTGCACATCAACCAGGCCCAGGGCGTGATCGAATCCCACTTCGGGATTTTCGCCCTGCTGGCGGTGCTGACGTTCTACCGCGACTGGCTGCCGATCCTGGTGGCCGCACTCACCATCGCCGTGCACCACGTGGTCTTCCATGCTTTGCAGCATCAAGGTTTCCCGGTATTCGTAATGGAACACCATGGCGGCTGGACCATGGTGTTTGTACATGCCTTCTACGTGGTGATGGAAACCGTCGCCTTGCTCTACCTCGCCGTGCACAGCCAGGCTGAAGCCGTCGAGAGCCAGGAAATGCTCGAAAAAATGCTCGCCGTCACCACCCAATTCACCGTGGAAACCGCCCAAGGCGAAGGCAAGGCGCACGTCTCCCTGGCCAAGCGCTTCGACCACTTCCTGCACCAGATCACCGGCCTCATCGACGGGGTCGCCCGCGACTCCCACGGCCTCGGCCAACTCGGCCAGGAACTGGCCCACGCCAGCGGCACCCTGGAGAAAGGTGCGCGCCACCAACTCGCCGAAATTGCGCAAATGACCGACTCCATGGAGCGCATGGAACACGCCATGGGCAACATTACGGTGCACGTCGAGGAAGCCGTAGAACACGCCGGCGTCGCCAGCCAGCAAATCCTGCGCGGTCAGCAAAGCGTCGGCCGCGCCCAACACGAAATCACCCAACTGGCCACGCGCCTCAGCGGCACCCACCAGACCGTCCAAGGCCTGGCCGTGCAGGCCGAACAGATCGGCTCGGTGCTCGAAGTCATCAGCAGCATCGCCAACCAGACCAACCTCCTCGCCCTCAACGCCGCCATCGAAGCCGCCCGCGCCGGCGAACAAGGCCGCGGCTTCGCCGTCGTCGCCGACGAAGTACGCAGCCTGGCGCAACGTACCGCCGTGTCCACCCAGGAAATCAAAACCATCATCGAAAGCTTGCAGCAAGGCAGCCGCGAAGCCGTCGAAGCCATGCACGACAGCCGCCAAGGCGTAGAGCGCTGCGTGGAAGACAGCCAGGTCGCGGTGGACATGCTAAGGGCCGTGGGCAATGACATCAGCCAGATCGATGCGCTGAACGGACGAATCGTCACCACCTCGCGGGAACAGAGCTCAGCAAACCTGGAAATTGTCGGGCGGTTGCAGTCGGTGCAGGGCATCGCCCAAAGCACCGCAGACGATGTGGAAATGCTGGCCAGGAGCAGCGAGCAACTGCCGCCCATTGCAGTGCGGCTCGATGCGTTGGGGCGGCGCTTTCATCCGTGAGATAGCCGCTAAGTTGCAGTTCCCTAGCGGGCCTGGACGGTATGTTGATGGTCCGCATAGGTTTCTTTGATAACCGTCCGGACACGCCGCTTCCACCCAGAAGCAGTCAGTCGAGGGGTTCGATAAAGGTGATTAAACCGTTGGTATTTGGTAAACAACCGAGTCGTACTTGGCTGATGTGCGCATCTCGAGGATTACCCCACCCAGCACCTCGGCAATACGTCGACTTGCATGGTTGTCCGTCGCGACCGGGTAGATGAAATTATTTGCTACCACTCTCTGGCTGGCCCACTGAACAACCGCTTGGACCGCTTCACCTCCAAAGCCTAACCCGTGTCTATCTTCACGAATCCAGATACCCAACTCCGGTGTTTCACCGTGGGTATCGTGCAACCCTACCAGGCCAGTAAAACGAGCATCTTCGAGTTGTCTGATTGCGAACACAAAGTCGCTGCCATCTGCGATTGAAAGCAGCCACTGCCGCCAGACTTTTGCATACTCATCAAGAGAAGCAGGTGGCTCCCACGACATGTAGCGAGTCAACGAGGCAGTTATACAAGCGAACGATTCAACAGCGTCTTTCTCGCAGAATGGCTCAATACTAAGGCGTGGCGACTGAATGCAGATTTCGCGGGTATCGATGGTCATTGTAATGTCCTTATCAGAGGTGCAGCGCTCGTTTGTGTCCAAGAAGAATAACCGGCTGATTGTTTTTTCAGCGCCCCCCATAAGCAGACACGTTTTTTATACATTGCGCCAGTAAAGTCCCTCCCGGACTGCTCAACAGCAAATTTCATGGAGTGCAAAACCATCTCACTCACCCAAGTACCGTCCACGTTATTTATGGACTTGGCTGAGATGAGCCGATTCGCGGTCATTAATAGTTGTTCTCTCGCAATTTCGTCTTTTTCATTGGGAATGGCTTTTTGGACTAGATCGTATAGGTAGTGGTAACCACCTGCGTAATCGTATACAGATAGCCTGCCTTTTAAAAAGGCAATGTCAGCATTCGAGAGTGGAAGCTGTACCATGTCTTTAGTCTCAAACTAATCAGCCATAAAAGTATTTAAGAAGCTTAGAACAAACTCATCGACGCCTTTAATATCTGAGAGTTTGTGATTGAATGTATATTGAACCATCAATTTATCTTTGTAAGCTCTTCTGCCCACAAAAATGGCTTGCCACTTGACAATGTATGCATTCGTCCCATCGCTACCGACTCGCCTGTAGGTTGCCTCGTTATCCTTTAATAAGTCCACCCCATCTACCGAGCCTATGACTTCCATATCAAAATAAGAGCGATTTATATCAAAGGGTGGAACATTGATTGGTGATATCCTCAATGTCACGACATTGTCAGCCTTATGTTTATAGCTAACCAACTTCATGGCAGGATATTCAACATGGATAGTCACCACGCTCTCGCCGTTAAAGCCTATAAGACTACAATTCTCTTTTGATACTTTATAAGCAAAGTTATCAACCCCTTTACTGCTAACAAAAGAGCAGTCCGCACTTGCGGAAATTGACAGCATGCTAACAGCAAACATAAATATGCAGATCTCTATACGCTTACCCATCATCGCTCACATTCTAAATAGTTAACGGGGGTGGTTATTCCTCAGACGAGCGAATCGTTAGGAGAATTAGAAGAAAAGTGATCTAAAATATTGCAGTCGGTCGCGAGTGACCGCGTCTGACCAAAGCCGCCCCTGCGAATATCACTCAAAACCGATCCACAGGTTCTTGGCTGAGCCACTTCAGTCGTTCAGCCACGCCCTAAACATCATACAACCCACGCTAAATCTGCCGAACGCTGTCTATACCCACCCCGCAGCGAAGTCATCTGGACATCCTGCACCACCCTACAAACCCCATACGCTGGGCATTCCGTAAAACCTCGCTTGCCCACTCGCCTGAAACGCGCTACAAACCCACAACATGGTTGTACGACAACCATAAAAATAAATCGCCATTCCCGAGGATGGCTACCCTTGTCAGAGCCCTTACCATGACCCCCCCTGCCCCCACCCTTTTTCCCCGCCACGTCGCCGTAATGATCCTGCTGTGCATGGGCTGCGCTTTCGCCGGCAACCACATCGCCGCTCGCGTGGCTTTCGATGACGGGGCCGGTGTTCTGTTGGCGATTTTGCTGCGCTCCGGCGGTACGTTGTTGGTGTTGGGCGCGCTGGTGCTCTGGCAACGCCAGAGTGTGCGCCTGCCTTCGGGGGCATGGCGTTGGCAATTGCTGTTGGGCCTGCTCATTACCGCTCAAAGCCTGTGCCTGTACTCCGCCGTGGCCCGCGTACCCGTCGCGCTGGCGCTGCTGGTGGCTAACGTTTTCCCGATTTTGCTGGCGCTGCTGACCTGGGCATTAGGCGGCCCACGCCCGACGGCGCGCACCGCGTTGCTGATGGGGTTGATTCTGGTGGGATTGGTGTTTGTGCTGGATGTGCCGACTCGGCTCTCGGCCGACGCCGACATCGGCCCGCAATGGCTGCTGGGCGTAACCCTCGCCCTCTGCGCCGCCTTCGTGTTCGCTTGCGCGCTGTGGATCACCGATCACAAGTTGTCCCAGGTACGGGGTTCAGTGCGCAGCCTGCTGACGATCTTCATTGTGTTCAGCAGCGTGAACCTTGCGGGCTGGAGTGGCGCGCTTGCCGACGGCCTTAACCCGCCAGCGTCGCTGACCGGCTGGCTGGCACTGGCGACATTGGTGGTGCTCTATGGCACCGGTTTTATCGTGCTGTTCATGTCGGTACCGCGCCTGGATATGCCGCGCAATGCGCCGGTCATGAACATTGAGCCGCTGGCGACGTTGCTGATGGGCTGGCTCGTGCTCGATCAAATGCTCAGCGCCGGGCAGGTGGCCGGCGGCGTTATCGTGGTGACGGGGATTGTGCTGCTGACGTATCGCAAGTCCGCCCAGCGTTCCGCCAAGGCCTGAAGCGTGCTGGCCCCAGCGCGAAAAAGTCGCTGCTGACTACGCGGAGGCCTCTTTTGAACCCCGCCGCCCGCCCACCGCCTCGGATAATCAGGCATCCCCCTGCGCATCCCGAGGCCTTCACCCATGACGAGCTCATCCACCGAACAGGTCAGCCCCCAAACCCTGAGAAAGGTCATCATCGCCGCCGGTATCGGTAACTTCGTCGAGTGGTTTGACTTCGCCGTCTACGGTTTCCTCGCCACTACCATCGCCCAACAATTTTTCCCCAGTGGGGACGCCAGCGCGGCGCTGCTCAAGACGTTTGCCGTGTTTGCCGTGGCCTTTGCGTTTCGGCCGCTGGGCGGGATTTTCTTCGGCATGCTGGGCGACCGCATCGGCCGCAAGCGCACCCTGGCGATGACGATTTTGCTGATGGCCGGCGCGACCACCTTGATTGGCCTGTTGCCCACTTATGCCGCCATCGGCGTCGCAGCGCCGATTTTGTTGTCGCTGATCCGCTGCGCCCAGGGTTTCTCCGCCGGGGGCGAATACGCCGGTGCCTGCGCCTATCTGATGGAGCATGCGCCGAGCGACAAACGCGCCTGGTATGGCAGTTTCGTGCCGGTGTCGACGTTCTCCGCGTTCGCCGCCGCCGCGGTGGTGGCGTATGCCCTGGAAGCGTCGTTGTCCGCCGAGGCGATGGGCAGCTGGGGCTGGCGCCTGCCGTTCCTGATCGCCGCACCACTGGGTCTGGTGGGGCTGTATCTGCGTTGGAAACTGGATGAGACGCCTGCCTTTCAAGCCGTCAAGCAGGAACACGCGGTTGCCCACTCTCCACTCAAGGAAACCTTGCGCAACCACGGTGCGGCGATCTGCTGCCTGGGCGCGTTTGTGTCGCTGACGGCGCTGTCGTTTTATATGTTCACCACCTACTTTGCGACGTACCTGCAAGTGGCGGGCGGACTGAGTCGGGCGGTGGCACTACTGGTGTCGCTGATCGCGCTGATTTTCGCCGCGGCGATCTGCCCGCTGGCGGGGCTGTATTCGGACCGGGTCGGGCGTCGGGTCACGGTGATGACGGCCTGCGTGTTGCTGATGGTGGTGGTGTATCCGTCGTTCCTGATGGCCAGTTCCGGTTCGTTCGCAGCATCGATTGTGGGGGTGATGCTGCTCGCGGTGGGTGCGGTGTTGTGTGGAGTGGTCACGGCCGCGTTGCTCTCGGAGACCTTTCCGACTCGGACGCGATATACCGCTTCGGCGATCACCTACAACATGGCCTATACGATCTTCGGCGGCACCGCGCCGCTGATGGCGACGTGGTTGATCAGCACCACGGGCAGCAACCTGTCACCGGCGTTTTATCTGATTGCGGTGGCCTTGTTGGCACTGGCAGGCGGGTTGGCGTTGCCGGAGACGTCGAGGATCTCGCTGCACGATGTGGGCTCAGAAGAAAAAAGCGCAGCGGCGGTGCTTTCACGTCAGGCCTAAAAAACGGTACAGGCTTGCCCGCGACGGCCATCGGTATCTACACAACGTTGGCATGACCCTGAACCTGTGGCGAGGGGGCGACTGCTCTAGAGCCGACGACTATCCGACTGATGCTCCGCGATTGAACTGTGGGAGGGGGCTTGCCCCCGATGGCGACCTGACAGCCGACCAGGATGTTGGATCAGAACGAGTACATATCCGTTCCTGCGGTCACGGCGGCTATGGGTTCCGCCCTTACGGCGGCTCACTTTTGAAGAGCGCAAAAGTAAGCAAAACGCTTCGCCCCACCACTCGGCA
>NZ_JADDUM010000175.1 GCF_015163715.1 Pseudomonas cyclaminis
GTGTTGGGCAGACGCTTACAACGCGATTATTGTTAAGGCAGATCTAACTGAGTCTGGAGGTGTTGAGCGAGTTGTAGAAGCGGTATGCTCAGCGGAACGCCCACTTGACGCAGCAGCGCTAAACGCAGGGTTAGGGCTAGGTGGTTTTTTCCTCGGGGGCACCTCTATCGACGATGAAATGAAGCTGATTCAGCTGAACACTGCCTCCCAAGTGCACCTCACTAAATTACTCCTCCCGGACATGGTCGCGCGTGGCCAGGGACGTGTGCTTTACACCGCATCAATTTCTGGAACCATTCCTACGCCTTACGAGGCAGTATATGGTGCGACGAAAGCGTTTCTGATCTCCTTTGTGGAGGCCGTTAAATCAGAGATCAAGGTCAGCGGCGTTACTTTGACTCTGTTGTTGCCAGGCGAAGTTGATACGAACTTTTGGCACCGGGCAGGGATGGACACCAGCAAGTTGGGGCTGGGCCCGAAAGCTGCGCCTACCAAAGTGGCGGAGGAAGGTTTCGAAGCAATGAAGGCAGGGAAGGATCGAGTCGTTGCGGGAAAGCCAGACAGCAAGTTCATAGGCAACGTCATAAACAAACTTCTCCCTGACACGATGACGGCTGATTTGCATGCCAAAGGCGCCAAGCCTGGCTCGGGACTAGAAAGTAAGGACGACTGACTAAAATCATCAGCACAACGAGCCGGCGGCCAATCTGATTGGCCGCCGGCTTTGCTTTACCAGTCCTGCTTGGTTGGGTGAATTACGATGTCGTTGATCGTGAGATTGTTGGGCTGGTCTAGGGCGTAGGCTACGGCATCGGCAACCTGCTCAGGTGTGATGGCGATCTTGTTGAGCTCCTGCGCAGCTTTTTTGCCCTCGCTGTTATTCACTTTGTCTGCCCACCCGGTGTCAATTACGCCAGGGCTGATCATCGAGACTTGGATGCCATGTTCAACACCGACCTCTTTACGCAGGCTTTCGGTGATACCTCTGATAAAGAATTTTGTCGCGCTATAAACGCCGCTTGAACCGCCCACATGAAGCCCTGCTACGGACGACATGTTGAGGATCTTGCCATGGCCTTGCGTGATCATGCCTGGCAGAGCTGCCGCGATGGCATGCAGATATCCACGGATATTGGTGTTGATCATCTGATCCCAGTCATCGACTGCAATATCCTTCCAGTCAGAAAACAGCATCAGACCTGCGTTGTTCACAAGGCTGTCTACCTTTCCGTATTTCGATATCGCGAATTTGACAAGATCCTCCAGACTGGAACGTTCAGAAACGTCGGTTAGGTGATACGCAGCTTCCCCGCCGGCGTCCTTGATTTGCGAAACGAGCTTCTGGAGCTTTTCCTCGTTGCGGGCCGCCAGGACTATATTGCTACCTTTGCTCGCAAGCTTCAGCGCTGTCGCAGCACCAATGCCTGATGAGGCGCCAGTAATGATGGTCACGGTGTTTTCCAAATTCGACATCGTCTGTTCCTCTCTAAGATAGGGGCACGGTGTCTGACCTGTATCGAAAGGCGATGACCTTGTATTCATGGCAACGCTCCGTTGAATCAGGCTCATGGATTATTCACGGCTGGGAGGTTTCCGATGGTAAGTGACATCTACTTAACCTTGAGGAGAAACCCATGACTGCTATACGCCCACTCGCCCTAGTGACCGGAGGTTCTTCAGGAATCGGTTTTGAACTGGCGAAGCACTTCGCTCAGAATGGTTTCGACTTGGTCATCTCTGGTTCGAGTGACAAAGTTGAGAAGTCCGCTGAAGAGATCAAAAAGTTAGGTGCGCAATGTTTTGCTCACCAGGCCGACGCTGGCACTTACGAAGGCGTCCAAGGCCTCTGGGATTTCGTCGTATCGCTGAATCGTCCGCTCGAAGCCGCAGCGTTGAACGTCGGCATCGGTCAAGGCGGCGCGTTTATCGATAACAAGCTTGAAGATGACTTCAAACTGATCGCCATCAACATCACTGGCACCGTACACATGGCTAAGCGGGTCGCCCAGCATATGGTGGCTAACGGAAAAGGTCGCATCCTCATCACGTCCTCAATTTCCGCGACTCAGCCAACCCCCTACGAAACGGTCTACGGCCCGTCCAAGGCATTTGGCTTTTCCTTTGCAGAATCCCTGCGCGAAGAACTCCGCGACACCGGTGTCACGGTGACTGCTTTGCTTCCTGGTGCCACTGACAGTGAGTTCCACAAGAACGCAGGCATGGGGAATAGCGCAATCGGTGAATCCAAGAAGAACGACAAAACCGAAGTTGCGCGCCAAGGTTTCGAAGCCCTGATGAACGATGTCGATCATGTCGTGGGTGGCGATGAAGAAACCAAGCAGCAGGCTATCGATAACCGGACAACGCCGGAAACTGTGAAGGCGCACCGACACGCGAAAAATGCCCGTCTGAAATAAACGAGCTGTATACCAAGAAGGCGTGGCTTCCTGAAATAGATCCACGCCTTTGATTGATACCCATCTTTGCGGGAGTTAAGGAGCACGCCTTGCACAAGTCCGAACACGACGAAATGGGCTGGCAATCAAATGACGTAGGCGATGGAGTGAGAATTCTCTACGGCGTGGCGGGGAGCGGGGATAAGTCCGTATTGCTCATTCGTGGTTACCCGGAGACCGCGATTGCCTGGCGAAGGATCGTACGCCCACTGGTTGAGCAGGGTTTCAAGGTCATCGCGCCCGACGGCCGGGGAGCGGGCGTATCGAGTCGGTCTCTTCACGGGTATGACAAAAAGTACGATGGCGCAGGATTGCTCGGACGTGCTCCGGGATACCGAGGTTTGGAGCCTGTGCTCATCGTCGGGCATGACATTGCGCTTATGATCGCCTACGCCTTCGCTCGAAAATATTTTGAGCCCACCAGAGGGCTCGCTGTCCTTGAAGCACCACGGCCAGGCACTGAGGGCTTGATCAGGTGAGTTTGGACGAGCCAAAGCTGCCCACCTGCAACGGGACTGTCAGAAAGGTGCATGTCGGCGCTGAGTGCTACGTTCCGTAGCGCTGTGTTGCGGCATACCGAATACCATAAGACATCAAGATGTTTCTGATATCGCTCTATCCTGCCGCTTTCCGAGCCTTCCGATACTATGGCGTACATATTGCTTGTCTGACGGGACTTACCCCAAGAGTCTACGTCATGGTCAGTTCCGCATTTCGACCCGGCATAACGCGCATCAGCCTGTTTGGCTGGGCAACGTTAGTCCCGTGCGGAGCCATGAAGAACTTTCTACGTCGTTCGGTTGCGCCTTCCCACGTGACTCTGAAGCGTCTTCCCTCCTGCGTTGCCGCCAAGCAAAACGGTTTTTGGCAAATAGTCAGATAGTCCTTCTTCGAGAATATTCCTCGAACTTTCCGTAGCCCGCGATTGCGGTGCCTGCGCCTGGTTATTCATAGCTATCAGCGAGCCTTGCGGCTATTGCCTGGTACTCTGCAATTGGAAGAAACCTGATGACCCAAGACACGGCTTTGCTCGTGATCGACCTTCAGAAAGAAGACGGCTTCCCTCTGGAGCGGTTCGATCAAGTAATCAAAAACGCAACAGCGCTGGTTGATTGCGCTCGAAAAAACAACATCCCTTTGTTCTACACCCGTCATGTCAACGATGCCCAAGGTTTCGGCTTGGCGTTGGGCGAGCCCGTAGATGCCGAGGGCAAACCGACAAGCTATCGCGCTGGCACATCTGCCATAGAGATCATCGATGTGTTAGCCCCACAAACCGGCGACGTTGTCATTGATAAGCAACGCTACAGTGCTTTCCACGGTACTCGGCTGACTCCGATGCTGAAGGAGCGCGGCATCAAACATCTCGTGGTGATGGGCGCGCTGACTGACGTCTGTGTGATGAGTAGCCTGTTCGATGCCTATCAGAACGACTTCCACTTGAGCCTCGTGGCCGACGCTTGTACGGCGACAACTTCCGCAGCCCATTACTCGGCCTTGTTTATTCTCTCCAACTGGCTTTACGGACTGGACATGCTTTCTACCGAACAGCTGTTGCGGCGCTGGAGGGGCGAGCCAGCACCTTCACTTCGTACGATGGAACCAGACCACCTTGCCTTCCAGCCGGAAGAGTTTATGCAAGCCATTGCGCGCCTGGAAAGCTGCCTCGTTGCCAAGACTGAGCGGAGAGCATGATGAACGTAGAAAAAAGAAGCATCGATTTCATCCCGGAAACCGAACGTCACGGCGAACCCCGTTCTCTGTTCTTCGTGTGGTTTGGGGCGAACGCCAACATCACCACGATTGCGGCCGGTGTGCTGCCGGTCAGCCTGGGACTGAATCTGTTCTGGAGCGCTTTATCGATCCTGCTTGGTTCCTTGATCGGGGCGGTATTCATGGCTTCGCATTCTGCCCAGGGGCCGAGGTTGGGCATCCCGCAGATGATTCAGAGTCGTGCGCAGTTTGGGGTATTTGGAGCCATTGTTCCGCTGTTGTTCGTCATGCTCATTTACTTGGGTTTTTTTGTGAGTAATACCTTGTTGGCAGCCCAAGCGGTCGCCGCCTCAAGCCCCCTCAGCAGTGAGGCGAACATTGTGCTGCTTGGTTTACTCTGCTTTCTGGTAGCGCTGTTTGGCTACACGCTCATCCACCGCCTGCAAAAAGTGCTGTCGTTGGTTTCGGTTGTTTTTTTTCGGGATCGCGACCCTGCTCGCCCTTGCACTGCCAGTCGACGCGGACCAATGGACGGCGCAGGGCTTCAATTTGGCGAGCTTCCTCGCCTCGGTGAGCATTGCGGTGACTTGGCAACTGTCCTACGCCCCTTATGTGGCCGACTATTCTCGCTATTTACCTACCTATACTTCTGCACGCCAGGTCTTTTGGTACAGCTACACGGGCACGGTTATTGGTGGAAGCTGGATGATGCTGCTGGGTGCGGTATTGACCAAGGGCGTCACAGGTTTCTCAGATAACGTTGGCCTCCATTTGCTCGGTGTTCTGGGGGGGAGCACCTTGCTGGCCGTGGCCTTCGTGCTCTATGGTCAGATCGCCATCAACGTGTTCAACCTCTATGGAGCCTTCATGTCGACGGTTACCGTTATCGAGCCTTTTGCTGCGCTCAAGGTCACTCCGAAGGTGCGCGCCAGCTTTATGCTCGTTATCTGTGCTGTTGCAACGGCGTTATGCACCATGGCTCAAGATGACTTCATTCAATTTTTCCTGAATTTCATCTTTTTCATGAGCTATTTTTTAATCCCTTGGACGGCAATCAACCTGGTCGACTACTACGCGCTACGCAAAGGCGTATACAAGATTGCGGATATCTTTGACCCGTCGGGGATTTACGGTCGGGTGAACGGGATTGCTATCTGCGTGTTCCTCGCGACCATCGTGTTGGAAATTCCATTCATGAATACTTCCCTCTACGTCGGCCCTATTGCCTCCGCACTGCAGGGTATCGATCTGGCGTGGCTTGTTGGTCTGCTGTTCCCGGCATGCGCTTACTACGGATTAATGAGTCGGCGCAGTATTGGGGTGATCAAACCAACCCATTGACGCCCATCGCCCGGTTGCGCAGTGACACCGTGCAGCTCAAACCCTCGCAGCGTGACGGAACATCCACTTCATGCCCGTCACGCAATGCGACCACCGAGCACTTCAGCCACCCAGTCGGCAATGTAGTGACCCGCATTGATACTGTTGTCGAAGCTCGAATGCTGCACGCCACCCTCGCGTTCGGTGAAAATTTTCAGTTCGCGCTTGGGACTGTTGACCAACTGCTCATAGGTGCGGTGTGCCCACTTCAAGGGAATCTGTGAATCCTTTTCACCGTGGGTGACCAGGAAAGGCACCTTGATGCGATCCAGGATGCCGTCCAGATGAACATCTTCGGCGATGGTCATGAATTCGTCGGTGTCCTTGGCGCCCC
The DNA here is from genome assembly GCF_015163715.1 of Pseudomonas cyclaminis. Classification (GTDB taxonomy): domain Bacteria; phylum Pseudomonadota; class Gammaproteobacteria; order Pseudomonadales; family Pseudomonadaceae; genus Aquipseudomonas; species Aquipseudomonas cyclaminis. The sequence continues at coordinate 5,884 of NZ_JADDUM010000175.1, forward strand.
ATACCCATGAGACGTGCGACCAGTAATGCGGAACCGGGAAGCTGCCTTCCTTTTCCAAGCGGCGTTTCTGCACGTCGCGCCAGTCATGGTTGGCTCCCCACACGACACCGCACGCGAAACGCGGCTCGAAGGCTACCGCGCGCGGGCAGTAGTAGCCCCCAAGCGACACACCTTCCAGACCAATGCGTTTGACGTCGACGTCGTCGCGGGTTTCCAACCAATCCACCACGCGACTGGCCCAATGTTCGCTGTCAAAACGCGCAGTCAGGTTATGTAGCCGGAGCGCTTCGCCTGTCCCGGGCTGGTCGATGATCAGCGACGACACGCCACGTTTGGCCAGCCAGGCGGGCAGGCCGACGCGGTATTTCATTTCTTTGGTGGAGTCGAGTCCATTGACCTGCACCAGAATCGGCGCCGGGCCGCTGACACCTTCGGCACGCACCAGCAGGCCGGAAATATGTTTGCCTTCGTAAGGGATTTCCACGCGCTCGCAGTTTTCTCGTGCCAGTTCGATACTGCGCTGGAACGTCTGCAGAAAGCGCTGGTACAGCTCCGTGCGGCCTGGGGCGCCATGGGCCTGCAGGCGTTCGCAGCTCAGGTAATACGTTGCGGCGCGGTTATATTTTTCACCGGCGGACAGCATCCGCCCCTTGCCTTCGTCTTCTTCCGCCAGGCTGCACAGCTTGTCGGCCATGTTTGCCCAGGTTTCACGGAAGGCCTTGCTACCGGCGGCGTCCGGTTGTTTGGCGGCCTCTTGCAGTGGCGCGCACATCTCTTCGATTTCGCCGATACGGGCGCCCATTTCAATGGCCAAGTCGACTGAAAGATTCCACACGTAATTGGTCGGGAAGTAGCGAAACATGATTGTTATTGTCCTTGTGCAAGCAAAGGCTGGCGGCCAGGTTCTGAACGGGAATCGCTAGACCTGACGGTTCGAAGCAGGCTAAGGGCAGTCCCATAGTTTGGCTAATCGCAAGTCGGGATGGGAGGTATTGCGAATGGAGATAGAGTCGACTACTGCTCCAACTCATTGATGATCTGACTGATTTTTGCCCGCAGCCAGCGGTGCATCGGATCCCCCTCCATGGTCCGGTGCCAGAGCATGAACTCACGCATCACCGGGATTTTCACCGGGGGTTGCACGATGCGCAGCGGCAGGTAATTGGCGTATAGCCTGGCCATGCGCTGGAGCATGGTGGCGACGCGTTGGGTGCCGACGATCAACTGCGGCAGGGTGTTAAAGTCGTGGGTCACCACTTCCATGCGGCGCGTAAAACCATACTGGCCCATCAGCCATTCTTCGACGCTCAGTTGCCGGTTGCGCCCAAAAATCACCGAGACATGGCCCATCTCGATGTATTGATCGAGGCTGATGCTATCGCCCACCAACGTGTTGCCATCCCACACCACGCAAACGTGCTCTTCCTCAAACAGCAGTTGCGAGGGGTGACCTTCAATGAGGTAGTGCTCAGGCACGATCATCATGTCGGCCTCACCGCGCATCAGCATCTCGGTGGACGTGTCGCCGGGGCCCAGCAGTTCGAAGGTGATGTGCGGCGCTTCCAGGGAGATTTTCTGGATCACCCGGGCAAACAGGACGCTGATCAGATAGTCCGACGTGATCAGGCGAAAATGGCGCTTGCTGGTGGCGGGGTCGAACACCGGTTTGGCGGTGATCGAGGACTGGATCGTCAGCAGCACCTGGCGCACCGGCGCCGCCAGTTCGCGGGCATAAGGCGTGGGCTGCATTTTGCGTCCGACCTGCGCCAGCAGTTCATCTTCGAAGTAGAGGCGCAGCCTGCCCAGTACACCGCTGGTAGCGGATTGGGTCATGTGCAGGCGTTCGGCGGCGCGGGTGATGTTCTGCTCTTCCAGTAACACATCCAGCGCCACCAGGAGGTTGAGATCCAAGTGGTTAAAACGCATGGCGGTCTCGATTTTTGTATTTATTTTGTAAATACCTTCCGACCTTCCTATCGCGGCGTCAAGTGCCGTGAGTGGGCGAATCAAGCGGCCTGCGTTCGATTTTCAAGCCATTTGCGCTTCGCGACCAGGTATCGCATTTGCCGATAGGTCGCATCCGGACAAGCGATTAGTCAGTGAGTTTTTACCCCTTCACTATCAACCCACAGTCGGTTGGCCGTCACGCTGTATCGACTCCAAGACCCGCCTCGGCAGCGTACCGCCGGGCACTGCTCCCATAGCGGGACGCCAGGCCTGCGCTGAATAATGACAATGGAGTGGTAACTCAATGAACATCATTGGCCTTGACGCCCTTATTTTTGGCGTCGACGACATTCAAGCCTGTACCCATTGCCTGCGTGACTACGGCCTGCTGCCTGTCGATGTCGACAGCGAGGGTGGTCGTTTTGAAGCCCTTGACGGCACCGCCGTGATTATCCGCCGGGCAGACGATGCCAGTTTGCCTGCCGCCATCGGGCCGGCGCCTTCGATTCGTGAAACCATTTATGGCGTGGCCAGCGCGGCTGATCTTGAGGCCATCGCCGATGAACTGGGGCGCGACCGCCCGGTGACCCGCGGCGCCGATGGCTCCGTGCACAGCGTGGACGATATGGGCTTTGCCATGGGTTTCCAGATCAGCGTGCGGCGCGCCTACAGCGCGCCAGCCGATCTGACCAATGCACCGGGCCACGCCCCCCAACGCCCGGTCAACCAACCCGGCATCAATCCTGACATGCAGGCCTTGCCACGGACCCTGTCCCATGTGGTGTATTTCGTGCCGGATGCAGTCAGGGCCGAGGCTTTTTACAAGCGCTTGGGCTTCGTGACCACCGACACTTTTGTCGGTGCCGGGCCGTTCATGCGTCCGGCCGGTTCCGATGACCATCACTGCCTGTTCATGATCCAGACGCCGCCGCACATGAAAGGCTGCGAGCACTTCACCTTTCACATGGGCAGCGGCACGGAAGTGCTGTTGGCCGGGCGCCGCTTCGAGCAGCAAGGCTGGACCAGTTTCTGGGGGCCGGGTCGTCACCTCTTCGGTTCCAACTGGTTCTGGTACTTCAACAGTCCGTTGGGCTGCCACATCGAATACGACGCCGACATGGACAAGCACGATGACGCCTGGCAAGCGCGCCAGGCGCCGTTGTCGGCGGATAACTCACAATTGTTCCTGTTCACGTCCCGGGAAAAATGGTTCCCGAGCGGCCCGCCGCCCAAGCAGGCCTGAATGCGGATTTCGTCCATGAGCCACGACGCGATTGTTCTCTGTCGCCTGGATGAAGTGCTCGAAGGGCAGTCCCGCGGGTTCGATCCCCTGGATACCGGTAAGGACAGCGTGTTTGCCCTGCGCCATGAAGGCGAGGTGTGTGTCTATCGCAACAGCTGCCCGCACCTGGCGGTGCGCCTGGAGTACCGCAAGGATCGTTTCCTCAGCGTCGATGGTCGCCAGATCGTCTGTTACGCCCACGGTGCGCGGTTTCTCCCTGACACGGGCCTGTGCGTCTACGGGCCATGCCTGGGGGAGCGCCTGAGTGCACTGAAATGGCATGCCGAGGCCGATTGGCTGGTGCTCGAAGCGGGCCAGCTGGAGGCGTATGCATCCTGATTAACGTATCGCGGTTGCTGATACATCGTATCCCTACATGCGATTAGTCAAAGGTCTGCTTTGCCGAGAAAGTAAACACAGCGCGGTACTGAATGCGTGCAAACACTGCCAGTGGTGAAGCCTGGGATCGCTCCCGCAGAACGCTGGCGTGAATAACAAGAATAAGAATGAGACGAGCATGAACGCAGACGGATTCTCGACGTCACGGCTGCTCCCATCTGAGGCGCCGGCAAAACTGAAACTCACTCTCCCATGAATGCTTCATGCCTGTGCAGGCTTGGCCCGGTTCGACTGCGGGCGCGGTTTCACCAGAAGAGCTGACATACAACAACAATAAAGAGGGTTACTTCGATGGCTATTGGCAAGTTCGCCGCGTCGCGGCGCGTCCCCTTCACCCTGAGCCTTGCGGCCAGCCTGGGGCTTGGCGCTTCGGCGGCCCAGGCGTTTCAGATTGACACCGGCAATCCTGATCTGAGCCTGCGCTGGGACAACACGCTGAAGTACAGCGCGGCCTGGCGCCTCAAGGAACCCAGCAGCAAACTCAGCGAAGGGTCGACGGCCCTGAACCAGAATGACGGCGATCACAACTTCGGCAAGGGGCTGATCTCCAGTCGCCTGGATGTACTTTCCGAACTGGACATCGGCTTTCACAACTTCGGCGCCCGTGTGAGCGGTGCCGCCTGGTATGACACCGTCTATCAGGAACGCAACGACAATCACGACGCGGCTAGTGCCAACCAGCGTTCGGTAGGCTTCGATGAATTCACCAGCGATACCCGTCAATTGCACGGTGGTGACGGCGAACTGCTGGATGCCTTTGTCTACTGGAACGGTGAGCTGGCGGACCGTTCCTTGTCAGTACGTGCGGGGCGCCACGGCCTGATCTGGGGCGAGAGCCTGTTCTTCGGCGGCAACGGCATTGCCGGTGCCATGGCGCCAGTGGATGTGGTCAAGGCGCAATCGGTGCCCAATACCCAATTCAAGGAAATCACTCGACCGGTCAACCAGCTGTCGACCGCCTACCAACTGACTGACGATCTGTCATTGGGTGTCTTCTACCAGTTGGAGTGGGAAGCCACCCGTTTGCCGGGCGCCGGCAGCTATTTCTCCACCAGCGATACCATCGGAGAAGGTAATGAAAGGCTGATCACCGGCGCGCCGTTCCCTGACTTTCTCGGCGGCAACGCCAACAGCCCGGCGGCGTTCTTCCATGGCAAGGACAAAAAGGCCAGGAACTCCGGCCAGGGCGGCCTGCAGCTCAAGTACAACACCGGGACGACAGATTACGGTTTGTATGCGCTGCAGTACCACGAGAAAACCCCAACGCTGTACTTGAAGCCCAATGCCACTGGGCCGAACTTCAGCACCGGGCAAGTCGGCGAGTATTCCTGGGTCTACCCGGAAGATATCCGGGTCCTGGGCGCCAGTTTCGCCACCTCCGTGAACGAGTACAGCTTTGCTGGCGAGGCGTCGATGCGCTGGAACATGCCGTTGGTGTCCAACGCCCAGACTGTCCTGCCGGGTGTCGATGCGGACAACAACGATAACGCCCTTTACGCCGTTGGCCGGACGGCTCACGTCAACCTTAACGTCCTGGCATCGCTGGGCCCTTCCTTCGTCGCCAATGAAGCCAGCCTGACAGCGGAGGTGGCCTGGAACCGCCTGTTGGCCGTGACCAGGAACCGCGCAGCCCTCGACCCCAACGCCACCGATGACGGCCTGGGTTTGAAGCTGGTGTACACGCCGACCTATCGCCAGTTCTTCCCAGGCATTGATATCAGCGTACCGCTGGGCATCAGCTATTTCCCCATGGGCAAGTCGGCGGTAATCAGTGGGTTCGGCCCAGACAGAGGCGGGGATATGAACATCGGCGTCTCCGCCACCTACCTGGACCAAGTGACCGTGGGGCTGACCTACACCCACTTCTATGGTCCCGAGGACACCAGCCTCAACGCCGCTAACCAGTTCAACTACAAGCAGTCGCTGAAAGACCGGGATTACCTGGCTTTCTCCGTCAAGACCACGTTCTAAGAGGATTTGCGCATGACCATTCAGTTCACTCTAAAGGCCTTGTGCTTGACCCTGCTGGCCGCTGCCGCACCGATGGTCCTGGCCGCCAGCGCCGAACAAGCGGCTGCGCTGGGCAAGACCCTGACACCCTTCGGCGCCGAGAAAGCCGGCAATGCCGACGGCAGTATTCCGGCCTGGGATGGCGGCTACACCAAGGTCGATCCGGCCTATGTTCCGGGCGGCAAGCGTGGCGATCCGTTTGCCGCCGACAAGCCGTTGTACAGCATCACCGCCCAGAACCTGGCCAAGTACGCCGACAAGCTCAGCGACGGCACCAAGGAGCTGTTCAAGCGTTTCCCGGACACCTATCGCATCGATGTCTACCCGACCCGGCGCACGGCGGCCGCGCCGCAGTGGGTCTATGACAACACGTTCAAGAATGCGACCCGCGCCAAACTTGTCGACAGCAGCGCCGGCCTGATCCCTGAAGGTTCCTATGGCGGAATTCCTTTTCCGATTCCACAAAATGGGACCGAAGCCATTTGGAACCATGTGCTGAACTGGCGCGGCACCTCGGTGGCGGGGCATTTTCGCCATTATCTGATGACCGCTGACGGCAACCAGGTGATGACCAGCGACGGCCTGTTGACCCAGGAGATGCCCTACTACTTCCAGGAGGGCGGCCCTGAAAACTACTCGGGCGACTACTGGCTGGTGCACTTCGTCAATCTCGGCCCGGCGATTCGTGCCGGCGAGCAGATCCTCGGACGTGAAAACATCAACGGCGACAAATCTCAGGCGCATGTCTATCTGAGCGGTCAGCGCCGGGTACGCACGTTGCCCAACGCTTGCTGCGACACACCGACGCCGTCCACCGCCGGGGTCATGTCCTTCGATGAATTGAGTGTATGGGGCGGGCGTACGGACAGGTTCGACTGGAAACTGGTCGGCAAGCAGGAGATGTATGTCCCTTACAACACCAACAAGGTGCAAAACGCTGCCCAGCCGCAGGACCTGTTGGGCAAACACCATCTGAATCCGGATTACGTGCGCTGGGAACTGCACCGCGTCTGGGTGCTCGAGTCGACGGTAGCCGCCGGCAAGCGCCATCAGTTGCCCAAGGGGCGTTACTACCTCGACGAGGACACTTGGCAAGCCTTGCTCGGAGATCGTTGGGATGCCAGCGGCCAACTGGCCAAGACCCTGTGGTCGCTGCCTTCCGTATTGCCCGATCTGCCAGGGCTGGTGCAACTCTCTTCAGGTTTTTATGACCTGACCTCCGGTGCGTGGTTTATCCAGAACCTCTATGCCGGGTTGCCGGAGCAGTATCACGCGGTCGATCGCTACAAACCCTCGGAGTTCTCGCCAGCAGCGATGGCGGGGCGCGGCGTGCGGTAGACCTGAGCCGAGTGAAGGGCAGGCCTGTCGGTCTGCCCTTGGATACGAGTGTTTGTCCGAGGTAGGTTATGAACAGAATCAATCAGGCGCGCGCGTTGCTCTTGGCCCTGTGTTTGCCCTTCGCCACGCGCGAGTGCCTGGCCGGGCCGGCGGCAGTGGGCGTGCCGCTCGATACACCAGCCATGCGGGTAGCGGGTGCGCAGCAAGGCGTATTGATCGATCTGGCGCGGGCCGGCAAACGTCTGGTAGCGGTGGGCGAGCGCGGCCTGGTGCTGCTCTCCGACGACAATGGACAAAGCTGGCGCCAGGCAACTGTGCCGGTCTCGGTCAGCCTGACAGCTGTGCGCTTCGTGGATGCGCAAAAGGGCTGGGCGGTCGGCCACGCGGGCGTGGTGTTGGCGACTGTGGATGGCGGTGAGCACTGGACACTGCAGCTCGATGGCCTGCGGGCGGCACAACTGGAACTGAACGCCGCCAAGGCGGGCCAGGCCACGGCTACCGACCCGGATGCCGCCTTGATACGGGTACAAAATGCCGAGCGTCTTGTCGCCGATGGTCCAGACAAACCCTTTCTGGCACTGGAGTTCGTGGACGCACATCGCGGGCTGATCGTCGGTGCCTACGGTTTGGCGCTGCTGACCACCGATGGCGGCGCCACCTGGCAATCGCTGATGGGGCAAATTGCCAACCCCAACGGCTTGCACCTGTACGCCATCAGTCGCCAGGGCACACGTTGGTTCCTGGCTGGCGAGCAGGGCTACCTGGCACGCTCGGACGACGATGCGCTGTCGTTCAGTCAGCTGGACAGCCCCTACGAAGGTAGTTTCTTCACCCTGCAGAACCGCGCGGATGGCGCGCTGGTGGTCGCCGGTCTGAAGGGCAATGCCTTTGTCTCCCGCGACGCCGGCGTCAGTTTCCAGCGTCTGTCGGTGCCCGTACCGATCTCCTTCAACGATGCCACCCGTTTGGCCGACGGCCAGCTGTTGCTGGTCAATCAGGGCGGCATGCTGTTTCGCAACAGCGAGCAGACCGGCGCGGCGCTGCTGCCGTTGGGAGCGCCCTTGGGCAAACCTGTTTCAAGTGTGATCGAGGCCGCCGATGGCAGCCTGATCGTTGCCGGTTTCACCGGGCTGCAGCGTCTTGCGCAGCCAGCCACTGCCGCTTCGGAGTGAGGTTATGAAGTCCCCTGGAAGTTTTCCCCAGTCCCCTGCAAATGCGGTCGATGACTTTGATCCGCGCTCCGGCTCGCTGCTCGAGCGCGCATTGTTCAACCATCGCCTGTGGGTGTTGCTGCTGTGCCTGGCGACCACGTTGGTGCTGGGTTGGCAGTCCGGCCGTGTCGAGCTCAATGCCAGTTTCGAAAAAATGATCCCCATCCATCAGCCCTATATCGCCAACTACCTGGAGCACCAGAAGGAGCTGAGCGGGCTGGGGAATGCGGTGCGTATCGCGGTGGTCAACAAGCATGGCGACATCTACGACAGCGCCTACCTCAAGACCCTGCAGGCGTTGAGCGACAAGATCTACCTGCTGCCGGGTGTCGACCGTGCGTACATGAAGTCGCTCTGGACGCCGGCCACACGCTGGGTGGCGGTGACCGAGGCGGGCCTGGAGGGTGGGCCGGTCATTCCGGATAACTACGATGGCGGCGCAGCGAGCCTTGCGGCATTGCGGCGCAACGTGCAGCTGTCCAACGAAATCGGCCAGTTGGTGGCGTTCGACCAGGCTTCGAGCATCATCCAGGTACCGCTGCTGCAGCGCACCCCGGACGGCAAACCCTTGGACTACAGCCAACTGTCGCAACAGTTGGAATCATTGCGCAGCCAATACCAGAGCGACAGCATCGACATCCGCATCACCGGTTTCGCCAAGAAAGTCGGTGACCTGATTGCCGGCCTGCGGCAAATCCTGATGTTCTTCGCCGTGGCGATCCTGATCACCACGGTGGTGCTTTATTGGTACACCCGCTGCATTCGCAGCACTCTGTTGGTGGTGTTCTGCTCATTGGTGGCGGTGGTTTGGCAGCTCGGCTTGCTGCCGCTGCTCAATTATCAACTGGACCCCTATTCGGTGCTGGTGCCGTTCCTGGTGTTTGCCATTGGCATGAGCCACGGCGCACAGAAGATGAACGGCATCATGCAGGACATCGGGCGCGGCATGCACCGGGTGGTCGCCGCACGCTTTACTTTCCGCCGCCTGTTCCTTGCCGGGCTCACCGCGCTGCTGTGTGATGCGGTCGGTTTCGCGGTGCTGATGATCATCAAGATCCAGGTGATCCAGGACCTGGCGATGATCGCGAGTATCGGCGTGGCGGTGTTGATCTTCACCAATTTGATCCTGCTGCCGATATTGCTTTCTTATGTCGGGGTCAGCGGCCGCGCGGCGCAACTGAGCCTGAAAAGCGAGCACGCCGAGCTGGCTGGCCACAATCGCCACGGGTTCTGGCGCTTCCTCGACCTGTTCACCCAGCGCCGGTGGGCGGCGCTGTGCATCGCGCTGAGCCTGGCGCTGGCGACGCTCGGCTTCATCGTCAGCCTGCAACTGAAAGTGGGTGATCTGGACGCCGGCGCGCCCGAGCTGCGGGCCGACTCGCGCTACAACCAGGATGATGCATTCCTGACCCGGCATTACGGCGCCAGCAGCGATCTGTTCGCGGTCATGATCAAGACCCCCGCCAGCGCCTGTTCGCGCTATGACATCCTGAACAAGGTCGATGCCCTCGATTGGCAGTTGCGCACCTTGCCAGGGGTGGATTCGACCAATTCCCTGGCACTGCTCAACCGCCGCATGCTGGTTGGCCTGAGCGAAGGCAGCCCGAAGTGGTATGAGCTGCAGAACAACCAGGCAATGCTCAACATGGTCACCGCCGGGGCGCCGCGCGGGCTGTACAACGAAGATTGCAGCCTGCTGACGCTGTACGTCTACCTCTCCGACCACAAGGCGCAAACCCTGAACCGTCTGGTGGATCACGTCGAACAATTCGCCGCGGCGAACAATACCGACGAGGTCCAGTTCCTGCTGGCCGCGGGCAATGCCGGGATCGAGGCCGCGACCAACATCGTCGTCAAGCAGGCCAATCGCGAAATGCTGTTCTGGGTCTACGGCGCGGTGATCCTGCTCTGCCTGATCACTTTCCGATCCTGGCGCGCCACGATTTGCGCGGTGATTCCGCTGATGCTTACGTCGATCCTCTGTGAGGCGTTGATGGTCTGGCTGAACATCGGCGTCAAGGTCGCGACCCTGCCGGTGATCGCTCTCGGCGTGGGCATCGGCGTCGACTACGCGCTGTATGTGATGAGCATCCTGCTCGGTCATATGCGCCAGGGCACAAGCTTGTCTGAGTCGTATTACCGGGCACTGCTGTCCACCGGCAAGGTGGTGATGCTGACCGGTGTGACCCTGGCGATCGGCGTGGCCACCTGGATGTTTTCGCCGATCAAGTTCCAGGCTGACATGGGCGTGCTACTGGCCTTCATGTTCGTCTGGAACATGGTCGGTGCCCTGGTTCTGTTGCCAGCCCTGGCTCACTTCCTGTTGCCGAGTAAACGGGTGAGCACAGGGCAGGCCGAGGCCAAACCCAGTCATTCGACGAGCCTGCCGCTGGTGCCGGCCGTAGCCGAGGAGGGGGCCTGCGTGAAGCACTCGCAGCGCCTGGCTTACAAGCACGATCAAACAACAACGGCCACTAATTCGGCCGCGTCATAACAACAAGAAAGGAAGTACCCATGCCTCGTGTGCATTTGCCCCAGCAATCCCTATGGCTTGATTTCATAGCCGGCCTGAGTGCCTTCGGCATGGCGTTCTGCGCGACCCAACCACCGGAGGTGCGTGATGAACGTTGAACGCCAGGCGCGGCTGCCGCAATCCTTATTGCTGTTGCTCGGCAGTTGCTTGCCGGTACTCGGCGCGGTGCTGCTGGCCCCCATCCTGCCGCGCATGCAGGAGCACTTCGCCGACACGCCGGGTGTGGCCGTGCTGGTGCCCATCGCCCTGACGCTGCCGGCGTTGATGATTGCGCTGTTGGCACCCGTGGCCGGGATCATCGCCGACCGGCTGGGACGCAAGCCGTTGTTGATCAGTGCGATGGTGCTCTACACCGTCTGTGGCGTGCTGCCGCTGTGGCTGGAGTCGCTGCAGATCATCGTCATCAGCCGCGCCGGCATCGGCGTGGCCGAGGCGGCGATCATGACCTGCTGCACCACGATGATGGGCGACTACTACAGCGGCGCGCGGCGTGAACGCATGTTCGCCCTGCAAATGGTCGCGACCTCGTTGTCGGCGGCGATTTTCATTGCCGTCGGTGGTGTGCTCGGCGAGCAGGGCTGGCGTACCCCGTTTGCCCTGTATGGGCTGGGCCTGGTGTTCCTGCCGCTGATGGCCTGGTTGCTGTGGGAGCCGCGTGGGCAGGTCGTCACCGCGACAACGGTGAACAGGGCATTCCCCTGGCGCGCCCTGGCACCGCTGTATGCCCTGGCATTCCTGGCGGGCTTGAGCCTGTTCATTGTGCCGGTACAAGTGGGTTATCTGCTCAACCTGTTGCACGTCGAAGGGTCGCAGCAGATCGGCATGACCATGGGCGCGAGTCAGCTCGGTGTGCTGGTCGGAGCCCTGAGTTTCCGGCTGTTCAGTGGCGTACCAGCGTACCGGCAAATGCTCCTGGCCCTCGTTGCGGCCGGCATCGGGGGCGGGTTGCTGGCGGTGGCCGACAGTCATGGGCTGGTGGTAATCGCCGTGCTCATCAACGGCCTGGGTATCGGTCTGATGATGCCGACCCTGCTCACCTGGATCATGTCCCAGGTCGACTTCCAACAGCGCGGCCGCGCTGCCGGTGGCTTTACGTCGATGTTTTTCGCCGGTGAGTTCGCCAGCCCGGTGGTGGTGCTGGCGATCACAGGTGGGGCGATCAGCGCTTTGCCAGCCGCGCTGGGCATCGTCGCGGGCGTTCAACTGTTGGTGGCCGTGGCCTGCATTCGATTGCGGGGTAGCGGGTCTGCTTTTCCCACTGCGGTGGCCGCCGACCCTGAGCACTGACCATTCGACGTTTCATCAAAATAAGAAAAATGAGGAGAACATCATGAGTTATTTGCTCAACACCTGGTACATCGCTGGGTGGGCAGACGAGCTGGGGCAAGGTGGCATGCTTGGCAGAACCATCGTCGAGCAACCCATCGTGTTCTTTCGCAATAGCCAGGGTGTGATCCAGGCGCTCGCCGATCGGTGCCCGCACCGTTTTGCCCCGCTGCACATGGGCAAGATTGTCGGCGACAGCGTCCAGTGCCCGTACCACGGTCTGCGTTTCGATGGCAGCGGCCAATGCACGCACAATCCCCATGGCGATGGGACCATCCCCAAGGCCGCTTGTGTTCGCGCGTTCGCGGTCGTCGAGCGCCATGGGGCGATCTGGGTCTGGCCAGGCGATTCGAGCCGGGTCAACGATGGGCTGATCCCTGATTTTTCCTTCCTCGAACAGACCCCACCCCATGCGAAGGGGCATGGGTACTTGCCAACTCGTGCGCACTACGAGTTGCTGTCCGACAACATCATGGACCTGAGCCACGTTGATTTCCTGCACCCCGATACGCTCGGTGGCGGGGCGTTGTCACGCACCCGCGCCACCATCGAGGAGTTACCCAATGATCGCGTGCGCATCAGTTGGTGGGCACCTGATGATGTTCCCCCGCCGGCTTTCGGCGCTCACCTTGAAGACCCGACCCGGGCCGACGTCTGGGCCGAAGTCATCTGGCACGCCCCCGGCCTGATGCTGCTGGGCAGTGGCGCCACGCCTCCAGGGCGCCCCAGGGAAGAGGGGCCCGTGACATGGAACCTGCATCTGATGACACCGCAGGACGCGACCAATACCCATTACTTCTTTGCCAACACGCGCAGCTTCGAGCAGGACAATGCGCAGTTGAATGCCGTCGTACAGGACATGTTGATCGGTATTTTCGCTGGTGAAGACAAACCCATGGTCGAGGCTCAACAGCGCCAGATTGGCGAAGTTGAGCTGCTTGGCCTTAACCCGGTGCTGCTGCCAGTCGATGCTGGGGCTGTGCGTTGCCGACGTGTTCTGCGTCGGTTGATCGCCGCTGAACAGCCAATGGGTAGCCAGTGATGATCGATGTCATCGTGACCCGCAAACGCCTCGAAGCCGAAGGCATCTACAGCTTTGAACTGGCCCCGGCCGAGGATTCCATGCTGCCTGCTTTCAGTGCCGGCTCGCATATCGACGTGCACCTGCCCAATGGCCTGGTGCGCCAGTACTCACTGTGCAATCACCCGGAAGAACGCCACCGTTACCGGCTGGGCGTGTTGCTCGATCCGGCGTCTCGCGGCGGTTCGCAAGCCATGCACGAGCACGTGCATGAAGGGAGCCGGCTGCGGATCAGCGAGCCACGCAACCTGTTCCCACTGGAGCATGGGGCGGGGTACAGCGTGCTGTTCGCGGGTGGTATCGGTATTACGCCGGTTCTCTGCATGGCCGAGCGCCTGGCGCGGATCGGCGCGCCTTTCGAGCTGCATTACTGCGGTCGCTCGGCCGGGCGCATGGCCTTTATCGAGTACATCCGCCGTTCAACATTTGCCGATTGCGTGCAGGTTCATGTGGACGATGGCGAGGACGCCCAGCGTCTCGACGCCGTTCGGGTTTTATCCGGGCCCGCTGCCGACCGTCACCTGTACGTCTGTGGCCCCAACGGTTTCATGGAACACGTGCTTGGCGCGGCGCGCGCGCAGGGCTGGGCCGAGGCGCAACTGCACCGTGAGTACTTTACCGCTGCCACCGTCTTGGCGGGTGAGGCGGGCGGGTTCGAGGTGCAACTGGCTAGCACCGGTCAGTGTTTTCAAGTGCCGGCCACGCTCAGCGTCGCCCAGGTGTTGCTGGAGGCTGGCATCGACATTCCTTTGTCCTGCGAGCAGGGCATCTGTGGCACCTGCATCACGCGCGTGTTGGACGGCGAGCCGGAGCATCGTGACATGTTCTTGACCGATGTCGAGCGAGCCCGCAACGACCAGTTCACGCCTTGCTGCTCCCGTGCGAGAAGCGCGCGGCTGGTGCTCGATCTTTAAGGTTTTCTCATGAATCCATCGTTACCCGCTGGCGCGTTTCGCCAACTGATTGAGGACTCGAATATGCAACAGCTTCCTGGTTTCAAACGCGTTGTCACTGGGCACGATGCCCAGGGCTTGGCGGTGGTCGCGCTCAGCGGACCAACGCCCAACAGCTTTCCGCTCAAGGCCGTGCCTGGCACGGTCTTCCATGAGATCTGGAGCAGTGGCGCCAGCCCGGCCGTGCTGGATAACGGCGACGACCCCACCCGCAAGCCGCTTCAATTGAGTCCGGCGCCCCTGGGCAGCGTCATCCGCGTGGTGGATATTCCGCCCGACAGCATGCAGAACCAAATCAGCGCCGAGGAGGCCGCGGCGGCCTTCGCCGAAATTGGCCAGGCCCATGCCGGCACTGGGCAGGCGGATTCCAAACACAAGCTGATGCACCGCACCGAAACGCTCGATTACGGCGTGGTCACGGAGGGCGAGGTGTGGCTGGTGCTCGATGGCGAGGAAGTGCATCTCAAACGCGGTGACATCGTCGTGCAGCGCGGCACCAACCACGCCTGGAGCAATCGTACCGAGCAAATGGCACGCATGCTGTTTGTGCTGCTTGATGGCCGCTTCGCCCCCGAGCTGCAAGGAGAACCGGCATGAAGCTCGGCACCCTGAAAGATCACAGCCGCGACGGTCGCCTGCTGGTGGTGTCGCGCGACCTGGCCTGGGCGGTGGAGGCCAGCGATATCGCCGCGACGCTGCAGGAGGCTATCGAGCATTGGCCGAGCGTCGAAACGGCTTTGCGCATCCGGTATGACGCCTTGAACGAAGGCGCGCTGACCGGTGCCTTCGCCTTTGATCCGCAGCGAGCCGCCGCGCCCTTGCCACGTGCCTGGCAGTGGCTGGACGCCTCGTCTTTTCTCAGTCATGGCGAGCGGATGCAGAAGGCTTTTGGGCTGGATCCGATCGAAGGTGTTGAACACACGCCGCTGATGTACCAGGGCTGTGGCGATGACTTTCTGGGCGCCCACGACGACATCGTGCTGCCCAATGAAAGCCACGGTATCGATTTCGAAGGTGAGTTCGCGGTGTTGGTCGATGAGGTCCCCATGGGCTGCTCGGCGCAGGACGCCGTTGACCATATTCGGCTCATCGTGCAAATCAACGATGTCAGCTTGCGGGCGCTCGCCCCCCGTGAAATGAAGACCGGCTTCGGTTTTATCCAGGCCAAATCCTCGTCCAGTTTTGCCCCGGTGGCGATCACCCCCGACGAGTTGGGCGAGGCCTGGCACGACGGACGTGTGCATTTGCCGCTGAGGGTCGAATGGAACGGCCAGTGGTTCGGTCATGCCCACGGTGGCGCCATGCATTTCGGCTTTCATCAGTTGATCGCCCATGCGGCGCTGACCCGGCGACTCAGGGCCGGCTGCGTGATCGGCTCCGGCACCGTTTCCAATGCCGATCCCACGGTGGGCGCTGCGTGCATCGCCGAACGTCGTGCCGTTGAGATGATTGAGCACGGCGCGCTACGGACGTCCTTCATGCGCTTTGGCGACCGCGTGCGCATGGAGGTCTTCGATCTGCAAGGGCAGTCGGTGTTCGGGGCGATAGACCAGTGCATCGTGCGCGGAGGCCTCCCATGCGCGTAATGATTACCGGGGCCAATGGTTTTGTCGGCCGGGCGTTGGTGACACGATTGCTCCAAACCAATGAGTTGCGAGGCCGGTCGATCAGCGCGTTGATATTGTTGGATAAGGAATTGGTGGGGTTTGCTGAGGATAAGCGCCTGCGCCAACATTGCGGCAGTGTCACCGACGCCGCGTTATTGCGCCGCGCCTTGGCCGATGGCATCGATGTGGTTTTTCACTTGGTCAGCATTCCGGGTGGCGCGGCCGAGCAGCATTATTCATTGGGCTACCAGGTCAACTTGCAGGCGAGCCTGGAGTTGCTTGACCAGTTGCGCGAACAGCCAGGCGCGCCGGTGCTGGTGTACGCCAGCAGCGTGGCGGTGTACGGCGGCGACCTGCCGGCCCGCATGGATGAGCGTGCCACGCCGCACCCTCAGTTGAGTTACGGCGCGCACAAGGCGATGGTGGAAATGGCGCTCAACGACCTTGCCCGACGAGGCGAGGTGGACGGTCGTGCCGTGCGCCTGCCCGGCATTGTCGCTCGTCCACGTGAACCCAATGGGCTACGTTCGGCGTTCATGAGCGACCTGCTGCACGCTTTTGCCCAAGGTGAGCCGTATTGCTGCCCGGTCTCGCCGCAGGCACATGCTTGGTGGATGTCCGTGCGGTGTTGCGTGGATAACCTGCTGCGGGCCGCCGAACTGCCCGCCGCCGAACTTGGCGAGTCACGTGTCTGGCAACTGCCGCTGTTGCACCTGTCCATTGCCCAAGTCATCGATGCCCTGGCCGCTGCCTACGGCCAGGAACGCCGCGGGTTGATCAGCTTCGCGCCGGACGCTGGACTGCAAGCGTTGTTCGGCAACTTCCCGGCAATGAAAACCCCTCTGGCCCGCGCCCTTGGCTTTCGCCATGACGGCTCGGCTGCCGCCTTGATACGAAACAGTTTGAACGCTGCTGCCCCGGCGCGTCGTGCGCGTGGGCGGGTAGCGCTTGGAGTGAGCGAAAATGCAATCAACTAAACGCCGCCTGGTGGACCTGTCCGTGACCCTGGACAACAACCCCTACACCGATCCACCGCCGTTGCTGCCTAAAATCGACTACATGGACCATCAGCAAGGCTGGCCGGAGATGGCCGCGATGTTTCCCGGCCTGTCCAAGGCGCAACTGCCTGGCGACGAATCCTGGGCTGCTGAGCGCCTGCAGATCACCACGCACAGCGGCACGCACATGGACGCCCCTTGGCACTACGCTTCGACCACGGATGGTGGCAAGCCGGCGTTTGGCATCGACGAGTTGCCGTTGGACTGGTGCCTGCAACCCGGCGTGAAGCTGGACTTTCGTCATTTACCGGATGGCCATGTGGTTAACGCTGCCGAAATGCAAGCTGAGCTAGAGCGTATTGGCCATGTTCTACGGCCGCTGGACATTGTCCTGGTTAACACCCGTGCCGGCGCGCTGTTCGGCCAGCCAGGGTATCTGGACGCCGGGGTCGGCATCGGCCGCGAGGCCACGTTGTACTTGTTGGAGCGCGGCGTGCGCGTAGTCGGCACCGATGCCTGGAGCTGGGATGCGCCGTTCAAGTACACCCGCGAACGCTTCGCCGCCACGGGCGACGCTTCGATCATCTGGGAAGGGCATAAGGCCGGACGCGACATCGGTTACGGCCAGATGGAGAAACTGGCCAACCTGGAATGCCTGCCGGCCTATGGTTTCCAGGTGTCCTGCTTCCCCTACAAGATCAGGCACGCTTCGGCCGGTTTCGTCCGCGCTGTAGCGATTTTCGAGGAGTGAACGTGCCAGTGGCCGGTGGAAAAAAGCGCGGTAGTCTGTCCCAGGGGCTTGAGGCGCTGCTGTCGGAGCACATTGTCGAGGGACGGCTGCGTGGCGGCGAACAGTTGCCCACCGAGTCGGCTCTCATGCTGGAGCATGGTGTCAGCAGGACCGTGGTGCGCGAAGCCATGTCGCGTCTACAGGCTGCCGGAATGGTTGAGACACGCCACGGTATCGGGACCTTTGTACGCGGTAGCGCCCTGTCGTTGGGGGCATTCATCGACCCGGCGACGATCGGTCTCATCACCGATTCGCTGGCGATCATGGAGTTTCGGATCGGTCTTGAGGTAGAAGCCGCCGGGCTCGCGGCCCAGCGACGCAACCCGGATCAGTTGACGGGGTTGCGGACACTTCTCGATCAGCTCGGGCAGCCGGATGTCAGCGTCAATGATCGGGCGGCGTTGGATTTTCAGTTCCATTTGGGCATTGCCCAGGCGACCGGCAACCCCTACATCGCCAGCACACTGCTCAACCTGGGCGAGGTGATCATTCCGCGTAGCCGGCTGGATTCCGCGCGTCTTTTTCACGATGAGCCTTTGCATTACGAACAGCGCATGCAAAGCGAGCACGAACAGATTTACCAGGCGATCTTTCATCAGGACGCTGAATGCGCGCGTGCTGCGATGCGCCTGCATCTCCAGGACAGTCGCGAATACTTGCACCAGGCCCACCAAGAGTTGATGACATGACGGATATCCAGAGCTACCCGGTGTCGGACACGGCCACGCAGCCTACTGCCACGGCGCTCACAATCATCGATCCTCGCTGGACTTTGTTCGTCCGTGTCGTGGCGGCTGCAGTCTCAGCAAAGCGGCCGTACTGCTGGACATGCCGCAGTCCATGGTGAGTCGCAATATTGCCCTGCTAGAGTCGCAATGTGGCGAACGCCTGTTTCATCGCACCGGGCGCGGGGTGGTCCTGACCGAATTTGGCGAGCAGTTGCTGCCTTGTATATCGGATCTCCTGGCGAACGCTGAAAGCCTTGCCGACGACATTCGCAACCTGCGAGGAAAGCCGGTGGGGGAGGTGGTCGTGGGCATGTTGCCTTCCGCCGTACGCCGGTTTGCGGGAACGCTTTTTTCTGCGGTGCGCGTGCAGATGCCCGGGGTGAGATTGCACCTGATTGAGGGCGCGAGCGCTCAACTCGAAGAACAGTTGCACGATGGTCGTCTGGATATGGCGCTGGTGCTGCGCGAGAGCGAGGCGAGCATCGGCCAAGCCCATCTGTTGGCCAGGCTACCGCTGCACCTGGTAGGACCCGCCGCCGATCCGCTGTTCGGCAATCGAGATATTGCGCTGGAAAATCTATCGGGGCTGCCATTGGTCGTGCCTGGGCGGCCGCATCTGCTGAGGGCCAGGCTCGATCATTTGGCCGCCGAGCAAGGCGTGGAGCTGTGCGTGGCCGTGGAAGCCGACTCGGTCCAGCTCCAGTACGAAGTCGTCGCGGCAGGCGGAGGCTATGCGATTGCCTCTGTGCTGCCCGGCTCGCTGGATCAACGACTGATTTCATCGCGCATTATCGAGCCCGTGTTGGAACGCTTTGTCGTGCTGGTCGAGTCGCCCCGGCGCCCCTTGACCCGTGCTTCCCGTGAAGTGCGACGGCTGATTTGCAATCTGTCCATGCCATCGATTTAAGCGATAGCTGCTTTCCATCCCCAGCAGTATTCGACGGGGGGCGCGCCTCGTAGGGTGTCAGTCAATCAACGACTGATCCCCGATTGTGAGGTTAGCGCTATGCATCACGCCCAAGAATCCCAAGTCATTGCCCCGACGCTTTTTCTCAGCGACGCAGATGTGGCTTCGCTCGCCGACTGGAGCACCGCCGTCGCCGCGCTCGCCGAGGCTTATGCACGCCCTGCATCGGATGCCATGGTGCCGCCTCGTTCCATGGCCCGGGGTGATGGTATCTGGCTGCGCAGTCTGACCGCTGTTTCCCCCTCCGGCGGCCATATGGGCTGCAAGCTGATCGCGGCCTCCATGCGGGCGCGCTGCGCCAGCTACCTGATCGCATTGTTCGATCAGCAAACCATGGCGCTCAGTGCCCTGATCGATGGCAATCGGGTGACGGGGTTGCGCACCGCTGCAACCGCTGCGCTGGCGGTCGATCTACTGGCGCCTCAACGAGCGCTGCGGGTGGGCGTGATTGGTGCCGGATTCGAGGCGCGTGGTGCACTTGACTGCCTCAAGGCCGTGCGCGATGTCGCCCGTGTCCGGGTGTTCAGCCCAACGCCCGCGAGCCGCGAGCGCTTTGCCGAAAGCTTCAGGCCTGGACTGGATATCCAAGCGGTGAACAGCGCGCAAGAGGCCGTGCAGGAGTGTGATGTGGTGATCTGTGCCGCCCGCAGCCGTGACGAGTCGCCAGTGTTGCAAGGCGCGTGGCTTTGCCCGGGTGCCACGGTCGTGTCGTTGGGCTCCACCTTGCCTGAGCAACGGGAAGTTGACCCGGTCACGATGGAGCGAGCCGTCTGCATCGTCGCTGATATGCCGCAAGAGGTGCTCCACGATACCGGCGATGCCATTGCGGCGATCAGTGCCGGCGTGTATGTCGCCGACAAATTGGTCGCGCTGTCGGATCTCGTCGCGGGTCGTGTCACCCCGCGCCAGAACGCAAGCGACATCGTTCTCTACAAATCGGTGGGCTCGGCGCTGCAGGACGTCGTCATCGCACAAGCGTTGTACGAGCGCGCCAGGCAACAAGGCCTCGGCATCGAGCTGCCTGCCAGCATTGTCCCTGTCTCGAAATAACCCCTCCACTGTTCGAAGGAAAGTCATCATGGCCACATACAAGAAAGCGGATGCCCGTGCCTGGGCGCGGGAAAACCTGGTGGGCTGCTCGGCGGTCACCATCCCAAGTTTCAGTGCCGACCTGAAGCGACTCAACGAACGTGGCATTCGCCACGACATTGAACATACGGTCGGCCTGGGCTACAGCGCCACGTTGCTGTGCAGCGAGCTGGCGATCTCTCCCCAGGAGAACGCACAGTTCACCGCCTGGGCCCGTGAGTCGGGGAAAAACCTGCTCCTATTCTTCCATGCGGCGTTTGGCACGCTTGCCGAGAACATCGAGGCGGTGAAGCTCGCCGAGAATGCCGGTGCGGATATCGTCCTGCTCTCCTATCCACCGCAGTTCTGGCCGACCAGCGAGCAGGAAATCTACGACTACACCAAGGCATTCTGCGACGCGACGGACCTTGCGGTCATGCTCTTCCCGATTCCGCTCTGGGGCTTCGAGCGCGTGCATCCGGCGGGTATGTCGCTGGAGTTGGTCCGTCGGCTGTTGGCCGATTGCCCGAATATCGCGGCCATCAAATCCGAGCAAGGGTTTCCGCTTCCAGCGGGCATTTGTGAGATGTATCACCACTTCCGCGATCAGGTGGTGATCAGTTGCCCGATCGAAGGCGACGCAATCCCCTTGATGAGCCTGATGAAGTTGCAGTTTTCCGGCACCAGTAACACCGCCTGGATGAGCGACTACTACCCGAAAGCATTCGAGCTGGCACGCACGGGGCGCTTCGAAGAGGCGATGGAGTTGTATTGGAAGGTCAACCCGGCACGCAGCGCCAACGGCGCCGCCGCGCAGAGCTACGCTGGCGGTACTGGGGTGCTCAATCGCACGATGTGGAAATACCAGGACTGGCTCGCCGGCTTTAACGGCGGCCCACTGCGTGCCCCAGCGATGCGCGTGCCGGATCGCTTCATGAAGTCGCTGCGTCAAGGGTTGGTCGCGTCGGGGTTGCCGGTGACTTCGGATCCTGACAGCGCCTTCATGATCGGGCGTTATCCGTGCTGATCGGGAGGGTTGCACAGTGAAGCATTTACTTAAGGATCCTACGCTGTGGCGTGACGGTGCCTATATCGCCGGTGAGTGGCTGGCCGAGACGCCGCACGGTCAGTACACGCTGCGTAATCCGGTGGATCAAACGGTGCTGGCCGAGTTGCCGCGCTGCCGTGAAACTGAAGTCCGGCACGCCATCGACGCGGCGCATGAGGCCTTTGGTCCATGGCGTCGCCTGACGGCCAAACGCCGCGGCGAGGTGTTGCGTCGTTGGTATGAGCTGATGGTTGAGCATCGCGAGGACATTGCCACGCTGATTACCCTGGAGGAGGGCAAGCCACTGGAGGAGGCGCGGGGTGAAGTCGATTACGCCGCGTCTTTTGTGCGCTGGTTTGGCGAGGAAGCCACACGGGTGCGCGGTGATCTGATTCCGGGCGTAAAGGACACTCAGCGAATTGTGGTACTGCGCGAACCCATCGGGGTTTGCGCGGCGATCACGCCCTGGAATTTTCCCGCTGCCATGATCACGCGCAAGGCTGCTCCGGCCCTCGCGGCTGGTTGCACAATGGTGGTGAAACCGGCCAGTCAGACGCCCCTGACCGCCCTGGCGCTCGCCGAACTCGCCCAGCGCGCTGGGGTGCCGGCCGGTGTTTTCAGTGTGATTACCGGCAATGACACTCGAGATATTGCCGGTGAACTCACGGCCAACCCGTTGGTGCGCAAGCTCACGTTTACCGGGTCTACGGAAGTGGGCCGGCTGCTGCTGGCGCAAGCGGCACAGACGGTCAAGAAATGCTCCATGGAGTTGGGCGGCAACGCCCCGTTCATTGTCTTCGACGATGCTGATCTTGATGCGGCAGCTGACGGTGTGATGCTGGCCAAGTTTCGCAACGGCGGGCAGTCCTGTATCGGTGCGAATCGGGTACTGGTGCATTCCGGGGTTTATGATGCATTGGCCGAGCGCATTGTTGAGCGCATGGCACGCTTGAAGGTGGGCAATGGCCTGGAGCCGGGTGTACAGGTCGGGCCGTTGATCGATGACGCGGCGGTACGAAAATCCCAGGCGCTGGTGGATGATGCTTTGGCGCAAGGGGCCCGGCTGCTGTCCGGCGGCAAATCCCATGCGCTGGGTGGATGTTTCTTCCAGCCCACGCTGTTGGCCGACGTGACCCATGGGATGCGGGTTGCCCGTGAGGAGATCTTCGGCCCGGTCATGCCGCTGGTGCGTTTCGACACGGATGACCAAGCCATTGCCATGGCCAACGACAGCGAGTTTGGCCTGGCCGCGTATCTGTTCAGCCGTGACGCGGCGCGTATCTGGCGCAACGCCGCGCGCATTGAATCGGGCATGGTGGGCATCAACTGCGGCTTGATTTCAAATGAAGTCGCGCCTTTCGGTGGTGTGAAGCAGAGCGGGCTTGGGCGTGAGGGTTCACACCTTGGGATCGACGAGTTTCTTGAGGTGAAGTACCTCTGCTGGGATGGCTTGGAAAGCGTGTGAACAACCGTCGTTGAAGGCCGGTGGATGGCGGTTCGTGTGAGCCGTCGTTCATCGGCTTTTGTATTTGTTCTGCCGCAAAGGCAGGCACTCCGAGCAATTCCCCCGACTTACCTGCCAGACCCATCGCCGCCAGCGATACCTCGGATTGTGCAAAGCGATTTCAGCGCTGATAGCCGATTCGATAGTCTCGTGGCTGATCCGGCATTTCCCGTCGGCATTCCATGTTTCTACGGTATTGACGCGATCAGGCCGCAGAGCTCGTCGGTGCGCCATGCAATGTCTGCCCGAGTGAATAAGAATAATTAGGAGAGCGTGATGATTGCAGCAGTCAACAAGGTCCTGGTGATCGGAGGAGGGTTCTCCGGTATGACCGCGGCTATCCAGCTCGCCCGCCAGGGCGTCGAAGTGGACCTCGTCGAAATCGATCCATTGTGGTGTCCTTTGGGGGCTGGGATTACGCTCAGTGGGCCCACGCTGCGAGCGCTTGATACGGTTGGGATTCTGGAAAGGGTCGCCGGGGAAGGATACTTGTCGACCAATTTCGATGTGTTTTCACCGGTAGGCGACCTGATCGTGCAATTGGCGCTTCGACCGCCGGTCAGCGATAAGCCGATTCCCTGTGGTGGCGGCATCCTGCGCCCGGTACTGGCTCGAATATTTGCCGACAGGACGCGGGAAGTGGGGACCCGCGTGCGCCTGGGCATCACCTACGACAGCATCATCGAGCATGACGATGGCATTGACGTGTCTTTCACCGACGGGACCACTGAACGCTATGACCTGGTCATCGCCGCTGACGGTGTGCATTCGCGCACACGAAAGGACTTTTTCCCGGATGCACCCTCGCCAAAACCCATCCATCAGAGCGTCTGGCGCGCGGTGCTGAAGCGTCCGCCGCAAATCGTGCGCCCCACTCATTGGCTGGGTCGCACCAAGGTTGGCGTCAATCCGATTTCCGAAACACACATGTATATGTTTCTCATGGAAAACCGGGAGTTTTCCGAGTGGATCGATCCGGCCAGTTGGCCGGGTGAAATGGCGCGCCTGTTGAGTGAATTCCCAGCTCCGATCCTGCAAACGCTGGTTCCGCAGCTGTACGAGGCGGGCGCCAATATCGACTATCGTCCGCTGGCCAATCTGTTGGTGCCGCTGCCCTGGCACAAGGGCCGAATCGTGCTGATTGGCGACACGGTGCATGCCACCACGCCGCACCTGGCTTCCGGAGCTGGCATCGGTATTGAGAGCGCCATCGTGCTTGCCGAAGAGTTGCTCGCCAGTAGCAATCTACAGACGGGCCTGAGCCGGTTCGAAACGCGGCGCTGGGAGCGTTGCCAACTCGTGGTCGAGAACTCCGCACGGCTGTGCGAGATAGAGAAAAGTGGTGGGGATAAGGAAGAGCATGCGCAGATCATGCGGGAGTCTACTGCGACGTTGGCTGAGCCTATCTGATTGATTGCGACCCTTCTGGATGGGAAGGGTCGCGCTGCTGGTCTTCAGAAGCAATGATCGAAAATAACGACCTCTTTGACGTAAGCGAAAAAAGACGCCGACGTCAGTGCCACGCCGTCCTCGGCAAGTTTTTGAAACAGCGCTCGCTGATACTGCCGAAACGTCGAAAAATCCGCTTCATTTTCAAACCACAGGCTAGAGGCGCCTTCGTATACGGCGATGTTTGGCCCGAAATAGGCTGTCACCTTGTCACCCTCGGGTAGGTACCGGGAGCGAACATACCGGCGTAGGGCGTTCTGGAAGTCGGGCTGTTCCCGGGTAATGCTCTCGTGAGCTGCGTCCCAAGCTTCGAAAAAACGATCGAGCGCCATCGCGGGATTTTTCTTCAGCAGGATCATCGCCTTCCATGGGAGAGGCGCTGTAGCGGTGCTAGCCGTCTCCGCTTCATCCATCAATTGAGCGAGCTGCTCGGAAAGATCAGCGAAGTTCTTTGCATCAGGGCCGACGGTTTGCTGAGTATAGGGATCGCTGAAGGTGCGAATCAGACCTGGCACGTCTTCAAAAAACAGCTCCGTAATGGAGTCTTTGTGGAAGGACTGTGCATAGGCATTGTCGGCGTCGACCCCGAAAGCCGCGTCGATGACATGGTTCTGCACGTACCGTTTGACACCTAGCGGTTTGGCTTTAGCGATTGCTCCGTGGGTGTGCTCTACATAGTTTAAAAACTCTGCATGCGTCATTCCTGGTTTTCTGCGTACAGCGGCTAGGATTTTTATCATGAAGCGTTCTCGCTTTTGGCAGGGTTAACGGGGATTGAGCCTTAAGTGCACTTCGTGCGGTTGGTATTCATCTGATTGTTTTTCAACACCAAAATATAAGGCCAGGTTTGTCCCGCAAACCAATCGGTATTCATGCTGGTAGGTATCGTGCAATAACATGCTTGACGAGCGCTGAGCTTGTTCCTTTCTGGGGGCTTGTGGTAGTGACCAGTGGAAACCAACTGTACATGTCGGCTATTACTCCTGACTGGTTTTTGGGCAACAGCCCTGAGTCTTGTTCGCGAGCATGCTCGTTCCCACAGGTTGAGCGCATAAACTGCGGGGGCGAGCCCGCTCGCGAATATCCAAAACAACATTTGCATCAGCCTCATGGATCGATTGGCTAAAGAGAAAAAATGATGGGTGACATAGACGCACTGAACACATGTGCGGATATTCGCGTAGACCCAATATAGGGCTCGGATCATACTTCTGGCCCTTGATACCCTTCAAAAACAAGTCCAGAATCAAGTCTTTTCCTGCTCCGGCAAGAAAACAAACCCCTTAGATTTCAATGAGTCGGACACCAGATACGAGTCTCGTTTCCCGCTCCAAATATAGATCTACAGACGTCCACTGGATTCTGAAGATCAACGAA
>NZ_JADDUM010000176.1 GCF_015163715.1 Pseudomonas cyclaminis
CCCCTCCCACATTTTTATCGTGTTGTGTCAGCGGTTTCCGTCTACCGGATCGAGATCGGCCAACTCCGCCTCATCCAACCCATTCCCGCCGCCAATCTCGTCTTCATCCACAATACTCAGGTCGTAGTCCGCCGGATTATCCTCACCTTCCTCCAGGACATCCCGCGCACCATCCTCATGGATCAGGGTTTCCGGGCTCATATCGTCATCGGTCGGCTCGTGATCATCGGTCGAAGCACCCGTCAGACCGGCTTCACGCACCCGTTCGTCGGGCATCAGATGCTCGCGCTCGCGGCGCGGAATTTCATCGCCGATTTCCGCCGTCGGTTCCTCTTCGTCAAAATCCAGCTCACGCATCGAACCCATGCGATCTTCGTTATCGTCAATCGGTTCGGGCTGGGTAGCGCCGTAGGGACGTCGTGATTCAGTCATGGCCAATCCTCATACTGTGGGGCTTATAGTGTGTGGACAGGCACGGCGCGCCAAAGATTCAAGCTAATTTGCGCATCGCGTGACCTGGACGAAGGGTCGACAGTCACAAAACTGCGCATCATTCCTGAGGCTTTCCCTGATGAACGAACTACAAGACCTGCTTGATAACAACGAACGCTGGGCGGATGCGATCAAACAGGAAGATCCCGAATTCTTCGCCAAGCTCGCCCGCCAGCAAACCCCGGAATACCTGTGGATCGGCTGTTCCGACGCCCGTGTGCCGGCCAACGAGATCGTCGGCATGCTGCCGGGTGATCTGTTTGTGCACCGCAACGTGGCCAACGTGGTGCTGCACACCGACCTCAACTGCCTGTCGGTGATCCAGTACGCAGTCGACGTACTCAAGGTCAAACACATCCTCGTCACCGGTCACTATGGCTGCGGCGGCGTGCGGGCGTCGATGCAGGATCGCCAGTTCGGCCTGATCGACGGCTGGCTGCGCACCATTCGCGACCTGTACTACGAAAACCGCGACGTGCTGGCCCAGTTGCCGACCGAAGAAGAGCGCGTAGACCGCATGTGCGAGCTGAACGTGATCCAGCAGGTGGCCAACGTCGGCCACACCAGCATTGTGCAAAACGCCTGGCACCGTGGGCAGAGCCTGTCGATCCATGGTTGCATCTACGGCATCAAGGATGGCCGCTGGAAGAGCTTGAACACCACCATCAGTGGCTTTGAGCAACTGCCGCCGCAATACCGCCTGCGTCCACTGGGCGAAGCCTAAGGCCGTTTGCGCTTGCGCCACTTGGCCATGAAGGCCTGGCCTTCGGCATTCAATGGCTCCCGGCTGCCGGTGATCCAGCCCCGGCAGTTCAGCTCGCCGCACTGGCAAGCGAACTGCCGGAACAGCACATCTTCAGTGCTGGCGTAATCCAGGGTCAGCCAGGCGCCGGCCGAGATGGGTTGCACGGTCCAGAGCTCCAGGTACGTGGTGTCGAAGAACACATTCGGGTTGCACGAATGCTGTAAGAGGCCGCAGAACCAACAGTCGTACAAGTGGATGCGCGGGGACAACTGCAGCGTGTGCAGGCGTCGCTCGCCCACTGCGTAGCCGGAGACCATGGCAATGCGCGTGCGGCCGTCCAAGGCTTTGCGCGCCTTGATTCCACCTCCCGCATCATTCGCAGTGCGTACGACCTTGAACTGCTCGGACGAAGGGTAGCCTTGTTCAATTCGCAGGGTCTTGAACGGGTATAAACATTCACTCGCAGCAGTTTTAGCCTTATCCATGGCATGAGTTTTCATAACTCTCCTTGGTTAGGCTGCATCGACCTGCGAGTGGTGTCTGACGGCCAGTCTTGCAGCAGATGGGCGCGGCTCAAGACTCGCTCAAGTTGGATCCGATTTCTACTGTCAAATATGACAGTAGAAGCGGGTCGTTTTTTCTGCGGTTTACAACGCAGGCTCCGTGATTAGGGGGGCAGGAGCGGCGTTCCTCAGCTGTTTCAACTGAGTTTTGATCGCTGACGTGGCGCACTTGGCGTTGGCCTGCTCCGGGCTCAGTTTGCGCACCGAGGTGTAGAACAGCTCACAGGTCTGTTCTTTGCGCGTGACCTGCCAGGTGTTCATACAGGCCTTGAGCAGCACATTCGGATCACTGGCCGGTTTCTGGCCCATCCCGGCCTGCCAGCAGGCGGCACTGAGATCCTGGCCCATCACCTTCAAGCCCGCCTCGTCGGCCTTTTGCTCGTCGCCATCATAGGACTCGGGGTCGGCGGCATACCAGATGTAGCTGGGATGGTTGGACCCCAATACCGAAACGCTTTTGCCCTGGGCCGGGCTGATCTGTGCCAGCCCGAGCACATTCACGGTTTGCCCGTATTGCTGCTTGATCCAGCTGCGCACCGGTGCCCCGAACGCCACCATCGGCAGCGAGCCGTCGGGCAGCAGGCTCAGTTCCTTGACCATGCGGGTCTGGTAATCAGTGAAGTAGCTATAGACGCCTTCCAGGTCTTTGCCCGCCGTGGACGGCGCGGCGATCGGGGCGATATCGATCATGGTCTGGTAGGCCGGGGTTTCGGCGGCCGGCACGCCGTTGTCGGTGAGCAGGTCGGCCCAGCGATCCGTGGTTTTCGATTCCAGGTAGTCCTGGGCCTGGGTGAGTGAATAGTCCGGCGGGAAGTGCATCAGCTCAATGCTTTTGCGGTTTTCCAACGCCATGCCCAACGGCAGGAACAGATACCAGTTAAACGCCCATTTACCGTCGCTGTTGAGCTTGCTGGCGCCCTGGTAGGCCAGGTCGGCGGTATTGAGCAGTGTTGTCAGGGGCTGGCCATAACTGTCCGGTACGCCGCTGAAGGTCGCGGCCACCTGGCCGTCATGGACCTTGACGCTGACCTTGGCTCGGCTATAACCATCGCGCTGCACGCTCTGGTTCAGGTAGTGCTCGACGGTCTGCTCCAGCGTCCATGGCCGAAAGCAGATCACGTTGCAGTTATTGGGGTAAGCGAACAACTGGGTGACACGCTGCGTGCTGCCCAGCGGTACTTCGATGTCAGCTTGAGCGACCGCACTGGCCATCAGTGCGGCCAGGGTCAAAGACAGCCTGGTCGGTGTAAACATAGTTGGTTCCTTGTCAGCGAAAGCCCGTCTGCGCGGGGTGAAAGCCCACCTCCTCACAGTAGCGGCTGACCAGGAAAACCGCGTGCTAAATCGCTGGGCGTGTCGCTATTGGATAAGAAAACCTACAGGTTGAACTGCAAGGCGTTGCTCAAATCGCCCATGGGCTTCTGGCCACGGGCGATCATCGCGTCATCGCGCTGCTTGAGGCCGTCCAGGGTCTCCAGTTGGAAGACCCGGGTAATCAACCGCAGGATCGACGCGGTGTCGTACACCGTATGGTCCACCGTGCCTTTACGTGCGAACGGCGATACCACCAGCGCCGGAACCCGCGTGCCAGGGCCCCAGCGATCGCCTTTGGGCGGTGCGACGTGGTCCCACCAGCCGCCGTTTTCATCGACGGTGACGATCACCACCATGTTTTTCCACTGCGGGCTGTC
The DNA here is from genome assembly GCF_015163715.1 of Pseudomonas cyclaminis. GTDB lineage: Bacteria > Pseudomonadota > Gammaproteobacteria > Pseudomonadales > Pseudomonadaceae > Aquipseudomonas > Aquipseudomonas cyclaminis. The sequence goes on from NZ_JADDUM010000176.1 coordinate 3,492, forward strand.
CTGCAGCACCTTCAACGCGCGGGCGATATGGCGGTCGCCCGAGGCCACGTCGGCGTAACCGGCATGCATGTTCAGGTTGCCCTGGGGTTTGTAGAAACTCACGGCCGGCAGCTTGCCAGCCTGGGCATCGGCGAAAAACTTATTGGTGCTGGACTCATCGCCCAAACCGCCATCGCGCAGGCGCTTGTCGCGTTCCGCACGGTTCTCGGGCCCCTGTTTTTTGAAATAGTTGAACGGCTGGTGGTGGTACTGGAAGTTCGGGATTTTCGGAATGCCCCCCGAATCCTTGAACTGATCCAGCGTCGCCTGCCAGGCCCCGGCGTACCAGGCCCAGTCGACGTGCTTTTTCGACAGCTTGTCGCCGATGTGCTCGTGGGTCTGCGGCACCAGCACGTTGGGCAGGTCGGGTTTGGAATAGTCTGGATTTTGCGGGTCGCGAATCCAGGTCGGCCAATAGGGCGGGGCCAGGGTATTCACGGCGAAACCGTCCGGGGTCAGCGCGCTGGGGCCGAACTGCGGTGGGCCAGTCATGGCGCTGGCCGGGGATTTTTCGAGCGGTTTGAGGCGTGTGTCGGTCGGGTCATCGCTTTGCAGCGTGGCGATCTGCGCCTTGGCCACTGACGCGGCGGCATTCGGATACACCGGCGCGGTAGCGCTGATCAGGTACTGGTGGTTAAGGAATGAACCGCCGAACGCACCCTGGAAGAAGTTATCGCAGAGCACAAACTCCTTGGCCACGTCCCACAGGCGCAGGGAATAACGGCTTTGAGCGTAACGGCCCATCACCAGCCCGCCGGAATCCGCCCAGGCGACGAAGCCATCGTTCTTGCCGCCGTTGATCTGCATCTGGTTCTGGTAAAACACGTGCCACAAATCGCGGGTGACCAGGCTCAGCGGCAGGTCCTCGCCACTCGGCCCCTTGAGGTCGAAAGGGGCGTTGGGCAGGTTTTCCTGGAATTGCACTTCGCTGGGGTACGTCACCCCGTCGACGGTTTGCGGGCCAACTTGCAGTACGCCGCCCCAGGCCGGTGGCAGCGTGTTCAATAAGCTGCCATCGCGATCGCGTTGCTGAGTGTCGGTTGCGGCAAGCGCGGAAAGCGGTTTCTCAACACCTGGGAAATCCGCAAACAGATTGTTGAAGCTGCGGTTCTCGGCATAGATCACCACCACGGTTTTCACCTGGTCCTGCAAGGCCTTGTCCAATTCCTGGGGCGTGAGTGGCCGCGCTGCAGGTTTTGCCGGCGCGTCACTGGTGTGGCCGCAGGCACTCAAGGTCGCCCCCACCCCCAACACTGCCGCGCCTCCCAGGAAGCGCCGCCGGCTGCTGTCTACCGGCGGATTGGATGTGGAACCTGGGGCAGGGCGGTCTTCGTGCTCGTCACTCATTGCGGGGAGTCCTTGCTGGCGAGTTGTTGCAAGATATTTCGCAGGACGGTAGCAATGCAATGTGACGGAACGAAGACAGGCATTAGAGCAAGCGCCGTGCCCTATGGCATCACCGGCGGCAGATACGTCAACGTCGTCCCCAGCGCCCATAGCAAAAACAACACCAGCGGCGTGTGCACCAGCAACTGCACAAACGAAAACCCGATCAGATCCCGCGCTTTGAGCCCCAGCACCCCCAGCAACGGCAGCATGTAGAACGGGTTAATCAGGTTCGGCAGCGCCTCGGCCGCGTTGTAGATCTGCACCGACCACCCCAAGTGGTATTGCAGATCATTGGCCACTTGCATCACGTACGGCGCTTCGATGATCCATTTGCCGCCGCCCGACGGGATAAAGAAGCCCAGCACCGCCGAGTACACGCCCATCAGCAGCGCGTAGGTATCGTGGGAGGCGATGGAGGTGAAGAAGGTCGAGATATGGTGCGCCAGCGTCTGTCCGTCAGCGCCTTTCACCACCGTCATCAGCGCCGCAATCGAGCCGTACAGCGGGAATTGGATCAGCACGCCAGTGGTGGTCGGCACCGCCCGGGCCACCGCATCCAGGAAGCTGCGCGGGCGCCAATGCAGCAGCGCACCGACCATGATGAACAGGAAGTTGTAGGTGTTGAGCCCCGAGATGGCGCTGATCGCCGGCTTGGTCGAGAACTCGTGGAACAGCCAACCCGCCGCCAGCAGTGCCAGCAGGATGGTCAGCAGCGGGCTGTGTTCCAGCCATTCGCCGGGGCGCGTCGGTGCTTGCGGCTTGGGCAGGTTGAAGGCCGGGTCGACGCCGCAGGCCTTGGCGTCACGGGCGCTGTTCGGGCCGGGCGCGGTGGCGTAGGCGATGATCAGCGACACCACAATCAGCGCCAGTAACAGCACGCCGGATTGCCACAGAAAGATGGTCTCGGTAAACGGGATCATCCCGGTGATCGCCAGAATCGACGGCGGCAGGCTGGCCGGGTTGGCCTGCAACTGTGCGGCCGACGATGACAACCCCAGCGCCCACACCGCGCCCAAGCCCAGGTAGGCTGCGGCCCCGGCTGCGCGGTAGTCCATGCGCAAATCCGTACGCCGGGCCAGCGCCCGCACCAGCAACCCGCCGAACACCAGGGACAGGCCCCAGTTGAGCAACGAGGCGACCATGGAGATCAGCGCCACCCAGGCCACGGCTGAACGGCCGTTCTTCGGAATGCGTGCCAGGCGGTCAATCAATTTGACCGCCGGCGGCGAACTGGCGACCACGTAACCGCCGATCACCACAAACGCCATTTGCATGGTGAACGGGATCAGGCTCCAGAACCCATCGCCAAAGGCCTTGGCGGCTTCGGTGGGCGCCGCGCCCATGCCCAGGGTCGCCACGGCGACGATGATCACCGCGAGCGCGGCGAACACCCAGGAGTCAGGGAACCAGCGTTCGGCGAAGTTGGAGCAACGCAGGGCAAATCGGGCATAACGGCTTTCTTCGATAGCATCGGCCACGGGTCGTACCTCTTGTATTTATTATGTGCGGCAGTTTTCGCGCATGTTCCTCCACGGCCATTGATATGGGAATGCAGTTATCTTCATCGATCCATGAGGAAAACAAATATATCTGCGGCGATTGCCATCAACCGGCTCAGCTCATAACCTGCACGCCATTTTGTTTGTCTGCCGAGCTTCTACATGACTGCCACCTTTTCTTCACAGGCGCAGCGTTTTTCCCGCTCCGACTACAAAACCCTGGGCCTGGCCGCCCTGGGCGGCGCCCTGGAAATCTACGATTTCATTATTTTCGTGTTTTTTGCGCTGACCCTCAGCCAACTGTTTTTCCCACCGGAAATGCCCGAGTGGCTGCGCCTGCTGCAAAGCTTCGGCATCTTCGTCACCGGCTATCTGGCGCGCCGCTGGGCGGGATCCTGATGGCGCACTTTGCCGACCACCTGGGGCGTAAGCGCGTGTTCAGCCTCAGCATCCTGATGATGGCGTTGCCATGCCTGCTGATCGGGATCATGCCGACCTATGCGCAAATCGGTTATTTCGCCCCGCTGATCCTCCTCGCACTGCGCGTGCTCCAAGGCGCCGCGGTCGGCGGCGAAGTGCCCAGCGCCTGGACCTTCGTGGCCGAGCACGCACCGCGCAATCACCGTGGCTACGCGCTGGGCTTTCTGCAAGCCGGCCTGACCTTCGGCTACCTGCTCGGTGCCTTGACCGCCACGCTGCTGGCGCAAGTCTTCACCCCGGCCGAAATCCTGGATTACGCCTGGCGTTTTCCGTTCCTGCTCGGCGGTGTGTTCGGCGTGATCGGCGTCTGGCTGCGTCGCTGGCTCAGCGAAACCCCGGTGTTCCTCGAAATGCAGGCCCGCCGCCAGGCCGCCGCTGAACTGCCCCTGCGCACCGTACTGCGCGACCACCGCGCCGTCTTGTTGCCGGCGATGATCCTCACCTGCGTGCTCACCTCCGCCGTGGTGGTCCTCGTGGTCATCACCCCGACCATGATGCAAAAAACCTTTGGTATGAGCCCCAGTCACACCTTCGCCCTGAGCGCCTTGGGCATCGTGTTCCTGAACATCGGCTGCGTCCTCGCCGGCCTGCTGGTGGACCGCATCGGCGCCTGGCGCGCGGTGCTGGTCTACAGCCTGTTGCTGCCAATGGGCATCGCGTTGCTGTACGCCAGCCTGATCAATGGCGGCGTGTGGCTGGGCGCGGCGTACGCCGTGGCGGGCTTGAGCTGCGGCGTGGTGGGCGCGGTGCCGTCGGTGATGGTCGGGCTGTTTCCGGCCCAGGTGCGGGTGTCGGGGATTTCCTTTACCTACAACATTGCCTACGCGTTGTGGGCGAGCACCACGCCGCTGATGCTGATCGCGTTGATGCCTGCCAGCCCGTGGATCTGCGTGGGGTATTGCGTGGTGATGGGGGCGGTGGGCGTGGCGAGTGTGGCGCTGTTTGGCAAGCGTCACGCGTTAGATGCGGTTACAAAAGGGGTCTAAAGGCTATCAATTGACGATTAGGGGCCTCACTCCTATAGTCACGTCGATTCCCGATGAGTACTTTCCCCCCATGACTCAGACCGCCTTTATCAACCCTGAAATCCTGTCCTGGTCACGCCAGCGGGCAGGGCTGTCTGAGGCACAAGTTGCCAAAGGTCTTACGGTCAAATTGGAGAGGGTTAGGGAGTGGGAAGGTGGTCAGCGCCTTCCCTCATTTAACCAGGCGCAGAAGTGGGCAGCTGTTGTGCACGTCCCTTTTGGTTTTCTGTTTCTCAACGCCCCGCCGCAGGAGCATCTTCCGCTTCCTGACCTGCGCACTGTGGGTGGCGTTTTTCCAGACAAACCTAGTTTGAACCTGATGGACACTGTGAGAGATGTGCTCCGCAAGCAGGACTGGTACTTGGAATATTTGCATGATCACGAACGAGCCCCGCTGCCTTTCGTGGGAAGTTTCAGTAGCCGTTCGCCCATCAACGACGTGGTTACAGATATTCGACGCGTACTCTGCGTGACGGACGGCTTCGCTCGTATGGGTTATGAAGACTATGTGAGAGCTTTGGTAAATGGCGCTGAGGCGGCTGGCATCCTTGTTATGCGCAGCGGTGTTGCTTTGGGAAACACCCACCGCAGGCTTGATGTCAGTGAGTTTCGCGGATTTGCGATCAGCAATGCGCTGGCTCCGGTGGTTTTCATCAACAGTGCGGACGCGCCGGCGGCCCGGCTATTTACATTGATGCATGAGCTGGCGCACATCTGGATTGGTAGTACGGGTGTCTCGGATGGCAATAGTCAGAGTTCCCGCCAGGAGGAGACTTTTTGCAACGCTGTGGCGGGAGAGTTTCTGGCGCCGGAACTGGTTTTCCGAGTGCTCTGGGATTTGAATGTGCACTGGCAAGAAAACCTCTCGCCCCTGGCCGGACGCTTTCACGTCAGTACACTGGTTATTGCTCGTCGTGCTCGTGATCTTGGCTACATCAGCAGTGATCAATATGGCGCCTACTACCTGCGTATCTTGCAGGAATACAGAAATAAGGAAGGTAGTGGGGGGGATTACTACCGCACGGCGACTATTAGAAACAGCACGCGCTTGAGCAAGGCTGTTTTGGCTGAAGCACAGAGCGGCCGGATTTTGCTGCGGGATGCGGGGAAACTGCTGGGTGTGCGGCCTGCCAAGTTGAAGGCTTATGGGATGAAACTGTCGGCATGAAGCATCTATTGGATTCGAATACGCTGATCGAGGCCAAAAACCGCTATTACGGAATGACTATTTGTCCGGGTTACTGGGCATGGCTTCTTCAACAACATCAGGCTCTGGAAATTGCCAGCATCGTGCCAGTAAGAGACGAACTGGCCAGAGGCAATGACGACTTGACCGAGTGGGTTAAAGGCAACACGCACCTGTTTGAAGACTCCAGCGATGAGCTGACTCAGACTGCGTTTGGACATATCGTCGCAGAGATTGCGCAACAGGTTCCTGTGATGAAGGCCGGAGCGTTTGAGGAGTTTCTTGAGGGTGCAGATCCCTGGTTGATTGCCAAGGCGATGACAACGGGTGCGGTGGTTGTCACGCATGAGGTCTATAACCCTGACATCAAACGCAAATTCACCATTCCCAATGTGTGTTCATTGTTTGGCGTGCCTTACATGAACACATTTGAGTTGCTTGGCAAGCTCGATGCTCGCTTTGTTTTGCATCATTAAAACGATTGAGAGGAAAAGCGCTTCCCCTCAATACGGCATTTTCAGGTCAGGAAGTGCCACAACAGCAACGTACCGACCAACCCAACCACCGAAACAATCGTCTGCAGCACCGACCATACCCAAATCGTCTGTTTCAGCTGCAAGCCAAAGTATTCACGCACCATCCAGAACCCGGCGTCGTTGACGTGGCAGAAGAACACCGAACCCGCGCCAATCGCCAGTGCCACCAGTGAGCTTTGCGTGGCGGCCAACCCCGCCATCATCGGCGCGAGGATACCGGCTGTGGTGGTCGTGGCAACGGTGGCCGAACCGGTGGCCTGGCGCAGTGCCACTGCAATCAGCCAGGCCAGCAGCAGATACGGCATGTGTGCGCCTTCGGCGACTTTGCTGATGGTCTGGCTCACACCTGCGTCGAGCAGGGTTTGCTTGAGGCCGCCGCCAGCGCCAATGGTCAGCAGCAATACCGCGATGGGGGCGAGAGCCTTGCGCAAGGTGTTGCCGACTTCAGTGCGCGGCATGCCGGCGGCCCAGCCAAGGCAGACGACGGCGGCGATCACCGCCAGGCCGAGAGCGATCAGCGGTTCGCCGAGGAATTTTAGCGTGAGGCCGACGGTACTTTCCGGCGCCAGCGCGACCTTGGCCAAGGTGCTGCCGAGCATCAAGATCACCGGCAACAAAATGATCAGCAACGACACCCCAAAGCTTGGCTGCCGCGGGGCCTTGGGCGGTGCGCTGAACAGTGCGCCGATCTCAGCCGGTTCATCCACGTGCAGGCGCTTGGACAGCCAGTTGCCGTAGATCGGCCCCGCCAGAATCACCGCCGGAACCGCCAGGCACAAGCCCAGCAACATGGTCAGGCCCAGGTCGGCGTGCAACGCACCCACCGCAATCAGAGGCCCAGGGTGCGGCGGCATCAAGGCGTGCAGGGTGGTCATGCCGGCCAGTGCCGGGATGGCGATTTTCAGCAACGGCTGGTTCGAGCGTTTGGCCATGACGAAGATGATCGGCACCATCATCACAAGGCCCACTTCGAAGAACAGCGGTAGACCGATCACCATCGCCACCAGCGCCATCACCCACGGCAATGACTTGCCCTTGCCCAGCCCCAGCAACGTCGTGGCGATGCGGTCGGCCGCGCCGGATTCGGCCATCAGCGCGCCGAGCATTGCGCCTAGGGCAATGATGATCCCGGCTTCACCCAGGATCGCACCGGCGCCCTTGCTGAAGGCCTTGGCAACTTCTTCGGGCGGCAGCCCGGCGCCAACGCCGGCGATAAAGGTGCCGATCAAGATCGACAAAAACGGCGGTAATTTGGTGGCGCTGATCAGCACGATGATGCTGGCGATGGCCAGCAGTAAACAGAACATCAGGCGGGTGTCGTGAACCAGCCACGCAGCAGTCGATAACTCCAAGACGGGACTCCTTATCGAACAGGTTGGTAAAATTGTTTCTTTTTGTTTCCTGTTTCAAAATCATACCCTATAACGCCCGCCGCAGAGCCCTTGCTGTCGGTTTTGTAATCTTTGCTCCACCGCCCTGATAAGTCGCGAGCGCTACATTGCCTGCGCTTGGACTTCATGGGCGTGGAACTCTCGTTATGGCAATTTCCGTTAAAAAACTGGTCGGGGCGACGTTGCTGTGGGCGGCTGCAAACGCGACGCTGGCGCAACCCCTGACCCTCGATTCCGCCCTGCAAACCGCCTTCGCCAACAACCCGGACCTGGCCGCCGCGCAATGGGAAATCGACATCGCTGCTGGCGGTCGTCGGCAGGCTGGGTTGATCCCCAATCCGGTCGTGTCCTGGGACGCCGAAGACACTCGCCGCGAATCCCGCACCACCACCGTCAAGCTCAGCCAGACCCTGGAGTTGGGGGGTAAACGCAGCGCGCGCATCGACGTAGCCACCCGTGGCCAAGACGCCGCCGCGCTGACCCTGGATCAGCGCCGCAACACCCTGCGCACCGAGGTGATCGACAGCTATTACGCTGCCCTTCGCGCCCAGGAGCGGCTCGATCTGGCGCAACGTTCCCTGGCCCTGGCCGAACGCGGTCTTGGGGTCGCCAACGGCCGCGTCAGCGCCGGCAAGTCATCACCGGTGGAAGCCACCCGCGCCCAGGTGCAGTTGTCGCAAATCCGCCTGGAATTGAACCGCGCACAGATCGGCCTCGCTGACGCGTATCGCCGGCTGGCCGCCAGCACCGGTAACGCCGCCGCCGACTTTGACGCTGTCGCCACGCCAATCCAATCCACACCGGCCCTGCCGCCTGCCGCGCAGTTGCTGGCACGCCTTGGGCAGACCGCTGAGCTGCGTCTGGCCGAACTGCGCATTCAGCAAAGCGAGGCCAATGTGAGCCTGGAAAAAACCCAGCGCATTCCCGACCTCGATGTGTCCATCGGCAGCCAATACGACGCCACTGTGCGCGAGCGCGTGAACCTGGTGGGCGTGTCGATGCCGATCCCGCTGTTCAACCGCAACCAGGGCAACGTGCTCGCCGCCACCCGCCGTGCCGACCAGGCCCGCGACCTGCGCAATGCCGCTGAGTTGCGCCTGCGCACCGAAACCCGCCAGGCCCTCGACCTGTGGCACGCCGCCAATACCGAGGTGCGCGCGTTCAACCAGCAGATCCTGCCCGCCGCCCAAAGTGCGGTGGATGCCGCCACCCGTGGCTTCGAGATGGGCAAGTTCAACTTCCTCGACGTGCTCGACGCGCAGCGCACCCTGATCGCGGCGCGCACCCAATACCTCACCGCCACTGCCCAGGCCACCGACGCCTGGCTACGCATCGAGCGGATTTACGGCGACCTCGCCCGCTTCTGATTTTTTCTGGAGTTCTCTATGAATACGAAACACGGCGTGGCGCTTGTCGTCGCCCTGGGCTTGATGCTGTCCAGCCTGGCCAATGCCGAGGAAGAAGAAGGCGCGCTCGAACTCACCGCGCAGCAAATCGAGGCCGCCGGCATTCAATTCGCCCAGGCCCAACCCCGGCCCATCAGCACCCTGCTGACGCTGCCGGGAGAGGTGCGTTTTGACGAAGATCGCACCTCCCACATCGTCCCGCGTGCAGCCGGGGTAGTTGAGTCGGTGAAGGTCAATCTCGGTCAGACGGTGAAGAAGGGCGAGCTGCTGGCGGTAATTGCCAGCCAGCAGATTTCCGATCAGCGCAGCGAGTTGGCCGCCAGCGAGCGCCGGGTCGAACTGGCGCGCACCACCTTCCAACGCGAACGCCAGTTATGGCAAGACAAGATCTCCGCCGAGCAGGATTACCTGCTGGCGCGCCAGGCCCTGCAAGAGGCCGAAATCGCCCTCAACAATGCCCGCCAGAAGATGACCGCCCTGAGTGGCAGTGCCGTATTGGTGGGCGGCAATCGCTACGAACTGCGTGCGCCATTCGCCGGTGTGGTGGTGGAAAAGCACCTGGGTGTCGGCGAGGTCGTCAGCGAAACCAGCAACGCCTTCACCCTCTCGGACCTGTCCCAGGTGTGGGTCACCTTCGGCGTATTCCCCAAGGACTTGAACAAGGTTCGCATCGGCAAACCGGTGACCGTCAGCTCCACGGAAATGGGCACCGATGTGCGCGGCACCGTGGCCTACGTCGGCAATCTGCTCGGCGAACAAACGCGTACCGCCACCGTACGCGTGAGCGTGCCCAACCCGGATGACGCCTGGCGCCCAGGGCTGTTTGTCACCGTGCAACTGGCCACGGACACCGCCCAGGCCAAGGTCACCATCCCTCAGGAAGCGATCCAGACGGTCGAGGACAAGCCCTCGGTATTTGTGCGCACACCAGACGGTTTTATCACCCGCCACCTTGAGTTGGGCGTCAGTCAGAACGGCTACGTCGAAGTGCGCCAGGGGCTGGCCGCCGGCGAGCAGGTGGCCACGGTCGGCAGCTTCATCCTCAAGTCCGAACTGGGCAAAGGCTCGGCCGAGCACGCCCATTGATCCTGCGAGTGATTCCCCATGTTTGAGCGCCTTATCCAATTCGCCATCGAGCAGCGCATCATCGTGCTGCTGGCGGTGCTGTTGATGGCCGGTATCGGCATCGCCAGCTATCAAAAGTTGCCCATCGACGCGGTGCCCGACATCACCAACGTACAGGTGCAGATCAACTCTGCGGCGGCCGGGTTTTCGCCGTTGGAAACCGAGCAACGCATCACCTTTCCCATTGAAACGGCCATGGCCGGGTTGCCGGGTTTGCAGCAGACGCGTTCGCTGTCGCGCTCCGGCTTGTCCCAGGTCACGGTGATTTTCAAGGACGGTACCGACCTGTTCTTTGCCCGCCAACTGGTCAATGAGCGCCTGCAAGTGGCCCGCGAGCAATTGCCCAGTGGCATCGAAACGGCGATGGGGCCGATCTCCACCGGGCTCGGGGAAATTTTCCTGTGGACCGTGGAAGCCAAGGACGGTGCGCTCAAGGACGACGGCACGCCTTACACGCCAACGGACTTGCGCGTGATCCAGGACTGGATCATCAAGCCGCAACTGCGCAACGTGCCGGGCGTGGCCGAGATCAACACCATTGGCGGTTTTGCCAAGGAATACCAGATTGCCCCTGATCCCAAGCGCCTGGCGGCTTACAACCTGACCTTGAACGATCTGGTCACGGCGCTGGAGCGCAACAACGCCAACGTCGGCGCCGGTTATATCGAGCGCAGTGGCGAGCAACTGCTGATCCGCGCACCGGGGCAATTGGCGTCCATCAATGACATCGCCAACATTGTCATCACGTCTACGGACGGCACGCCGATCCGCGTGCGCAATGTGGCCCAGGTCGAGATCGGCCGTGAACTGCGCACCGGCGCCGCTACGGAAAACGGCCGTGAAGTGGTGCTGGGCACGGTGTTTATGTTGATCGGCGAAAACAGCCGCAGCGTGTCCCAGGCCGTGGCGAAAAAACTTGCAGAGATCAACCGTTCGCTGCCCGAAGGCGTGATGGCCGTCACCGTTTACGACCGCACCAACCTTGTCGAAAAAGCCATCGCCACCGTCAAGAAAAACCTTTTCGAAGGCGCGCTGTTGGTGGTCGCGGTGCTGTTTCTGTTCCTGGGCAATATCCGGGCGGCGTTGATCACCGCAATGGTGATTCCCCTGGCGATGCTGTTCACCTTCACCGGCATGTTCACCCACAAAGTCAGCGCCAACCTGATGAGCCTCGGCGCGCTGGACTTCGGCATTATCGTCGACGGCGCGGTGGTGATCGTCGAGAACGCCATCCGCCGCCTGGCCCATGCGCAACAGCGCCATGGCCGTCTGTTGACCCGTAGCGAGCGCCTGCACGAAGTGTTTGCCGCCGCCAAGGAGGCACGGCGTGCGCTGATCTTTGGGCAATTGATCATCATGGTCGTCTACCTGCCGATCTTCGCCCTCACCGGCGTGGCCGGGAAGATGTTCCACCCCATGGCCTTCACCGTGGTGATCGCCTTGCTCGGCGCGATGATTCTGTCGGTGACCTTCGTACCGGCGGCGATTGCGCTGTTTGTCACCGGCAAGGTCAAGGAAGAGGAGAACCTGGTGATGCGCAGCGCACGCCGGGTGTATGCGCCGGTGCTGGACTGGGTGATGACGCGACGTCCGCTGGTGTTCGGTCTGGCACTGCTGAGCATCGTCGCTTCGGGCGCGGTGGCCAGCCGCATGGGCAGTGAATTTATCCCCAGCCTCAGCGAAGGCGACTTCGCCCAACAGGCCCTGCGGGTACCCGGCACCAGCCTCACGCAATCGGTGCAGATGCAGCAGCAGCTTGAGAAGGTAATGATGGCCCAGGTGCCGGAAATCGAGCGGGTATTTGCGCGCACCGGTACCGCAGAAATTGCCTCCGACCCGATGCCGCCGAATATTTCCGACAGCTACGTGATGCTCAAGCCGAAGGACCAATGGCCCGATCCGAAAAAATCCCGCGAGGCGCTGATCGCCGATATCCAACGCGCCAGTGCGATTGTGCCGGGCAGTGCGTATGAGCTGTCGCAGCCGATCCAACTGCGCTTCAACGAGCTGATTTCCGGGGTACGCAGTGATGTGGCGGTGAAGGTGTTTGGCGATGACATGGCAGTACTGAACAGGACCGCCGGGGAAATCGCCGAGACCTTGCAGCAGCTCGATGGCGCCTCGGAAGTGAAGGTGGAACAGACCTCCGGTTTGCCAGTGCTGACCATCAATATCGACCGCGACAAGGCGGCGCGTTTTGGCCTGAATGTCGGCGATGTGCAGGACACTCTCGCGGTGGCCGTCGGTGGGCGCCAGGCCGGTACGTTGTATGAAGGCGACCGTCGTTTCGACATGGTTGTGCGTTTGTCCGACGCGTTGCGCACCGATATCGACGGCCTGTCACGGCTGCTGATTCCGGTGCCGGCGCAGGCCTCCGGGCAATTGGGTTTTATTGCCTTGTCCCAAGTCGCCAGCCTGGACCTCGTGCTCGGCCCGAACCAGATCAGCCGCGAGAGCGGCAAGCGTCTGGTGATCGTCAGCGCCAACGTGCGCGGGCGCGATATTGGCTCGTTCGTGGCAGAGGCCGAAGCGGCGATCACCAGCCAAGTGAAAGTACCGGCGGGCTACTGGACCACCTGGGGCGGCCAGTTCGAACAGCTCAAGGAAGCCTCCGAGCGCTTGCGCATCGTGGTGCCGGTGGCGCTGCTGCTGGTGTTCGGCTTGCTGTTCATGATGTTCAACAACCTCAAGGACGGGCTGCTGGTGTTTACCGGCATTCCGTTCGCCTTGACCGGTGGGATCATGGCCCTGTGGCTGCGCGATATCCCTTTGTCGATCTCGGCAGGGGTGGGCTTTATCGCGTTGTCCGGCGTGGCGGTGCTCAACGGTCTGGTGATGATTGCCTTCATCCGCAACCTGCGCGAGGAAGGGCGTTCATTGTCGGTGGCGATCACCGAGGGTGCGCTGACCCGACTGCGCCCCGTGTTGATGACCGCGTTGGTAGCGTCCCTCGGGTTTATCCCCATGGCGTTGGCCACCGGCACCGGGGCTGAGGTGCAAAGGCCGCTGGCAACAGTGGTGATCGGCGGGATTATCTCCTCGACGTTGCTGACCTTGCTGGTGTTGCCGGCGTTGTACCAGTGGGCGCATCGCAAGGAAGAGGGCACGGCTTAAGATGCTTAGGGTGCTCAAGGTGCTCAAGGTGCTCAAGGTGCTCAAGGTGCTTAAGGTGCTTAGGGTATGGTTTTTGTGGTGAGCGGGCTTGCCCCGCGCTGGGCTGGCGCCAGAGCCCCATCAAGCCGCCCCCGTTTTTCCAGACAA
>NZ_JADDUM010000177.1 GCF_015163715.1 Pseudomonas cyclaminis
GGCCTTTAATGTGGGAGGGGGCTTGCCCCCGATGCTTTAGGGCTCAAACCTGAGACTGGGCGCCTTCAAACCACTTGAGCTTCTCGCGCAACACCACCACCTCACCCACGATCACCAATGTCGGCGCATGCACTTCATGCTCCGCCACCATGCGTGGCAAGTCGGCCAGGGTGCCGGTGAACACACGCTGGTTCGAGGTGGTACCCTGCTGGATCAACGCCGCCGGTGTATCGGCGGCGCGACCGTGCTTGATCAGTTGCTCGCAGATGATCGGCAAACCAATCAGGCCCATGTAGAACACCAGCGTCTGCGACGGCCCCACCAGATCCTGCCAGGGCAGATCTGACGTACCGTTTTTCAGGTGCCCGGTGATAAAGCGCACCGATTGCGCGTAATCGCGGTGGGTCAGCGGAATCCCGGCATACGCCGCGCAACCACTGGCCGCCGTGATGCCCGGCACCACCTGGAACGGGATGCCATGGGCCGCCAACTCCTCGATTTCTTCGCCACCACGCCCAAAGATGAACGGATCGCCACCCTTGAGGCGCAGCACGCGCTTGCCTTGCTTGGCCAGATCCACCAATTGCTGGTTGATCTGGTCCTGCGGCACGGCATGGTCGGCGCGACGCTTGCCGACATACACACGCTCAGCATCACGACGGCACAACTCAAGAATCGCCGGGGCGACCAAGCGGTCGTACAGCACCACATCGGCTTGCTGCATCAGGCGCAACGCACGGAAGGTCAACAGGTCCGGATCGCCTGGGCCTGCGCCCACCAGATAAACCTCACCCGGTGCGTACGGCGGTGCGCCGTTGACCTTTTCAATCAACAAACGCTCGGCCTCATCGCCCTGCCCGGCCAACTGACGGTCGGCAATCTGGCCCTGGAACACTTCTTCCCAGAACGCACGACGTTGCTGCACATCCGGGTACAAACCTTTGACCTGGGCACGAAAACGCGCCGCCAACCCGGCCAATTGACCGTAGGTGGACGGAATCCAGGTTTCCAGCTTGGCGCGGATCAGGCGTGCCAGCACCGGCGCATCGCCGCCGCTGGACACCGCAATCACCAACGGCGAGCGGTCGACAATCGCCGGGAAGATCACGCTGCACAAGGCCGGCGCGTCCACCACGTTGACCGGGACACAGCGACGCTTGGCATCACTGGACACTTGCGCATTGAGTGGCTCGTCGTCCGTCGCGGCGATGATCAGGGTGCAACCATCAAGGTCGGCCTCCTGATAACCACGCACGTTCATTTCCCCGCCACTGCCCAGTACCAATTCACGCAACTGGTCTTCGATCTGGGGAGCAACCACCCGCAGCACTGCGCCGGCATCGGCCAGCAGCCGGGATTTGCGCAAGGCAATTTCCCCGCCACCAACGACCAACACACGGCTGCCGCGCAGGTTATGAAACAGCGGCAGAAATTCCATTTAGCCGATGACCTCAACGCCGGCCATGTACGGCTTGAGCACTTCAGGCACACGGATCGAACCGTCAGCCTGCTGGTAGTTTTCCAACACCGCCACCAGGGTACGGCCTACGGCCAGGCCCGAACCATTGAGGGTGTGTACCAGTTCCGGTTTGCCGGTTTCCGGGTTACGGAAACGCGCCTGCATGCGACGGGCCTGGAAATCACCGCAGTTGGAGCACGACGAAATCTCGCGGTACTTGTCCTGGCTCGGCACCCACACTTCCAGGTCGTAGGTCTTCACGGCGCTGAACCCCATGTCACCCGTGCACAGAGCCAGCACGCGGTACGGCAGCTCCAGCAATTGCAGCACGCGCTCGGCGTTGGCGGTCAGGCCTTCCAGGGCTTCCATGGAGGTCGACGGCTCGACCACTTGCACCATCTCGACCTTGTCGAACTGGTGTTGGCGGATCATGCCACGGGTGTCACGCCCCGATGCCCCGGCTTCACTGCGGAAGCACGGGCTGTGGGCCACGAACTTGAGTGGCAGTTGCTTGGCGTCGAGGATCTCGCCGGCGACGATATTGGTCAGCGACACTTCGGCGGTCGGGATCAGGTACAGGTCGGCTTCGCCTTCGCGGCTGATCTTGAACAGGTCTTCTTCGAACTTCGGCAACTGGCTGGTACCCATCAGCGCCGGACCTTGCACCAGATAAGGGGTGTAGGCCTCTTCGTAGCCGTGCTCGCCGGTGTGCAGGTTGATCATGAACTGCGCCAGGGCGCGGTGCATGCGCGCGATCGGGCCGCGCAGCAACGCAAAGCGCGCACCGGACATCTTGGCGGCGGTTTCGAAATCCAGGCCACCGGTCAATTCGCCCAGGGCGACGTGGTCCTTGATCTCGAAGTCAAAGGCTTTAGGCGTGCCCCAGCGGCGGACTTCGACGTTGCCGTCTTCGTCTTCACCCACTGGCACAGATTCGTGCGGAATGTTGGGGATGCCCAGCAGGATCGAATCCAGCTCGGACTGAATACCCTCCAGCTCGACCTTGCCGTCGGACAGCTCGGTGCCCATGCGCTCGACATCCGCCATCAGCGGCGCGATGTCTTCACCGCGCTGCTTGGCCTGACCGATGGATTTGGAACGCGCATTACGCTCAGCCTGCAGTGCTTCGGTGCGGGTCTGGACGGTCTTGCGCTGTTCTTCCAGCGCTTCGATGCGCGCAACATCCAAGGCAAAGCCACGGGATGCCAGGCGGTCCGCTACGTCCTGAAGGTTGCTACGTAACAGTTTGGAATCGAGCATGTCGGTCTCTCGTTTATCAAAGTTTGGTCAAGGACAGGCCAGCCCAGGTGGCGAGCAGCCCGCCGAACACGCTGATGCCCAGGTACCCGAAAGCGACCAGGGCCTGCCCGCTTTCCAGCAGGCGCAGCGTATCCAGTGAAAAGGATGAAAAGGTCGTCAGACCGCCTACAAAGCCGACAATCAAGCCGGCGCGAATTTCAATCGGCACTTCCGGGCGCAACAGGAACCAGCCGTACAGCAACCCAATGATCAAGCAGCCCACCAGGTTGACCGCCAGGGTCGCCGCATAAAAATGCTTCGGCCAGTTGGCGCTGACCCAAGTACCGGTGGCGAAACGCAATAATGTACCAGCGATGCCGGCTGCGGACACGGCAAGAATCGTCTTGAGCACTACTTTCTCCGCTGTTTCGGGCTGAGGCGGTCGAGTTGGGCCAGGTGATTGAGTTTTTCACCGATCTTCAGCTCCAGGCCACGGGGCACCGGCTGGTAAAGCGCCAGCGGCTCAAGCTCATCGGGAAAGTAATCTTCGCCAGCGGCGTAAGCATCCGGCTCATCGTGGGCATAGCGGTATTCGTCGCCGTAGCCGAGCTGTTTCATCAACTTGGTCGGCGCATTGCGCAAGTGCAACGGCACTTCAAGGGACCCATATTCGGCCGCCGCACGCAGCGCCGACTTGAAGCCCATGTACACCGCGTTGCTTTTCGGCGCGCAGGCCAGGTAAGTGATGGCCTGGGCCACCGCCAACTCGCCTTCCGGGCTGCCGAGGCGCTCCTGCACGTCCCACGCGGCCAGACACAGGCTCAGGGCGCGGGGATCGGCGTTACCGATGTCCTCGCTGGCCATGCGTACCACGCGGCGTGCCAGGTACAACGGGTCGCAACCGCCGTCGATCATGCGCGCAAACCAGTACAGCGCGCCGTCCGGGTTGGAGCCGCGCACGGATTTGTGCAGCGCCGAGATCTGGTCGTAGAAGGCTTCGCCGCCCTTGTCGAAGCGCCGGCGGGTGTCGCCGAGCAGGCTTTGCAGCAGGTCAACGCCAATCTCGCTGCCGTCTTCGGCCAGGTCGGATGCGTTCTCCAGCAGGTTGAGAAAACGACGACCGTCGCCATCGGCGGCGGTGAGCAGGATCTTGAAGCCTTCGTCGCTGACACTCAGCTGGCGCTTGCCCAGGCCCTTGTCTTCACTCAAGGCGCGGTGCAGCAGCTTTTGCATCGCCGCCTCGTCGAGGCTCTTGAGCACATACACGCGAGCCCGCGACAGCAATGCGTTGTTCAGTTCGAAGGATGGGTTTTCGGTGGTGGCACCGATAAAGATCAGCGTGCCGTCTTCCACATAGGGCAGGAAGGCATCCTGCTGCGACTTGTTGAAGCGATGCACTTCGTCGACAAACAGGATGGTGCGCTTGCCGTATTGCCCGGCCTGCTGCTTGGCGACATCCACCGCCTGGCGGATTTCCTTGACCCCGGCCAGCACCGCAGACACCGTTTCGAAGTGTGCATCCGAGACTTTCGCCAGCAGCCGCGCCAGGGTGGTTTTACCCACGCCCGGCGGCCCCCAGAAAATCATCGAGTGCAGCGCGCCCTGCTCCAGGGCTTCGCGCAAAGGCTTGCCGCGAGCGAGCAGGTGTTCCTGACCGACGTACTCATCCAGGTTGGTCGAACGCAAGCGTGCGGCCAAGGGTTGGGCAATCGGGTCACTTCGAAACAGGTCCATGGGCAGCGTTTGAAACCTCTGGTTTATTCCTGGATCACGTCGGCACCCTTGGGGATGTCGAACTTGAACTTGGAAGCCGGCACCGGCTCGTTGGCCTTGACCCCGGAGAACAGGATATCGGTGCGCTGGCCGACGCTGTCGATCAGGCGCATGTTGTTGATCACGCCGTTGCCGAACGACAGGTGCAGGCTGTCAAACAGCGTGTCCTTGGATTTCGGCTTGAGGGTGAATTCGATCACGTTGCTGGTTTGCTTGGAGGTGATATCGAAGCTGTCGTTGATCTTCGACACATCGCCCGACAGCAACAGCGCCGGCGTCTGATTCAGGCGCGGGTCGAGCTTCTTGATGGTCGCCTGTTCCAGGTCCGGGTCCCACAGCGTGACCTTCTGGCCATCGGAAACGATGGTCTGCTCGGCCTTGCCTTCGGTGTGCCAGTAGAACAGCCCCGGGCGCTGCACCGCCATTTCGCCTGCCGTTTCCTGCAAGCGGGTACCGCCGGCATCCAGGGTCAGCTGGGAGAAGCGCGCCGTCAGGGTCTTGGATTTGTCCAACAGGTTGGTCAGGCTGGCGACGGAGGCCGGGTCAGCGTGAGCCGAAACAGCGGTCAGGGCCAGTGCCGGCAACAACAGCATGCGGATAAAGCGCATGGGAGTCCTCATTGAGTAGTCAGGGCGTGCCGCGTGCTGCCACGCGGCACGGGATCAGTCGCGCATCTGCCCGGGGGCAATGACTTCACGCGAGCCGTTGGTGTTCATAGCGGTGACGACGCCGGCGTTTTCCATGGCTTCGATCATGCGGGCGGCGCGGTTGTAACCGATCTTGAGTTTGCGTTGCACGGCGGAAATCGAGGCACGACGGCTTTCCAGCACAAATGCCACGGCTTCGTCGTACAGCGCGTCGGTCTCGGCATCATCGTCGCCACCGCTGCTGCCACCGTCGAAACCGCTGCCGGCTTCTTCGACGCCGGCAAGGATGTCATCGTTGTATTCAGGCGCGCCGCGCAGCTTCCAGGCTTCCACCACGCGGTGCACTTCGTCGTCGGACACGAAAGCGCCGTGCACACGGATCGGCAGGCTGGTGCCCGGCGGCATGTAGAGCATGTCACCGTGGCCCAACAGTTGTTCGGCGCCGCCCTGGTCGATGATGGTCCGCGAGTCGATCTTGCTCGACACCTGGAACGCCATGCGCGTCGGGATGTTGGCCTTGATCAGGCCGGTGATCACGTCCACCGACGGCCGCTGGGTAGCAAGGATCAAGTGGATACCGGCCGCCCGCGCTTTCTGGGCGATACGGGCGATCAGCTCTTCAACCTTCTTGCCGACGATCATCATCATGTCGGCAAATTCGTCGACCACCACCACGATGGTCGGCAGCTTGCTCAGCAGCGGTGCTTCGTCGTGAATGCTTTCGCGCTTGTACAGCGGATCGGTCAGCGGCGTGCCGGCGTCCTGCGCCTCCTTGACCTTGGCATTGAAGCCCGACAGGTTGCGCACCCCCATCTTCGCCATCAGCTTGTAGCGGCGCTCCATCTCGGCAACGCTCCAGCGCAGGGCGTTGGCGGCGTCCTTCATGTCGGTGACCACCGGGCACAGCAGGTGCGGAATGCCTTCGTAGATCGACAGTTCGAGCATCTTCGGGTCGATCATGATCAGCTTGGCGTCTTCCGGGCCGGACTTGAACAGGATCGACAGGATCATCGCGTTCACACCCACCGACTTACCGGAACCGGTGGTACCGGCCACCAGCAGGTGCGGCATTTTTGCCAGGTCAGTAATCACCGGCTTGCCGCCGATGTCATGGCCCAGGGCCAGGGTGACCGGCGATTTGAAGTTGTCGTATTCCGGCGTCGACAGCACTTCGGAGAAGCGCACGATCTGGCGGTCTTCGTTGGGAATCTCGATACCCACGGTGGTCTTGCCGGGGATCACTTCCACCACACGCACGCTGGTCACGGCCAGCGAACGGGCCAAGTCCTTGGCCAAGTTGGAGATGCGGCTGACTTTTACACCGGCGGCCGGCTGGATTTCGTAACGGGTAATCACCGGGCCAGGGTGGATCGAGTCCACCGACACTTCGACGCCGAATTCCTTGAGCTTGATTTCCAGCAGGTGGCCGACGGCCGCCAGGGATTCCGGTGAATAGTTGAGTTGTTTCTTTTCAGCCGGGTCGAGAATCGAGATCGGCGGCAAGGTGCCTTCCACGGCGCTGTCGACGAACAACGGCGCCTGCTTCTCTTTCTGCACGCGATGGCTGGGCTCGGGGGCCTTGGGCGGCGCCGGCGCAATCACCGGTGGCACCTGCTTCTCGCGGTCGGACATGTGCTTGCTCAGGGCCTGTTCGCGCTCGATCAGGCGTTCCTTGACCTTGGCCTGCTCGCGGCGGTCCGGCGTGCTCGGGGCCACGACCTCATTGATGCGGGTATCCACCTCGCGCAACTGGGCCACCATGCGCTTGCGATCGACACGGGCGGACCACCAACGGTTGGCGGCGCCTTGGAACAATTCGAGCAGGTCGAGGGTAATCTTGCCCGTCACGTCCATCACCTTGAACCACGAGAGGTCGGTGAATACCGTGAGGCCGAACAGGAACAGCGCAATGAACATCAGGGTGCTGCCCTGGATATTCAGGGTCTTGCGGGCCAGGTCGCCAAGGCTTTCGCCCAGCGCCCCGCCCGCGCCCGCCGGCAAACCGGTAGGCGCGTGGAAATGAATATGGGCCAGCGCCGCGCCGGAGAGCACCAGGAACACCAGGCCGATCAAGCGCCAGGAGAACAGCCAGCCGCTCCACTGCCACGGCTCGTGACGCTGGCGGAAGATCTGCCAGGTCTTGATCGCCAGCAGCAACGGGAAGATGTAAGCGAAGTAACCCAGCACCATGAACAGGATATCGGCGCTGTAGGAACCCACCGGACCACCGAAGTTTTGCACGTCGTCGATCTTGCTGTTGTGGCTCCAGCCCGGATCGTCCTTGCCATAGGTGAGCAAGGCCATCATCAGGAACAGGCACAGCGCGCCGATCGCGATCAGCGCACCTTCCTTGAGTCGATAATGCAGGTGCTGGCGCCAAGCCGGCACGACTGCTGCTTTAGGTGTTGCGGCGGATTTCTTCAAAACGGGTCTTTTCCTGCGCCTTTAGCGCGTCCATCTGTTGAATGACTGCCAATACTGCCCAATCCGAGCAGCTGAAAATAAATGAACGTCGTTGAAACTACGTTTAACACCGGGCGATTGCGCAACGAAATGACGATAACGCCACAATGGCCGCATTGTACGGGTTTGTGTGCCTGATGCCACGCCACTTGGCTTTCTTCAGGCAGCATAGCCAACTGTGTGTCACAACATGTGCAATTTGAGCATGCATTGTCTTTGCTGACAAAGGCTTATGAGCTGTTTTTACCAATCCAGGCAAGCTTGGCAAATGGCCTGCATGGGCCGGCCCCGAATACGACCACACCCCCGGCATAGAGTTGCAGAAACACCCGCTCACGCTAATACGCAGCAATGGCTGATTCAAGCTGGCCCGATGACGCTGCGTCGACAATAATCAGCACTGCCGAGGCGGGCGTCATACCTGCCACTCCCCTCCCCTTCCATAAGCCTGGATGCCATGCTGACCTGGTTGCAACGCGACACCCTGACCTTTCCACCGCTGGCCAAAGCCATGCGCGAACCCAATGGCCTGCTCGCCGCCGGCGGCGATCTATCGGCGGAGCGACTGGTCAAGGCCTACCGCCACGGCTGCTTCCCTTGGTTTTCGGAGGGCCAGCCGATCCTTTGGTGGTCGCCAGACCCGCGCACGGTGATCTTCCCTGATGAACTCCATGTATCCCGCAGCCTGGGCAAGCTGTTACGCCAGCAGCGCTACAGCGTCACGTTCGACCAGGACTTCGCCGCCGTCATCCAGGCCTGCGCCGCGCCGCGCGCCTACGCTGATGGCACCTGGATCACCGAAGGCATCCAGAACGCCTACCTGGAGCTGCACAAGCGCGGCCATGCTCACTCGGTAGAGGTATGGGATGCAGGCGTGCTGGTGGGCGGCCTGTATGGCCTAGCGATGGGCCAGCTGTTTTTTGGCGAGTCCATGTTCAGCCGCGCCGACAATGCCTCTAAATTTGGCTTCGCTACACTGACACGACAACTACAGGCCTGGGGCTTTGTGCTGATCGACTGCCAGATGCCCAACGATCACCTGCACAGCCTGGGTGCCCGCGCCATTCCTCGCAGTGAGTTCGCCGGTTTTCTACGCGACCACCTGGACCAACCCAACACCGGGCCATGGGTTTCTTAGGCGACATCCGTGCACCTGGCTTACACTTATTTCAAAGCTTATCCCGAGGGTTGATCATGACCGAGTTGGCGCGTTTGAAGTTTTATGCCACTCAAGCCCACTCTTGCAGCTATCTGCCAGACGAGCAGGCCACCACGCTGTTCCTCGACCCCAGCCAACCGATGGACGTGCATGTGTATGCGGATCTTTCGGAAATGGGCTTTCGGCGCAGCGGCGACCATCTGTACCGGCCCCATTGCCAACACTGCAATGCCTGCGTGCCGGCACGCCTCCCTGTGGCGCAGTTTCTGCCGGACCGCAACCAGAAGCGCATCCTCAAGCGCAATGCTGACTTGGTGGTGACCTCGAGCAAACCTCGATTTACCGAAGAATACTTCGACCTTTACCAGCGCTATATCGAGCAACGCCACGCCGACGGCGATATGTTCCCCCCAAGCCGCGACCAGTTCTCCACGTTCCTGGTGCGCGACCTGCCTTTTTCACGCTTCTATGAATTTCGTGCGGACGGTCGCCTGCTGGCCGTCGCCGTGACGGATTTGCTGCCTAACGGCCTGTCGGCGGTCTACACCTTCTATGAGCCGACCGAAGAGCGCCGCAGCCTGGGGCGCTTTGCGATCCTCTGGCAAATCGGCGAAGCCCTGCGCCTGGAACTGGAGGCGGTTTACCTCGGATACTGGATCAAGAACTGCAAAAAGATGAGCTACAAGACCCAATATCGGCCCATAGAACTGCTGATTAACCAAAGATGGGTCACGCTTAACTAGAACCCCTTGGCTTAAACACCCTTTTTCGGGCACAATGCACGCCGCTTTTGCCTGGCGCAGTTGCACCGGGCCATTCACTGGATACCGAGGGCTTTACTGCATGTCGAAAGAAGACAGCTTCGAAATGGAAGGCACTGTCGTCGACACCCTGCCAACACCATGTTTCGTGTGGAGTTGGAAAATGGGCACGTCGTAACCGCGCATATCTCCGGCAAGATGCGCAAGAACTACATTCGTATTCTTACCGGTGACAAAGTGCGCGTCGAGCTGACGCCCTATGACTTGAGCAAAGGGCGCATCACTTACCGCGCTCGCTAAGCAAGTCAATACAAAACGCCCGGTTATGCCGGGCGTTTTTGTGTGTGCGTGCCATTTATCCAGCACCACAAAACAATGTGGGAGGGGGCTTGCCCCCTCCCACATTGGATCTCCATTGTTCCTACCATTGCATTTCAGACAGCAAAAAGGCGCCTCTCGGCGCCTTTTGCTTTATTGCAGCTATCGATCAGGCCATTTCAGCCGTGGTTTCGAACTCGAAGGTCAGCTCGCCGTCCTTCAGATCAATATGCACCACGCCACCATGGTCGGAGAGTTCACCAAACAGGATCTCTTCAGCCAGCGGCCGCTTGATCTTGTCCTGGATCAGACGCGCCATTGGACGAGCGCCCATTGCTGCGTCGTAGCCACCCTCGGCGATCCAGCTGCGCGCCGCTTCCGTGACATCCAGCTGCACGCGCTTGTCTTCCAACTGCGCTTGCAGCTCGGTGAGGAACTTGTCCACCACACTCTTGATAACCTCATGGCTGAGGCGACCAAACTGGATAATGGTGTCCAGGCGGTTGCGGAACTCCGGCGTGAAGCTTTTCTTGATCACTTCCATCGCATCGGAAGAGTGATCCTGATGGGTGAAGCCGATCGAAGCCCGCGCAGCCGTTTCAGCACCGGCGTTGGTGGTCATGATCACGATCACATTGCGGAAGTCCGCCTTGCGCCCGTTGTTGTCGGTCAGGGTCCCGTGATCCATCACCTGCAACAGCAGGTTGAAGACTTCCGGGTGGGCCTTCTCGATTTCATCGAGCAGCAATACGCAATGCGGCTGTTTGGTGATCGCTTCAGTCAACAGGCCGCCCTGATCGAAGCCAACATAACCCGGAGGCGCGCCGATCAGACGCGACACGGTGTGACGCTCCATGTACTCGGACATGTCGAACCGCACCAGCTCGATGCCCATGGCCTTGGCCAACTGCCGCGCCGCTTCGGTCTTGCCGACACCGGTAGGCCCGGCAAACAGGAACGAGCCGACTGGCTTGTCCGGCGACTTGAGGCCCGCACGCGACAGCTTGATCGCGGTGGACAGCGCGTCGATGGCGGCATCCTGACCGAACACCGTGAGCTTGAGGTCGCGCTCCAGGTTACGCAGCAACTCTTTGTCGGAGCTGTTGACGTGTTTTGGCGGAATCCGCGCAATCTTCGCCACGATGTCCTCGACCTGAGGCACGTCGATGCGCTTTACACGTTTCTCGACCGGCTGCAGGCGCTGGTAGGCCCCCGCCTCGTCGATCACGTCGATGGCTTTGTCGGGCATGTGCCGATCATTGATGTAGCGAGATGCCAGCTCCGCAGCTGCGCGCAGCGCCTCATCGGTGTACTCGATGCCATGGTGCGCTTCAAAACGCCCCTTGAGCCCGCGCAGGATGCTGATGGTGTCTTCAACCGACGGCTCGGAGACGTCGACTTTCTGGAAGCGGCGCGCCAGGGCGCGGTCCTTCTCGAAGATGCCACGGAATTCCTGGAAGGTGGTCGAACCGATGCAGCGGATATCACCCGACGACAGTAACGGCTTGAGCAGGTTGGACGCATCCATCACCCCACCGGAAGCCGCACCCGCACCAATGATGGTGTGGATCTCGTCGATGAACAGGATCGCCTGCGGGCGTTTTTTCAGCTCACCGAGCAGCGCCTTGAAGCGCTTCTCGAAATCGCCACGGTACTTGGTCCCGGCGAGCAACGCGCCCAGATCAAGGGAGTAGACGACACTGTTGGCCAGCAAGTCCGGCACCTGGTTGTCGACGATGCGCTTGGCCAGGCCTTCGGCAATCGCGGTCTTGCCCACGCCTGCCTCGCCCACCAGTAACGGGTTGTTCTTGCGACGACGCGCAAGGATCTGCGCTACACGCTCGACCTCAAGTTCACGCCCCCACCAGCGATCGATCCGCCCCTGGCGCGCCAACTCATTGAGGTTGCTGGCATAGGCATCCAGCGGGTTGCTTGAAGAAGAAGACTCACCGCCCTCGTCGTCCTGCATATCCTGCTCACCCTCGGAATGATCGCCGTGCCCAGGCACCTTGGAGATACCGTGGGCGATGTAGTTGACGACATCAATACGGGCAACGCTCTGCTGCTTGAGCAGGAACACTGCCTGGCTTTCCTGTTCGCTGAAGATCGCCACAAGCACATTGGCACCCGTGACTTCACGCTTACCGGAGCTCTGTACGTGGAAAACAGCACGCTGCAATACCCGCTGGAAGCCCAGGGTTGGCTGGGTTTCGCGGTCCTCGTCATGCACGGGGATCAGTGGCGTGGTGGAGTCGATAAACTCCTGCAGGTCATGCTTGAGTTTGTCGAGGTTGGCGCCGCACGCACGCAAAACGGTGGCGGCAGCTTCGTTATCCAAAAGTGCCAGCAAAAGGTGTTCGACAGTCATGAATTCATGACGCTTCGAACGAGCCTCCTTGAAGGCAAGATTGAGGGTGACTTCGAGCTCGCGGTTTAACATAGCTTCACCTCATACCCAAGTGGTCGGCGTTAACCGTCCTTCTCGATTTCACAGAGTAGCGGATGCTGGCTTTCCCTGGCGTACTGGTTGACCTGCATGGCCTTTGTCTCGGCGATGTCACGGGTAAACACTCCACATACTGCCCGTCCTTCTGTGTGAACGGCCAGCATTACCTTGGTCGCCAACTCGCGGTTCAGGTTAAAAAACACCTCGAGTACTTCGACCACGAAATCCATCGGTGTGTAGTCATCATTGAACAAAACCACCTTGTACATCGGCGGCGCCTGTAAAGCAGGCTTGGCCTCCTGAACAGCAATGCCTGCAGAACCGTCGTCATCGTGTTCGTGATCCGGTCGATCCTGATTGAATGTTAGTCGAATCTGGCTGATTGCATGCATGGAAAGAAAGGTTCGTCAGTGGTTCAAATACAGTGGTGGGGGCGAGCTGTCAGAATTTCAACTCTGACCGACTGGTCGCCTTGACTATCGGCAAATCGGTGTTACAACCAATAGAACCCACAGTGGGTAAAAAAGGTCCGCGCAGTCAACCTTAATTTATTCGGGTTAGGACGGATAAACTGGATGATACTCCAGTGATGGAGTCTGGTGCAGAGGGAAATGGGTATGTCTGGCGTCAAGATCAGTGGCAAGGTCAAGTGGTTCAACAATGCCAAAGGATATGGCTTTGTGAATGAGGAAGGGAAAACCGAGGACCTTTTTGCGCATTATTCAGCGATCAAGATGGACGGATACAAAACGCTGAAAGCGGGCCAATTAGTGGAGTTTGAAATCATTCAAGGACCCAAGGGCCTGCATGCCGTCGCAATATGTGCAGTTTGCGCGGGCGCGCCCGGTAAACCCCACACCGAAACACACGAAGAGAAACACAACACAGATAAAGTCGGCCAATCAAGAAACAAGCAACTGGCTTAACCATCTGACGAGTCAACATCTCGCATAAAAAAACCGGTCAATCTGAAGTCAGGTTGACCGGTTTTTTATAGCCTGCATTTACATATGCGAAATCAACGCATCACCAAAACCCGACGACGAAACCAGCTTCGCCCCCTCCATCAAACGTTCGAAATCATAGGTCACGGTCTTGGCCGCGATAGCACCGTTGGTGCCCTTTATGATCAGGTCAGCCGCCTCGGTCCAACCCATATGGCGCAGCATCATTTCTGCCGACAGGATCAACGAGCCAGGGTTGACCTGATCCTTGCCCGCATACTTGGGCGCCGTGCCGTGGGTAGCCTCGAACATGGCAACGGTGTCAGACAGGTTGGCCCCCGGCGCAATGCCGATACCGCCCACTTCCGCCGCCAGGGCGTCGGACAGGTAGTCACCGTTGAGGTTAAGAGTGGCGATCACGTCGTACTCGGCGGGACGCAGCAGGATCTGTTGCAGCATGGCGTCGGCAATCGCGTCCTTGACCACCACATTCCTGCCGGTCTTCGGGTTCTTGAACTGCATCCAGGGCCCGCCGTCGAGCAGCGTCGCACCGAACTCTTCGGCCGCCACTTCGTAGGCCCACTCCTTGAAGGCACCTTCGGTGAACTTCATGATGTTGCCTTTGTGCACGATGGTCAGCGATTCGCGGTCGTTATCCACCACATACTGCAAGGCCTTGCGTGCCAGGCGCTTGGTGCCTTCCTTGGACACCGGCTTGACGCCAATCCCGCAATCCTGGTCGAAACGGATCTTGGTGACACCCATTTCCTCCTTGAGGAACTTGATCACCTTGATGGCTTCCGGCGAACCGGCTTTCCACTCGATGCCAGCGTAAATGTCTTCGGAGTTTTCGCGGAAGATGGTCATGTCCACGTCGCCAGGCTTCTTGACCGGGCTCGGCACACCTTCGAACCAGCGCACCGGGCGCAGGCAGACATAAAGGTCGAGTTGCTGACGCAGGGCCACGTTCAGCGAACGGATGCCACCCCCGACCGGCGTGGTCAGCGGCCCCTTGATGGACACCACATAATCCTTGACCGCATCCAGGGTTTCCTGGGGCAGCCAGGTGTCCTGGTCGTAGACTTGAGTCGCCTTTTCGCCGGCGTACACCTCCATCCACGAGATCTTGCGCTTGCCGCCGTAGGCCTTTTCAACAGCTGCGTCGACCACCTTGATCATCACCGGGCTGATGTCGACGCCAATACCGTCACCTTCGATGTAAGGGATGATCGGTTGGTCAGGAACATTGAGAGAATGGTCTGCATTGACGGTGATTTTGTCGCCGACTGCCGGAACCTGAATCTTCTTGTATCCCATGCTGAACTCCATCTATGGATTGAACATCTGGCTGCGTTCGAGCCTACTCCAGATAAATGGCGACTGAAACCTCGCGCCATGCTCATTTGCATCGAAAACAGCATAATTTGTCGCCTACAAGCCTGAAAGCAAAGGGAAAAGCGCCAATCTTGAGCACATCGTGCGACTTTAGGCGCACCCCGGTACCTGCGACCTTTAGACCAATGGACGACACACCTTTTGTATGAAGGCTCGGCGTAAGCATAGCGACCTATGTATAATGCCGCCGCTGACCCAAGAGTCACGACGGCTGACCGCTCTAGAATAGGCGCCTTCAGCTACAAAGCCGGACTATTACAATAGTCCACCCGCTTGACGCTCGACTGATGCAACCCAACATCACCGCGAAGAAACCTCGACATTTCGCTCATGGATGACTTTGAACGAACGCGCTCCACCCGGCGCATCTCGAGTTTCTGCGCACGCTTTCAGCAAAGAAGAGAGTTAATCCGAATATGCCCACCCGCTCGAAGATCATCTACACCTTCACCGACGAAGCCCCTGCCCTCGCCACCTATTCACTGCTGCCTATCGTAGAGGCCTTCACCGCTTCCGCTGATATTGCCGTGGAAACCCGCGACATCTCCCTCGCCGCGCGCATCCTGGCAAGCTTCCCCGAGCAACTGGGCACCAAGGCCGTACCGGACCACCTCGCCGAACTGGGCGACCTGGCCGTGACCCCTGAAGCCAACATCATCAAGCTGCCTAACATCAGCGCCTCGACCCCGCAGCTGCAAGCGGCGATCAAGGAACTGCAGGCCCAGGGCTACGCCCTGCCGGACTACCCGGAAACCGTAACCACCGACGCGGAAAAAGAAACCCGTGCACGTTACGACAAGGTCAAGGGCAGCGCCGTGAACCCGGTACTGCGCGAAGGCAACTCCGACCGCCGCGCTCCGCTGTCGGTCAAGAACTATGCACGCAAGCACCCGCACAAAATGGGCGCCTGGGCTGCGGACTCCAAGTCGCACATCGCCCACATGAGCAACGGCGACTTCTACGGCAGCGAAAAAGCCGTACAGATCGAAGCCGCGGATGCTGTCAAAATTGAGCTGGTCGGCAAGGATGGCACCACCACCGTCCTGAAAGAAAAGACCACCGCCCAGGCCGGCGAGATCCTCGACAGCGCCGTGCTGAGCAAGAACGCACTGCGCACGTTCATCGCCGCCGAAATCGAAGACGCCAAGAAACAAGGCGTACTGCTGTCGGTTCACCTCAAGGCCACCATGATGAAGGTCTCCGACCCGATCATGTTCGGCCAGATCGTTGCCGAGTTCTATAAAGATGCCCTGGCCAAGCACGCCACCGTGCTGGAGCAGATCGGCTTCAACCTGAACAACGGCATCGGCGACCTGTACGCCCGCATCAAGGCCCTGCCGGCTGACCAGCAGGCACAGATCGAAGCTGACATCCAGGCGGTCTATGCCGCTCGCCCTTCCCTGGCGATGGTCAACTCCGACAAAGGCATCACCAACCTGCACGTGCCAAGCGACGTCATCGTCGACGCCTCGATGCCGGCCATGATCCGTGACTCCGGCAAGATGTGGGGCACCGACGGCCAGCTGCACGACACCAAGGCCGTGATCCCGGATCGCTGCTACGCCACCATCTACCAAGCCGTCATCGAAGACTGCAAGGCCAATGGCGCGTTTGATCCAACCACCATGGGCAGCGTGCCAAACGTTGGCCTGATGGCGAAAAAAGCCGAAGAGTACGGCTCCCACGACAAGACCTTCCAGATCAAGGCTGATGGCGTAGTCCGCATCACCGACAGCAAGGGCAACCTGCTGATGGAACAGACCGTCGAGGCCGGCGATATCTTCCGCATGTGCCAGACCAAAGACGCGCCGATCCAGGACTGGGTCAAGCTGGCCGTCAACCGTGCCCGCGCCAGCGGCACCCCGGCCATTTTCTGGCTGGACCCCAAGCGTGCGCACGACGGCGTCGTGGTCGAGAAAGTTCAGGCTTACCTGAAAGACCACAACACCGAAGGCCTGGACATCCGCATCATGGCGCCGGTCGACGCGATGAAGTTCACCCTGGAGCGTACCCGCAAGGGCCTGGACACCATCTCGGTGACCGGTAACGTGCTGCGCGACTACCTGACCGACCTGTTCCCGATCATGGAACTGGGCACCAGCGCCAAGATGCTGTCGATCGTGCCACTGATGAACGGCGGTGGCCTGTTCGAAACCGGCGCCGGCGGTTCGGCTCCGAAGCACGTGCAGCAACTGGTGGAAGAGAACTTCCTGCGCTGGGACTCCCTGGGCGAGTTCCTGGCCCTGGCCGCATCCCTTGAGCATTTGGGTGTTACTTACAACAACCCGAAAGCCCTGGTACTGTCCAAGACCCTGGACCAGGCCACCGGCCAATTCCTCGACAACAACAAGTCGCCATCGCGTAAAGTCGGCAACATCGACAACCGCGGCAGCCACTTCTATCTGGCACTGTACTGGGCCCAGGCCCTGGCCGCCCAGACCGAAGACACTGCACTGCAAGCGCAGTTCGGCGAACTGGCAAAAACCCTGGCCGACAACGAAGCAACCATCGTTGCCGAACTGAACGCCGTACAGGGCAAGCCAGTGGACATCGGTGGCTACTACGCGCCGAACCCAGAGCTGACCAGCAAAGCCATGCGCCCAAGCAACACCCTCAATGCGGCGATTGCCAAGTTGAAGTAAGGTTGTAAGGGAACACCACAAACCCCGGCCACGTGCCGGGGTTTGTGTTTTCAAGGTTTATGCAGCGCCGTATTCCTCGCGCCACGCCGCCTCGATAATTGACAGCAACTGCGGCTTGTACCAAGGTTCCCAGCTTGACCTCTGCTTGAGCTCAACCCCAAACCCCGGCAGCGCCGGCAAATGCGCCAGCGCCTGCACGTTCTTCAAGCCTGGCACTTGAGCGAACCAAGGCAAGAGCGTCACCCCGACTCCCGCCTGGACCGCTGAACGCAACGACCTCAAGTCTTCAGACTCATACACACAGCGCCACCTGGTCCCACTCTCCTCCAACCGCCGAATCGCCAGGCTCCTGAATACGCAGGGTGCCTTGAACAAGGCCAGCGAAACCTCCTGCCCGGCCATGGGGACTGCCGCACACTCGCCACCCAGCCACATCAACGAAAGTGCATGCAAGGGCACGCCAGCGACTTTTGGCAACTCATCAATCATCAGGCCAATATCGATTTGCCCTTCACTGAACGCCTCCGCGAGCAACATAGAACGCGCTACCTTGACCACAATTCGCACTGAAGGTAATTCAAGCGCCACAGCAGGAATAACGCGCTGAAGGATTTCCTCGCTGAAATATTCGGGAATGCCCAGCGTCACGGACTCTTGAGTGCGACTGACATCAAACAGGCTCCCCACCTTGTCGTTGACGCTGACCATCTGCTGGGCATAGCCGGTCAGGCGCTCCCCTTCAAGGGTGAGCAGCACCTGGCGATTGTCGCGGGCAAAAAGCTCGACACCCAGCAAATCCTCAAGCCGTCGAATTTGCTGGCTGATTGCCGGCTGGGTCAGGCTCAACGCTTGCGCGGCCCGGGTGAAGCTGCCCAGCTCTGCGACCTTGAGGAAACTGCGCAGCGACTGAATATCAAGATTGACTCTCATGACACACCCATGCGAGTGAGTAAAAATTCCCCGCCATTAGTGCAAGGCGCCCGCTATCGCTGTCAAGACCGCCTACTTGGCCCGCACATGATTCATCCAATAAACCCCTGCCCCTGAAACAAAAAAACCCACAATCGCAACCGCACTCGGCACCTCACCCAACACCAATGAAGCCATGATCTGCGTAACCGCCGGAATCACATGAAACAAGTTCGTCGCCTTACTCGCCTCACCCCGGCGAATCATCAGGTACAGCAGGGTCAGTGCGCCGACCGAGTTCATTACGGTGATCCACGCCACCGAAGCAGCGAAAGGCACCCACTGCGTCACCTGCATGGTCTCGGTGACATAGGCCAGCAGCAACATGACCAGCGATGCGGTGACCATCTGAATGAAGCAACCCACCCACAGGTTGACGCCGCCGAGGAAGCGTTTCTGATAAAGCGTGCCAAGGGTGATGCCCAGTAGCGCCAGCCCAACCGCGCCATAACCTCCTATTGACGCCTCAGTGCCAAAAAAACTACTGCCAACCACAATGACCACACCGCCCACACCTAGGATCGAGCCCGGCAAGTCGCGCCAGCTCAATTGCTCGCCCAGACAGAAGTAGGCGCCGATCATGACAAATACGGGCATCAACCCGACAATCAGCGCAGCTTGCCCAGCTGGGACGCCCTGACTTATCCCGGTGTAGAGGCCGCCAAATTGCAGTGCCTGCAAGAGCAAGCCCACGGCAGCAGCGTGAAGGTAAGGTGTGAGCCGCTTGGGCCACTCGGCCTTGATGGCGAGCGCCACGCCCAGGAACACCAGGGCAGCCAAGGCAAACCGATAGAACGTCATGGTGAAGGGCTCGCCATAACGCACACCGAACGCACCGCCGATGTAGCCGGAACTCCACAGCAGGATGAAGGCGATGGGAAGTGGCGATGTAAGGCGCGCTTCGTAGCTTTTGTGGGCAATCGGGTTCATGTCGCTCTCCGGACTGATGGTTCTGGAGAGATAAGCTGCGCCCCTGGCTGAAATCGGTAAAATCATAAAATGTCAGACGCATCATGCAGATTGCTTATGCACCTTCACCGAGCAAGCCCGCTCCCACATTGACTGCAATCCTGACCAACGATCACGTCGCATCCAGAATCGAGGCAACCATGACCTGGCAACCCCACATCACCGTCGCCACCATCGTCGAAGACAACGGCCGCTTCCTTATGGTCGAGGAACTCAAGGGCGCCGCGCCGTGCTCAACCAGCCGGCCGGCCACCTCGACCCGCATGAAACCCTCACCGAAGCCGCCGTGCGCGAAACCCTCGAAGAAACCGGCTGGGACGTCGAAGCCACCGGCATCGTCGGCATCTATCTGTACACCGCACCCAGCAATGGGGTTACCTATCAACGCGTCTGCTTCATTGCCAAGGCACTGAAACACCACCCCGGCTATCAACTCGACGACGGCATCCTCCGCGCCCGCTGGCTGACCCGTGACGAGCTGATGGCCGTGCGCGACGACTGGCGCAGCGAGCTGATCATCCGTTGTATCGATGATTATCTGGCCGGCCACTGCCACAGTCTCGAATTGATCCGCCCTTCTCTTTAGCCTTGCGGGCCCAGGCCTGCTAGAATCGCGTCCTTTTTCAAGACACCCGTTGAAACCCTATGCGTGATCCAGCCCCTTCTGACACACAAAAGAAGCGCGTCATCGTCGGCATGTCCGGCGGCGTGGATTCTTCCGTTTCCGCCGTTCTGCTCATGGAGCAGGGTTATGAGGTGGAAGGCCTGTTCATGAAGAACTGGGAAGAAGACGATGGAACGGAATATTGCACCGCCATGGACGACCTGGCGGACGCCCAGGCCGTTTGCGACAAGATCGGTATCAAGCTGCACACCGCCAACTTCGCCGCCGAGTACTGGGACAACGTGTTCGAGCACTTCCTGGCCGAATACAAAGCCGGGCGCACGCCGAACCCGGACATCCTGTGCAACCGCGAAATCAAGTTCAAGGCGTTCCTTGATTACGCCATGATCCTCGGCGCAGACCTCATTGCAACCGGCCACTACGTGCGTCGTCGCGATATCGACGAGCGCACCGAACTGCTCAAGGGCCTGGACCCGAACAAGGACCAGAGCTACTTCCTGCACGCCGTCGGCGGTGAACAGATCGCCAAGACCCTGTTCCCGGTCGGCGAGCTGGAAAAGCCCGAAGTGCGCAGAATCGCCGAGAAACATGGCCTGGCCACCGCCAAGAAGAAAGATTCCACCGGGATCTGCTTTATCGGCGAGCGCCGCTTCAGCGACTTCCTCAAGCAATACCTGCCGGCACAACCGGGCGAAATCAAGACCACCGAAGGCGAAGTCATCGGCCGCCACCACGGCCTGATGTACCACACCATCGGCCAGCGCCAAGGCCTGGGCATCGGTGGCTTGAAAGACGCCGGTGAAGAGCCGTGGTACGTGCTGGTCAAGGATCTGGAAAACAACGTGCTGATCGTCGGCCAGGGCAACGAACACCCGCTGCTGTTCTCCGGCGCGCTGTTGGCTTCGGAGATTTATTGGGTCAACCCGATCGACCTGAGCACGCCGCGCCGACTGACCGCCAAAGTGCGTTATCGCCAGAGCGACCAACCCTGCACCCTGGAAAAAACCGCTACCGGCTACCGTGCGACCTTTGATGACCCGCAACGTGCGGTCACCCCTGGCCAGTCCGTGGTGTTCTATGACGGCGAAATCTGCCTGGGCGGCGGCGTGATTGAAGTCGCGCAAGCCTGGAGCAACCCGGCATGAGCCCGACCCAGGAGCAATTGACGGCACTCGGCGGGGTATTTCTCTCCGCCGTGCTGGTGGACAAGATCGCCAAGACCGGCCAGGTCACCGAAGCGGGCCTGACCTGCATGCTTGGCAGCCTGCTGATCCGCGACCCCAAGGACACCCTGGAAGTCTA
This sequence comes from Pseudomonas cyclaminis, assembly GCF_015163715.1. Lineage (GTDB taxonomy): Bacteria > Pseudomonadota > Gammaproteobacteria > Pseudomonadales > Pseudomonadaceae > Aquipseudomonas > Aquipseudomonas cyclaminis. The sequence goes on from NZ_JADDUM010000177.1 coordinate 21,112, forward strand.
CGGTGGCGACGACCTGGCACTGCGCGAAGGTTACCGCGCACTGATCGGCGCCCTGGAGCGCGACCCGAGCACCCTGCAGCGTGAACCGCTGCGCTATGCCTTGTCGATGCTCGGCCTGGAGCGCCAACTGGCCAAGCGCGACGACATGCTGGAAATCATCGGCAAGCGCCTGCCACAGATCCAGTCCCAGGTGGAACACTTCGGCCCGGCCCACGAAAACGTGATCGCCGCCTGCGGCGCGCTGTACCAGGACACCTTGAGCACCTTGCGCCAGCGGATCCAGGTCCACGGCGACATGCGCAACCTGCAGCAACCGAACAACGCCTCGAAAATCCGCGCCCTGCTCCTGGCCGGTATTCGTTCGGCGCGGTTATGGCGCCAGTTGGGCGGTCATCGCTGGCAGCTGGTGATCAGCCGACGCAAATTGCTCAAAGAGCTTTACCCGTTGATGCGCAACGAATAAGTCGCAGCAACAGGCTATTTTCAAGCCGTTACGCGTAATACGCCGGTCAGTTGGCGACGGACCGGCGGATTTTTTCATGTATGATACGCGCCCCATTTCGTTGCCCGACTGTCCGAGAACACCCCATGCAGCTCTCTTCGCTCACTGCGGTTTCCCCTGTTGACGGCCGCTACGCCGGCAAAACCCAGGCCCTGCGCCCTATTTTCAGCGAATACGGCTTGATCCGTGCTCGTGTTCTGGTTGAAGTGCGCTGGCTCCAGCGCCTGGCCGCTCACCCCGCCATCAGCGAAGTGCCGGCGTTCTCCGCCGAAGCCAACGCTGTGCTCAACACCCTGGCGGAAAACTTCTCCCTGGAGCACGCCGAGCGTGTGAAAGAGATCGAGCGCACCACCAACCACGACGTCAAAGCCATTGAATACCTGCTCAAAGAGCAGGCGGCCAAGCTGCCGGAACTGGCCCAGGTCAGCGAATTCATCCACTTTGCCTGCACCAGCGAGGACATCAACAACCTGTCCCACGCCCTGATGCTGCGTGAAGGCCGCGATGACGTGATGCTGCCGCTGATGCGCCAGACCGCCGAAGCCATCCGCGAACTGGCGATTCGTTTCGCCGACGTGCCGATGCTGTCGCGCACCCACGGTCAACCGGCATCGCCGACCACCCTGGGCAAAGAACTGGCCAACGTGGTGTACCGCCTGGAGCGTCAGATCGCTCAAGTGGCTGCCGTACCCTTGCTGGGCAAGATCAACGGCGCCGTGGGCAACTACAACGCCCACCTCTCCGCCTACCCGGAAATCGACTGGGAAGCCAACGCCCGCGCCTTCATCGAAGACGAACTGGGCCTGGGCTTCAACCCGTACACCACGCAGATCGAGCCGCACGACTACATCGCCGAGCTGTTCGACGCCATTGCGCGCTTCAACACCATCCTGATCGACTTTGATCGCGATATCTGGGGCTATATTTCCCTGGGCTACTTCAAGCAGCGCACCATTGCCGGTGAAATCGGTTCGTCGACCATGCCGCACAAGGTCAACCCGATCGACTTCGAAAACTCCGAAGGCAACCTCGGTATCGCCAACGCCCTGTTCCAGCACCTGGCCAGCAAGTTGCCGATCTCCCGCTGGCAGCGCGACCTGACCGACTCCACCGTACTGCGCAACCTCGGCGTGGGCTTTGCCCACAGCGTGATCGCGTACGAAGCCAGCCTCAAAGGCATCAGCAAGCTGGAACTCAACGCGCAGAAAATTGCCGCTGACCTGGACGCCTGCTGGGAAGTCCTGGCCGAGCCGATCCAGACCGTGATGCGCCGCTACAACATCGAGAACCCGTACGAGAAGCTGAAAGAGTTGACCCGCGGCAAGGGCATCACCTCCGACGCACTGCAAACTTTCATCGACGGCCTGGACATGCCAGCCGCCGCCAAGGCCGAGCTGAAACTGCTCACCCCGGCCAACTACATCGGCAATGCTGTAGAGCAAGCCAAGCGCATCTGATCATCGCAAGACCCTTGAGACGCCCGGCCGCGCCGGGCGTTTTTATTCCAGTCTTAAAAGTGCTTTCTTTCAATAGGTTACACATGAATCCTGACATCCCTCTTCAACTTCTGGGCGGCATCACGGCACGGGAATTCCTGCGCGACTACTGGCAGAAAAAACCGCTGCTGATCCGTCAGGCCATCCCTGATTTCGAAAGCCCGATCGACGCCGACGAACTGGCCGGCCTGGCCCTGGAAGAAGAAGTCGAATCGCGCCTGGTGATCGAGCACGGCGAGCGCCCGTGGGAACTGCGTCGCGGCCCGTTCGCCGAAGATGCCTTCGCCAGCCTGCCTGAGCGCGAGTGGACCCTGCTGGTGCAGGCGGTCGACCAGTTCGTGCCGGAAGTGGCCGAGCTGCTGGAGCAGTTCCGCTTCCTGCCAAGCTGGCGCATCGACGATGTGATGATCAGCTTCGCCGCACCGGGCGGCAGCGTTGGTCCGCACTTCGACAACTACGACGTGTTCCTGCTGCAAGCCCAAGGCAAGCGCAACTGGAAGATCGGCCAGATGTGCAGCTCCGAAAGCCCGCTGCTGCAACACGCCGACCTGCGCATCCTGGCTGAATTCGAAGAAACCGCCGAATGGGTGCTGGAACCGGGCGACATGCTCTACCTGCCGCCTCGCCTGGCGCACTTCGGCATCGCCGAAGATGACTGCATGACCTACTCGGTCGGCTTCCGTGCACCGAGCGCCGCCGAAGTGCTGACCCACTTCACCGACTTCCTCGCCCAGTACCTGACCGACGAAGAGCGCTACACCGACGCAGACGCCCAGCCGGTCAGCGACCCGCATCAGATCCAGAGCGACGCCCTCGACCGCCTCAAGAGCCTGCTGGCCGAGCACATGAGCGACGAGCGCATGCTGCTGACCTGGTTCGGCCAGTTCATGACCGAACCGCGCTACCCGGAACTGGTTGCCGGCGAAGAGCTGGGGCAAGACGACTTCATCAGCACCCTGCAAGACGGCGCGATCCTGGTACGCAACCCAAGCGCACGCATGGCCTGGTCCGAAGTGGACGATGACGTGCTGCTGTTCGCCAGCGGCCAGAGCCGTTACCTGCCCGGCAAACTGCGTGAGCTGCTGAAACTGGTGTGCTCCGCCGATGCGCTGCACAGCGAAAACCTGGGTGAGTGGCTCGCCGACGAAGACGGCCGCGACCTGCTGTGCGAGCTGGTCAAGCAGGGCAGCCTGGGATTTGCCGATGAATAAGATTCACGTAAGTGTCGCGGACTGGCATAAGGATATCGCCGAGATTCGGCGCATTCGTGAAGCGGTATTTATCGCTGAACAATCGGTTCCGCCCGAGCTGGAGTGGGACGCGGACGACGCTGATGCGGTGCATTTCCTCGCGTTTGAAGGCGACTTTCCGATTGGCACCGCTCGGCTGCTGCCCAGTGGCGAGATCGGGCGCGTGTCCGTACTCAAGGATTGGCGCGGCCTGAAGGTCGGTGACAAGCTGATGGAAGCGGTGATCGGCGTGGCCGAGCAACGTGGCCAGGCCAAGCAGTTCCTCAGTGCGCAGGTGTATGCGGCGCCGTTCTATGAGCGATTGGGCTTCAAGATCGTCAGCGAGGAGTTCCTTGAAGTCGGGATTCCCCACGTGGATATGGTGCGCGGGGGCTGATCCATAATCGAGTCGCCGCTATCGGGGGCAAGCCCCCTCCCACATTTTGACCGAGTACTTCCTTGGGAATGCGGTCAAGTGTGGGAGGGGG
>NZ_JADDUM010000178.1 GCF_015163715.1 Pseudomonas cyclaminis
TTTTGGGCTCTTCCAAAAAGTGAGCCGCTGTAAAAGCGGAACCCTAGGTGGCCGTTACCTAAACAACGGATATGTACTCAGACCCATCGCCATCGGGGGCAAGTCGAATCGTCGCACCGCCCCTCCCACACTCAAACCGCGTGAAGCCGACTTATTGAGCCGCAGATTTCGTAGGCGCGCCCAGTTTGCTGCGCGACAGCGCTACGTCGAAGAGGTAGTGGGGCCTCCCACATTTTGGCTCTCTACATTTAGATAGAACTTCTCCAGGCTCATTCTCCTCCTACTCATAAGCCCATCGCCCCCGGCACGCTTCCATGGACCTTGTCATCGCCCGTCCCGAAGGTCTCTACTGCCCCTTTGGCGATTTCTACATAGACCCCTGGCGCCCGGTAGAACGCGCCGTCATCACCCACGCCCACGGCGACCATGCCCGCACCGGCAATCAGCATTATCTGGCCGCCGCACCCGGCGAAGGTATCCTGCGCTCGCGCCTGGGCCAGGACATCAACCTGCAAACCCTGGCCTATGGCGAGAAACTGCTGCACCACGGTGTGACCTTGAGTTTCCATCCGGCCGGGCATGTACTCGGTTCAGCCCAGGTGCGCCTCGAATACCAGGGTGAAGTCTGGGTGGCGTCCGGCGATTACAAAGTCGAGCCCGATGGCACCTGTGCGCCCTTCGAACCGGTGCGTTGCCACACCTTTATCACCGAATCCACCTTTGGCCTGCCGATCTACCGCTGGCAGCCCCAGGCGCAGATTTTTGCCGGGATCAACGACTGGTGGCAGGCCAATATCGCCGCCGGCAAGGCCAGCGTGCTGTACTGCTATTCCTTCGGCAAAGCCCAGCGCATCCTGCATGGCATCGACGCCAGCATCGGCCCGATCCTCACCCACGGTGCGGTCGAACCGCTGAACCGGGTGTACCGCGAGGCCGGCATCTATATCCCCGACACGCTCTACGCCGGGGACTTCACCAAGACCGACCCACTGCTGCGCCAAGCCTTGATCATCGCACCGCCCTCCGCCGGTGGCAGCAGTTGGATCAAGCGCTTCGGCGACTACAGCGACGCGTTCGCCAGCGGCTGGATGCGCCTGCGCGGCACGCGGCGGCGGCGCGGAGTGGACCGAGGCTTTGTACTGTCGGACCACGCCGATTGGCCGGGCTTGTTGTGGGCCATCGAACAAACCGGCGCAGAACGGGTGATGGTGACCCACGGTTCTGTCGGCGTATTGGTACGCCACCTGCAGGAAAAAGGCCTGGATGCCCAGGGTTTCACCACCGAATACGGTGATGACGAAGAAGAGGCCAGCGCATGAGGGCATTCGCCGAGCTGTACGCCAACCTCGACGCCACCACCTCCAGCAACGCCAAGCTCGCGGCCCTGCAAGCCTACTTCTTGCAAGCACCGCCCGAGGATGCGGCATGGGCGGTGTATTTCCTGTCCGGCGGACGCCCTCGGCAGTTGGTGCCGACGCGCCTGCTGCGAGACATGGCCACCGAAGCGTCCGGCATCGAGCCGTGGCTGTTCGAAGAAAGCTACCAGTCGGTGGGTGACCTGGCCGAGACGATTTCCCTGCTGTTACCGGAATCGACCTACACCTCAGAAGACGGCCTGGCCGTGTGGCTGGAAGACAAACTCCTGCCCCTGCGCGGCCTCTCGCCCCTGGACTTGGCCGAGCGCCTCCCGGCTTTATGGGCACAGTTGGATCAACCGAGCCTGATGGTGTGCATCAAATTGATCACCGGCAGCTTTCGCGTTGGCGTGTCAAAACTGTTGGTCACTCGTGCCCTCGCGGCCATGGCCGGGCTGGACAGTAAGCGCGTGGCCCAGCGGCTGGTGGGCTACACCGATCTATCCAATCGCCCTACACCCCAAGGCTACCTCAAGCTGATCGCCGCCGAATCGTCCGACGAACATGCACAACGAGGCGGACAGCCGTATCCGTTTTTTCTCGCTCACGGGTTGTCGCAGCCAGTGGAGCAATTCGATGCCCTGCTCGGCTCTCCAGCGGACTGGCAGGTGGAGTGGAAGTGGGACGGCATTCGTGCGCAGTTGGTCAAGCGTGACGGGCGCCTGTGGATCTGGTCCCGCGGCGAAGAATTGGTGACTGACCGGTTTGCCGAACTCCACAGCCTGGTGAGTGGCCTGCCCGATGGCACGGTGATCGACGGCGAAATCGTCGTGTGGAAAGACTCAGTGCAACCCTTCGCCCTGCTCCAACAACGTATCGGCCGCAAGACCCTGAGTAAAAAGGTCCTGGAGGATGCGCCGGTCGCAGTCCTGGCCTACGACCTGCTGGAACACGAGGGCGATGACTGGCGCAACCACACCCAGGCCGAACGCCGTGCACAGCTGGAGCAGGTGATTGCCCAGTGCAATCAACCTGTGTTGCAGCCCTCACCGCTGCTGACGGGTGCAACCTGGCAAGACCTTGCGCAACAACGTGAAGCCTCCCGCAGCCTCGGCGTCGAAGGCATGATGCTCAAGAATCGCCAGGGCCTGTACGGCGTGGGCCGCACCAAGGACATGGGCCTGTGGTGGAAGTGGAAAGTCGACCCGTTCAGCGTCGACGCCGTGTTGATCTACGCCCAGCGCGGGCATGGCCGGCGCGCCAGCTTATACAGCGACTACACCTTTGCCGTGTGGGACGGCCCGCCCGGCACCGAGCGCACGCTAGTGCCGTTTGCCAAGGCGTATTCCGGGCTGACCGACGAGGAAATGCGCAAGGTCGACGCGATTGTGCGCAAGACCACGGTGGAGAAATTCGGCCCGGTCAGCAGCGTGACGCCCAGCATGGTGTTCGAGCTGGGGTTTGAAGGGATTGCCCTGTCCAAGCGCCATAAGAGCGGGATTGCCGTGCGGTTTCCCAGGATGTTGCGTTGGCGGCAGGACAAGGCGGTGGAAGAAGCCGACAACCTGGCCACCCTGCAGGACCTCCTGACCTGACATAAACCCCCTCTTTGAATTTCCTTTCGACCCGAAATGGTGCGCTCATTTTCCCGCGCCCACTTTCGGGCATCTCCTACACTGAAGATTCGCTATTCCCACCTTTTAAAACGCTCATTCGGAACTATGGTGCAGAAATTGCTACTTGTGATCCGTCTGACACCGTTCAGTAACAGTCCTAAACGCGCCACAAGCGCTTATCTTGGTTTCCAGGGATTACATAATGAAAAAAGCATTGCTGACCCTTTCTGCACTGGCTCTGTGCATGGCCGCCGGTACCGCGCTGGCCAAGGAATACAAGGAATTGCGTTTTGGTGTCGATCCGTCCTACGCGCCATTCGAATCCAAAGCTGCCGACGGCAGCCTGGTGGGCTTCGATATCGACCTGGGCAATGCCATCTGTGCTGAGCTGAAGGTCAAGTGCAAATGGGTCGAAAGTGACTTCGACGGCATGATCCCAGGCCTGAAGGCCAACAAGTTCGACGGCGTGATCTCGTCCATGACCGTGACCCCGGTGCGTGAAAAGGCCATCGACTTCTCCAACGAGCTGTTCTCCGGCCCCACCTCGCTGGTGTTCAAGAAAGGCGCTGGCTTTTCGACACCTGAGTCCCTCAAGGGCAAGTCCGTGGGCTATGAGCAAGGCACCATCCAGGAAGCCTACGCCAAGGCTGTGCTGGACAAGGCCGGTGTGACCACCAAGGCCTACGCCAACCAGGACCAGGTTTATGCTGACCTGACGTCCGGCCGTCTCGATGCATCCGTGCAGGACATGCTGCAAGCCGAACTGGGCTTCCTGAAGTCGCCAGCCGGTGCCGGCTACGAAGTCAGCGCGGCCATTGACGACCCATTGCTGCCGTCGAAAACCGCGATCGGTATCAAAAAAGGTAACACTGAACTCAAGGCACTTTTGGATAAAGGTATCAAAGCGTTACACGATGATGGCACCTACGCCACTATCCAGAAGAAACACTTTGGCGATCTGAACCTGTACAGCGGCAAGTAATGCCCGGGGCGCCCCTCCACTGGAGGGGGCGCTTTTTTATCGCCATAGGTCCTGATTTATGTTCGAAGATCTGTTGCAAACCCTCGGGCTGAGCGCGTTCAGCTTGAAGGGTTTCGGCCCGCTGTTGCTGCAGGGCACCTGGATGACCCTCAAGTTGTCGGTGCTGTCCCTGGCCGTCAGCGTGTTGCTCGGCCTGCTCGGCGCCAGCGCCAAACTCTCCAGCCTGCCCTTCCTGCGCATTCCCGCCCAGCTCTACACCACCTTGATCCGTGGCGTGCCTGACCTGGTGCTGATGCTGCTGATTTTCTACAGCCTGCAAACCTGGCTTACCGGCCTGACCGACTTTATGGAATGGGAGTACATCGAGATCGACCCATTCAGCGCCGGGGTGATCACCCTGGGCTTTATCTACGGTGCCTACTTCACCGAGACCTTTCGCGGCGCGATTCTCGCCGTGCCCCGTGGCCAGTTGGAAGCTGCCACCGCCTATGGGCTCAAGCGCGGCCAGCGGTTTCGCTACGTGACCTTCCCGCAATGATGCGTTTTGCCCTGCCTGGTATCGGCAATAACTGGATGGTGATGCTCAAGGCCACTGCGCTGGTGTCGATCATTGGCTTGGCGGACCTGGTCAAAGCGGCCCAGGACGCGGGCAAAAGCACTTACCAGTTGTTCTATTTCCTGGTGCTGGCCGCGCTGATCTACCTGGCGATCACCAGCGCCTCCAACTTTGTCCTGCGCCGTCTTGAACGTCGCTACTCCGCAGGCTCCCGGGAGGCAGTGCGATGATCGAACTCTTGCAGGAATACTGGCGCCCGTTCCTTTACAGCGACGGCCAGCACATCACCGGCCTGGCCATGACGATGTGGTTGCTCAGCGCCGCATTGGTGATCGGGTTCCTGGTGTCGATCCCACTGTCCATCGCCCGTGTATCGCGCAAGCGCTGGGTGCGTTGGCCGGTGCAGTTCTACACCTACCTGTTTCGCGGTACGCCGCTCTATATCCAGTTGCTGATCTGTTACACCGGCATCTACAGCATCGCCGCCGTACGTGCCCAACCGGTGCTGGATGCGTTTTTCCGCGATGCAATGAACTGCACCATCCTGGCCTTCGCCCTCAACACCTGCGCCTACACCACGGAGATTTTCGCCGGGTCGATCCGCAGCATGGCCCACGGTGAAGTCGAGGCGGCCAAGGCCTACGGCCTCAGCGGCTGGAAGCTCTACGCCTATGTGATCATGCCGTCCGCACTGCGCCGCTCGTTGCCGTACTACAGCAACGAAGTGATCCTGATGCTGCACTCGACCACCGTGGCGTTTACCGCGACGATCCCGGACATCCTCAAAGTCGCTCGGGATGCCAACTCGGCGACCTTCATGACTTTTCAATCGTTCGGCATTGCTGCGCTGATCTACCTCACCGTGACCTTTGCCCTGGTCGGCCTGTTTCGGCTGGCGGAACGTCGCTGGCTGGCCTTTCTCGGGCCGAGCCATTAAGGAGCCTTCATGCGTCATCAGCGACATGAACTGATTGCGCCGGTGCCGGGCACGGCGCGGCAGATCCACAGTTTCCACTTCGGCCCGCAGCAGGCCGCAGGCAAGGTCTACATCCAGGCCTCGCTGCATGCCGATGAACTTCCCGGCATGCTGGTGGCCTGGCACCTGAAGGTGCGCCTCGCCGAATTGGCGGCGGCCGGACGGCTGTTGAGCGAGATCGTAGTGGTGCCCATCGCCAACCCGGTGGGTCTGGAACAGGTGTTGATGGATATCCCTCTGGGCCGCTACGAGCTGGAAAGCGGGCAGAACTTCAATCGCCTGTTTGTCGACCTCAGTGAAGAGGTGGGTAACCAGGTCGAGGCGCTGCTCGGGGATGATCCGCAAAACAATGTCGAGCTGATTCGCGCCGCATTGAGCAGCGCCCTCGCCGGGCAAACCGCCGCAACCCAATTGCAGTCTCAACGGCTGGTGCTGCAACGCCTGGCGTGCGACGCCGACATGGTGCTGGACCTGCATTGCGATTTCGAAGCCGTGGCGCACCTGTACACCACGCCTGAGGCCTGGCCGCAGGTGGAGCCGTTGGCGCGTTATCTAGGCTCGGAAGCCAATTTACTGGCCACCGACTCTGGCGGGCAGTCGTTCGATGAGTGTTTCACCCTGGTCTGGTGGCAGTTGCAGCAACGATTTGCCGAACGCTTCCCGATTCCCATGGGCAGCTTTTCGGTGACGGTCGAACTGCGCGGTCAGGGCGACGTCAACCACGGCCTGGCGGGCCTCGATTGCCAGGCGATCATCGACTACCTGATTCACTTCGGCGCGATCAGTGGCGAAGCGGCGCCCTTGCCCGACCTGCCCTGCCCGGCCACCCCACTGGCTGGCGTCGAACCCGTTGCGACGCCCGTGGGCGGCCTGCTGGTGTTCAGTGCCCTGCCCGGTGAGTACCTGGAAGCCGGGCAACTGATTGCTGAAATCATCGACCCCATTACCGACCGCGTAACGCCCGTGCACTGCCATCACGCAGGCCTGCTTTACGCCCGTTCGCTGCGCCGCATGGCCACTGCCGGGATGGTCATCGCCCATGTCGCCGGCTCAGAGGCCTACCGCAGCGGCTACCTACTTTCGCCTTGAGGATGCACGCCCCATGTACAAATTGACCGTTGAAGGCCTGCATAAAAGCTATGGCGACAATGAGGTGCTCAAAGGTGTCTCGCTGAAGGCCAGGACCGGTGACGTGATCAGCCTGATCGGCGCCAGCGGCTCGGGCAAAAGCACCTTTTTGCGCTGCATCAACTTCCTGGAAACCCCCAACGACGGCGCCATGACCCTCGACGGCAAGCCGATCCGCATGGTCAGCGACCGCCACGGCATGCGCGTGGCCGACGACGCCGAATTGCAGCGCCTGCGCACGCGGCTGGCGATGGTGTTCCAGCACTTCAACCTGTGGAGCCACATGAGCGTGCTGGAAAACATCACTATGGCCCCGCGCCGGGTGTTGGGCTGCAGCAAAAAGGACGCCGAGGACCGTGCCCGTCGCTACCTGGACAAGGTCGGCCTGCCAGCGCGGGTGGCCGATCAGTACCCGGCATTTCTCTCCGGTGGCCAGCAGCAACGGGTGGCCATCGCCCGCGCATTGGCCATGGAGCCGGAGGTGATGCTGTTTGACGAACCCACCTCGGCGCTCGACCCGGAGCTGGTGGGCGAAGTGTTGAAGGTGATCCAGGGCCTGGCCGAGGAAGGCCGCACCATGATCATGGTCACCCACGAGATGAGCTTTGCGCGCAAGGTGTCGAGCCAGGTACTGTTCCTGCACAAGGGCCTGGTCGAAGAACAAGGCGCGCCTGAGGATGTGTTGGGCAATCCGAAGAGCGAGCGGCTGCAGCAATTCCTGAGTGGCAATTTGAAGTAAACCTTTGCGGTGCCTGGAGGGTCTGTGGGAAGAGACCTTCCAGAGCGTCAGCCGCCGCATGGCAAAACCCCACGACTTCGCCAAGACATGGTTTGCCGCCAAGGGCTGGAAGCCGTTCGACTTCCAGAAAGCGGTTTGGCAAGCAGTCAAGCAAGGCCAGTCAGGGCTGCTGCACGCCAGCACTGGCGCGGGTAAAACCTACGCACTGTGGTTTGCCGCCCTCAATCGCTTCGCTATCACCAGACCGCCTGCCACGGGCAAACGCAAACCGCCTGCCGAGCCGCTGACGGTGCTGTGGATCACGCCGATGCGTGCGCTGGCCGCCGACACGGCTCGCGCCCTTGAAGCGCCGCTGGCGACCTTGCAGATTCCGTGGAGCGTCGGCCTGCGCACGGGCGATACCAGCAGCAGCGAGCGCGCCCGGCAAACCCGGCGCCAACCCACCGTACTGATCACCACCCCGGAAAGCCTGACCCTGATGCTCGCCCGCGCCGACAGTGAGACAAGCCTGGCGCACCTGCGCATGGTGGTGGTGGATGAATGGCATGAGTTGATCGGCAACAAGCGCGGCGTACAGCTGCAATTGGCGTTGGCGCGGCTGCGGCGCTGGCACCCTGACCTGATGGTGTGGGGGATTTCGGCGACCCTGGGTAATCAGCCCCACGCGCTGGAGGTATTGGTCCCACAGGGCGGCGGAATCAATGTGCAAGGGCAAACGGCCAAACAGCTGAAAGTCGACACCTTGTTGCCACTGGTTACCGAGCGTTTCCCGTGGGCCGGGCATATCGGTTTGAAGATGTTGCCGCAGGTGGTCGCCGAGGTGGAGGCCAGCAGCAGTTGCCTGGTGTTTACCAATACGCGGGCGCAGTCGGAAATCTGGTACCAGGCCTTACTGGAGGCGCGGCCGGAGTGGGCCGGGGTAATTGCCTTGCACCATGGTTCGTTGTCTCGGGAAACCCGCGATTGGGTAGAACGCGCCCTGAAAGACGGGCAGCTCAAGGCGGTGGTCTGCACCTCCAGCCTGGACCTGGGGGTGGATTTTTTGCCGGTGGAGCGGGTGTTGCAGATCGGCTCAGCCAAGGGCATCGCCCGCCTGATGCAACGTGCCGGGCGCTCCGGCCATGCGCCGGGGCGGCCATCGAGGGTGACGCTGGTGCCGACCCATAGCCTTGAACTGGTCGAGGCGGCGGCGGCCCAGGATGCAATTGCAGCGCGGCGCATCGAGGCCCGCGAATCACCCTGCAAACCGCTGGATGTACTCGTACAACACGTGGTGAGCATGGCCCTGGGCGGCGGCTTTACGCCGGATGCATTGCTGGCGGAAGTGCGCGGTGCCTGGGCGTATCACCACCTTACGGACGCGGATTGGGCCTGGGCGCTGGGGTTTGTGCGCCATGGCGGGCTGTCGCTCACCGCTTATCCGGATTACCGCCGGGTGGAGCCTGACGAACAGGGCATCTGGCGCGTGCCCGACGCCCGCTTGGCGCGCCGCCATCGCATGAGTGTGGGCACCATTGTCAGCGACGCGAGTATCCAGTTGAAATTCTGGAGCAAGGGCGGCGGCGGCAAGAATCTGGGCAGTGTCGAGGAAGGTTTTATCGCACGGCTCAAGCCTGGGGATGGGTTTCTGTTTGCCGGGCGCC
>NZ_JADDUM010000179.1 GCF_015163715.1 Pseudomonas cyclaminis
CCGGCATGCCGGGCTTTTTGTTGCCTGATATTTAACACGCTTATGAATTCTGCTGCCTGGTCATCGCCGCCTTGGCCGCCCGCAATCTACGCACCTCTTTAGGATCAACCAGCAAGGGGCGATAGATCTCAATGCGATCACCTGGCTGCACGACGCGCGCGCCAGCATCCGCGACAACTTTACCGAATACCCCCAAAGGGCAATCAGCCAGATCCAGATCGGGAAACAGCATTGTAATTCCGGACGCCTGCACCGCCGCTCGCAGACTTGTACCCGACGCCACCGTCACCGCCAGCAAGACCTGGCGATCTGCAGCGGCATACACCACCTCAATCTCAACCATGCAGTTGCTTGGCCCGCTGACAAAACGCATCTACCAGTGTGTTGGCCGCCTGATTGAACAAAGGCCCCAATGTAGCCCGCACAAGCGGGCCAGCGTAATCAAACGACAAGTCGAGGCTGATCTTGCAGGCTTTGTCGGTCAGCGCCTTGAATACCCAGACACCGTGCAACTGGGTAAAAGGCCCCTCCTGCAGATTCATTTCAATGGACTTGCCCGGCACCAACACATTGCGCGTGACAAAGTGCTGGCCCAACCCACCTTTCGCCACCCCGACGCTGGCGACCATGTGCTCATCAGTGCTTTCCAGCACCTCAGCCGCAGAACACCAAGGCAAGAATTCCGGGTAACGCGCCACGTCGTTGACCAGGTCATAGAGCGCCTGAGCCGGATAGGGCAGCAGGGCCGAACGTTGAATATGCGTCGTCATGTGTGCGTTATTTCCACAGCTGAGCGGCAAACATCGCGAAAGAACAGCCCGATCCGCGAGAGAAAAAAACCAAAGAACTGCCCGCATTGTCCGGGATTCGACCAACACGCTCAAGCACGCAGGTTGACCGTAGCCGACACGCTCGCAACTCCCTATAATGCCGCCCCTATGGCTAAACAAAAGAAACACCCCACAGGGACCATCGCGCAAAATAAAAAGGCGCGACACGATTACTTCATCGAACATCGGTTCGAGGCTGGTCTGGTCCTGGCCGGCTGGGAAGTAAAGAGTCTGCGTGCCAGTAAGCTGCAACTGGTCGACAGCTACGTATTGCTCAAGGATGGCGAGGCATGGCTGCTGGGCAGTCATATCACCCCGCTGACTACCGCGAGCACCCACGTAATTGCCGACCCGGTGCGCACGCGCAAACTATTGCTCAATGCGCGCGAACTGGAAAAGCTCGCCGCCGCCGTACAGCAGAAAGGCTACGCCTGCATCTGCCTGTCCTGGTACTGGAGCAAGCACCTGGTCAAGTGCGAGATCGCACTGGGCAAGGGCAAGAAGGAATACGACAAGCGTGATACCGAGCGCGAACGCGACTCCAATCGCGAACTGCATCGTGCCGTGCGCAACAAGGGCAAGGAAGAGTAATCCTTGCAATGATGTAGCCTCGGAATAAGTCCGTCGGCTACATCCCTTTACGCCGCTCCGCACGCGCCACGCGCTGAACCTCCTGACGCACCTCCGCCAATACTTCCTGCACATACTCCAGATGACGCGTTGAGACGTCTCGCGCCTGCTCGGCTCGCCCCTCAATAATTGCCTGGTACAACTCCCGATGCTGACTGATCAGCATGTCTCGGGTCTCCGTACGCTGCTGATACATACCACCGATATTGGTCACCACGTTACGCTTGAGCAGGTCGAACAAGCCGCGAATGGTGTGCAGCAACACTGCGTTATGACTGGCCTCCGCAATGGCCAGGTGAAACCTTGCATCCGCAGCCCCCTCCTCCGCTCGGCTCACTTCATCAACGCGGGTATAGCAATCCTGCAATGCTTCGAATGCAGCAGTCAGCCGCTCACGGTCGACCTCGGTTGCACGCAACGCGGCGTAATAAGCGCAGGACGCTTCGAGAGTCTGGCGAAATTCCAGCAGATCACGCTGCGCCTCGGGATTGTTTTCCAACAGGTGCAACAGCGGATCACTGAACGTCGAGCCCAGTGACTCGGCAACATAATTGCCCCCACCCTGGCGACTCACCAACAAACCCTTGGCGGCCAGTTTCTGAATGGCTTCGCGCAGCGACGGACGCGACACGCCAAACTTCTCAGCCAAAGCGCGCTCAGCCGGCAAACGTTCACCCGACTTCAGCGTGCCCTCAAGAATCATCCCCTCAAGCTGCTCGACAATATCGTCAGACAAACGGCGCTGACGCACCTGATCAAACCCCATAACTCACTCTCCACCATCCCGACCACTCGCCGGGCCCTCTATTCTGGCCTATCACCGCCCTTCCAGCACCTATCAGAACAGCCTCGATTCATCCGATCAGATGGTCTTACCGCCCAACATGCGACCAAAGTTTCGTGAGCGGCAAATTGACACATCCCCCCGAAGGCTTTTAACCTAGCGTCCAGCGATTGTAAATTGGTATTACCAATTATCCAAGTCGACTCAGATGTGCTTGACCAACAACAATTAGGGGCCACCCCATATGCAAACCTGGCAACAGCTTTACAGCCCGCTCGGCAGCCTCGGCCTGTCCGCATTGGCCGCCGTTATTCCCATCGTATTTTTCTTCCTGGCCCTGGCCGTGTTTCGCCTCAAAGGCCACGTGGCCGGCAGCATCACCCTTGCACTGTCGATACTGGTGGCGATCTTTGCCTTCCAAATGCCAGTGGACATGGCGCTGGCCGCAGCCGGCTACGGCTTTGCCTACGGCCTTTGGCCGATCGCCTGGATCATCGTCGCAGCGGTATTTCTGTACAAACTCACGGTCAAGAGCGGCCAGTTCGAGATCATCCGCAGCTCGGTGCTGTCGATCACCGACGACCAACGCCTTCAGGTGTTGCTGATCGGCTTCTGCTTTGGCGCGTTCCTGGAAGGCGCTGCCGGTTTCGGCGCTCCCGTAGCAATTACCGCAGCGTTGCTGGTAGGCCTGGGCTTCAATCCGCTGTACGCCGCCGGCTTGTGCCTGATTGCCAACACCGCGCCCGTCGCCTTTGGTGCCCTGGGCATTCCGATCATCGTTGCGGGGCAAGTGACCGGTATCGATGCGTTCAAGATCGGCGCCATGACCGGCCGCCAACTGCCCCTGCTGTCACTTTTCGTGCCGTTCTGGCTGGTGTTCATGATGGATGGCCTGCGCGGCGTTCGTGAAACCTGGCCGGCTGCGCTGGTCGCGGGCTTGAGCTTTGCCATTACCCAATACTTCACGTCCAACTTCATCGGCCCGGAACTGCCGGACATCACCTCGGCCCTGGCCAGCCTGATTTCCCTGACCCTGTTCCTGAAAGTCTGGCAACCCAAGCGCACCGCCGGCGCGCAGATTGCTGGAGCCACCTCCGGCGTAGCCATTACCGCCAGTGCCGGCGGCTTCGGACTGCCACGCAGCACCGTCGCCTCGCCTTACAGCCTGGGACAGATATTCAAGGCCTGGTCGCCGTTCCTGATCCTCACGGTACTGGTCACTATCTGGACGCTCAAACCGTTCAAGGCGATGTTCGCCGCCGGCGGTTCGATGTACAGCTGGGTATTCAACTTCGCGATTCCGCACCTGGATCAACTGGTGGTCAAGGTCGCCCCCATCGTGACCAACCCGACTGCCATCCCAGCGGTATTCAAGCTGGACCCGATTTCAGCGACCGGCACCGCGATCTTCTTCTCCGCACTGATCTCGATGCTGGTACTGAAAATAAACATCAAGATTGGTCTTACCACTTTAAAAGAAACGTTCTACGAACTGCGCTGGCCGATCCTGTCCATCGGAATGGTGCTGGCATTCGCCTTTGTCACCAACTACTCCGGTATGTCGTCGACCATGGCGCTGGTATTGGCCGGCACCGGTGCTGCCTTCCCGTTCTTCTCGCCGTTCCTCGGCTGGCTGGGGGTTTTTCTGACAGGTTCCGACACGTCGTCCAATGCCCTGTTCAGCTCATTGCAAGCCACTACGGCGCACCAGATCGGCGTCAATGACACGCTGCTGGTAGCCGCCAACACCAGCGGTGGCGTCACCGGCAAGATGATCTCGCCGCAATCGATCGCAGTGGCGTGCGCCGCTACCGGCCTGGTGGGCAAAGAGTCCGACCTGTTCCGCTTTACCCTTAAGCACAGCCTGTTCTTCGCCACGATCGTCGGGCTGATCACACTGGCTCAGGCCTACTGGTTTACCGGCATGCTGGTGCACTAAGACCTGCACGTAATAGGGTAAGAACCGACGCCGGATGACGATTCCGGCGTCAGCCATTTCTGGAGGATCAATGAGCCTGCCTGCTGCTTTCCTTGCTGACGTCGCACAACTGATCCCAAAAGATCGGCGTTTCGACGACCCGCTTTCCACACTCGCATTCGGCACCGACGCCAGTTTTTACCGATTGATCCCACAACTGGTGATCCGCGTGGAGTCGGAGGACGAGGTGGTAGCGCTCCTGCAACTGGCCCAGCGCGAGCGCGTGCCGGTAACCTTCCGCGCGGCCGGCACCAGCTTGTCCGGGCAAGCGATAAGCGATTCGGTGCTGATCGTACTGGGGGATAATTGGAACGGCCGCGAGATTCGCGGGCAAGGCACTCAGATTCGCCTGCAACCCGGCGTGATCGGCGCCCAGGCCAACGCCTGGCTGGCGCCTTTCGGGCGAAAAATCGGCCCGGACCCGGCGTCGATCAATGCCTGCAAGATCGGCGGAATCGTCGCCAACAATGCCAGCGGCATGTGCTGCGGCACCGCGCAAAACACCTATCACACCTTGGCCGGGATTCGTCTGGTGCTGGCCGACGGCAGTTGCCTGGACACCGAAGATGCGGCCAGCATCAGCGCTTTTCGTGAGCAGCACAGTGCGCTGCTTGAACGCCTGGCAACACTAGGTCGCGAGACACGGGCAAATGTCGAACTCGCCGCAAAAATTCGCCACAAATACCGTCTGAAAAACACCACTGGGCTGTCACTCAATGCCTTGGTGGACTTCGATGAACCACTGGATATCCTCAGCCATCTGCTGGTCGGCTCCGAGGGGACGCTGGGCTTTATCAGCGCAGTGACCTACGACACCGTGATCGATCATCCGAACAAAGCGTCGGCATTGATTGTGTTCCCGGATGTCGAGACATGCTGCAACGCGGTAACCGTGCTGAAAACCCAGCCGGTCTCAGCCGTAGAGTTGCTGGATCGACGCAGCATGCGCTCGGTGGAGACCAAACCGGCATGCCCGCCTTCGTACAGCACCTGTCGGAAAATGCCTGTGCGCTGCTCATCGAGTCCCGCGCAGCATCGCCCTCTTTACTGCACGAGCAACTGGCGCTGATCATGGCCTCCCTGGCCGCTTTCCCCGTAGAGAAACAAGTCGACTTCACTGACGACCCTGTAGAAAACGCCCGCCTGTGGGCAATCCGCAAGGACACCTTTCCCGCCGTCGGTGCTGTGCGCAAAACCGGCACCACGGTGATCATCGAAGACGTGACTTTTCCTGTCGAGCAACTGGCCATCGGCGTGAACCGTCTGATCGAACTGTTCGACAAGCACCACTACGACGAAGCCATCCTTTTCGGACACGCCCTGGAAGGCAATCTGCACTTTGTATTCACCCAAGGCTTCAACAGCGCGGAAGAAGTCACACGCTATCAAGCGTTCATGGATGACGTGGCGCAACTGGTGGCCGTCGAATTCGGCGGCTCGCTGAAAGCCGAGCACGGTACCGGCCGCAATATGGCGCCATTCGTCGAGTTGGAATGGGGCAGCGATGCCTACCAGCTGATGTGGCAGCTCAAGCGCCTGCTCGACCCCAACGGCATTCTCAACCCGGACGTGGTGCTCAGCAACGACCCGCAGATCCACCTCAAGCATCTCAAGCCACTGCCTGCGGCCGACGAGCTTGTGGATAAGTGCATCGAGTGCGGCTTCTGCGAGCCGGTGTGCCCTTCTAAAGGCCTGACGTTGAGCCCGCGCCAGCGCATCGTGATCTGGCGCGACATCCAGGCGAAAAAACGCACCGGCGTCGACACCACCGAACTGGAAGCCGCCTACCACTATCAAGGCATCGACACCTGCGCCGCCACCGGGTTATGTGCCCAGCGCTGCCCCGTGGGAATCAATACCGGCGACCTGGTGAAAAAGCTGCGCAGCCGTGACGCCGACCGTACGAAAACCGCCGAATGGCTTGCCACCCATTTCGCCACGGTACTGCAAGGTGCGCGCTTTACCCTGCATGTTGCCAATGGTGCACGCATGCTGCTCGGCGCACCTCGCCTGGCGAAGCTGTCTGCCAGGGTGACCAAACTGTCCAAGGGGCAAATTCCGCAGTGGAGCAACGCCATGCCACAACCGGAAAAGGCCATTCGGTTCAGCCCAACTGTGACGGATGAGCGGCCTCGGGTGGTCTACCTGGCAGCCTGCGTCTCACGTGCCATGGGCCCGGCGGCCGGTGATAAAGAGCAAATGTCGCTGTACGACAAAACCCGTGGCCTGCTGGAAAAGGCTGGTTATCAGGTCGTCTTTCCCGACAATCAGGACAGTCTGTGCTGTGGCCAGCCCTTCGCCTCCAAAGGCTACGCCGAACAGGCAGAACACAAGCGCCAGGAACTGATCGGTGCCTTGCTCCACGCCAGCCGCGGCGGCCTCGACCCGATCTATTGCGATACCAGCCCGTGTACCTTGCGCCTGGTGCAAGACTTGGGCGAAACCCGCCTGGATCTTTACGACCCCGTGCGATTTATCCGCACGCACCTGATGGACCGCCTGGATTTCATGCCCCAGGAAGCGCCGATCGCCGTACACGTCACCTGCAGTACCCAACACCTGGGAGAAAGCCAGGCGCTGATCGACCTTGCCCGCCGCTGCGCCAAAACCGTGGTGATCCCGGAAGGCATTCACTGCTGCGGGTTTGCCGGCGACAAGGGCTTTACCACACCAGAACTCAATGCCCACTCACTGCGTTCCCTCAAGGAAGCCGTGCAATATTGCAGTGAAGGCATCTCCACCAGCCGAACCTGCGAAATCGGCTTGAGCCAGCATGGGGGCATTGATTATCACGGGCTGGTGTACCTCGTAGACCGCGTTACCCAGGCCCGCGCCCACTAATCCTGAAAAAAAACAGAACCCCTGCGCGCCGATGCAGTCACTTGAATAGGCCTCAACGAACGAGGCCAATCAGTGATGTCGCTGGCAGCCCTTGAACGCCAGCAGCGTCGAGCCCTTTGCGCAAGGAGATACCCTATGAAGCGTTCCGCTCTTGCTGGCTTGTTCATTACCGCTGCGATGCTGGCGTCCCCGGTCTTCGCGGCCGGCAGTGACAAAGACTTGTGCCAGATCAATCTGGATAAACTCAACAACGCCAAAGCGACGCTGGCCACCGACACCACCGGCAAAAGTGGCGAAATCGACACGGTCGTCTCCCAGGCCATGGCATTTCACGCGTCTGGCGATGATAAGCAGTGCATCGAAGTCACCAACAAAGCCCTGCAAGACCTGCAAAACAGCAACAAAGGCGGCAAGTAAGCATTAGGGCCAACCTTCGGGTTGGCCTTCGGTGACCGTTTGGCGTACACTGCACAGGCTTGTCACTCACTAAGAAACAACGAGTTACAAGCACGGGGCCGTTTAGGATTCGACGCCGGTCGCGAAACTTTAGGTGCATGCCGAGTTGGTAACAGAACTCGTAAATCCACTGTTGCAACTACTTATAGTTGCCAATGACGAAAACTACGGCCAGGAATTCGCTATCGCTGCGTAAGCAGCCTTAGACCTGAGCTTCTGGTACCTTCGGGTCCAGCAATCACCAGGGGATGTCTGTAAACCCAAAGTGATTGTCATATAGAACAGAATCGCCGTGCAGTACGTTGTGGACGAAGCGGCTAAAACTTACACAACTCGCCCAAAGCACCCTGCCCTTCGGGTCGCTGAGGGTTAACTTAATAGAAACGGCTACGCATGTAGTACCGACAGCGGAGTACTGGCGGACGGGGGTTCAAATCCCCCCGGCTCCACCATTTGATCAACTAAAGACGTCCACGGACGTCTTTTTTTGTGCCTTAAATCCAGTTAAATCAAGGGTTTCAGGGCTGTTGGCTTCCGCAGAGGCATTTTGAGTTCCGCTCGTTTTGGTATTCCAAATGGTATTCCAAGCTTTCTGGTGCTATTTTTTGGAATACCAAAACGGTGTCAGAGGTAGCTCTCATGCCTGCGCAAGCCCATCGCCTATCCGACCGCCAGCTCAAGACGGTCAAGGCAAAAGATAAAGATTACGTCCTCAGCGATGGTGAGGGCCTACAGCTGCGCGTCAGGAGCAATGGCTCGATGCTGTGGAACTTCAACTACCGCGACCCGGTTACTAAAAACCGCATCAACATGGGACTTGGCACGTACCCGGAGCTCTCGCTGGCGAACGCCAGGAAGAAGGTGATTGAAGCGCGCGAACTGCTGGCACAGGGCATTGATCCCAAAGTGCAGCGCAAGGCAGATAACGAAGCCAAGCGAGCGCAGAACGAACACACACTAGAGAATGTGGCCACCGCCTGGTTCGAGTTGAAAAAACACTCCGTCACCACGGCCTACGCCGAAGACATCTGGCGCTCGCTCACCCTGCATGTGTTCCCCAGCTTGAAAACCACGCCGCTCGCGGACATCACAGCGCCGATGATCATCAAGCTCCTACGCCCCATCGAGGCCAAAGGCAGCCTGGAGACGGTCAAGCGACTTTCCCAACGTCTCAACGAAATCATGGCCTACGGCGTCAACTGCGGACTGATCTTCGCGAACCCGCTCAGCGGCATTCGGGCAGCCTTCAAAAAGCCGCAAAAAGAAAACATGCCGGCACTTCCTCCCGAAGAACTACCCGACCTTATGCTGGCGATTGCCAACGCCAGCATCAAACGCATCACCCGCTGCCTGATCGAATGGCAACTGCACACCATGACTCGCCCTGCCGAGGCTGCCGGGACGACCTGGGCAGAAATAGATTTCGAGAAACGCATCTGGACCATCCCAAAGGAGCGCATGAAAAACGCCGTGCGCACCCCATCCCCCTAAGCGACCAGACGCTCGCGCTGCTAGAGACACTCAAGCCCTACAGCGGCCACCGGGAACATGTATTTCCGGCCGACCGAAATCCGCGTACACACGCAAACAGCCAGACCGCGAACATGGCATTAAAGCGTATGGGCTTCCAGGATCGATTGGTCAGCCACGGCCTGCGATCAATGGCCAGCACCATCCTCAACGAACATGGATGGGACCCGGAGTTGATTGAAGTCGCACTCGCCCATGTCGACAAAGACGAAGTCCGAAGCGCGTACAACCGAGCGGACTACATCGAGCGAAGACGCCCGATGATGACTTGGTGGAGCGACTACATTCAAAAAGCCGCCACCGGCAATTTGTCGGTGACGGCCATTCATGAAAACAAAAACGGGAACGTCATCCCGTTTCGTTAATCAGTTCTTACTGGCGACAGCGGCGACACTGGCGACAACCCACTTATTTAGCGGTCCTGCGCATGGCGACAAAGCGGCGACCGTCGCCACCATCTGCATCGCCCACAAGCTTTTAAGGCCCAGCCCCTGAGGGCAGGAAGGCTTTGCCTTCCCGTCCTCAGGGGCTCACTTTAAAAACCGACGAACGGCCCACCGTCCATTCAAAGCCACCGTCTTCCATACACATCCATCGCCTAAAAACCCCACCCCATACACGGTTGACCACCCTCCGAGCACGCGCTACACCAGAGCCGTAGAGCGCTGTCATCGACAGCATTACCCAGGTAGCCAGGGATCTTTAAGGCTACGCCCTACAGTGGTGGTCCCAGCCCATGCGCGCTCGCTTCCAATTAGGCGCGCAGTCACGCCCAACGTGATCGAAGCCAACTTATCCACAGTGCAAATGCGGCAGCCCACGCCCGTCTCTTTCTCCAGGAAAGAGACGGGCGCCGAAATCACTGCCGCAGCCCTTGCCGGACAACACATTGCAGCGTTTGTCCCAGTGACAATCGGCGTGACAAACCCCGATGTCACCCGCAGCAGCAATGCAGATGATGGTGCCGCAGCCCACGGAATGGACTGCACCTGACTGACAGTCAGGCACGCCCTGGTCATCGCATTACTGCCTGTAACAGACTCAGGATCTCGCGGCGCTGGTCTCGTCAGCCAGCGCAGCCTCCACCCGCCCACCGTTATCGGTGCTCAGGAGGCCAGATCATGAGATGCCCAAGCTCCCGGTCGTAAAGAGCCGCCCGTCCCGCGTAAGTGGACAACCCTCACAGGCTGCAGGGGCCTTGATCCCTGATAACACTCAACAACCGTGGCGGGGAGAGTGAGGGAGAAATTCGAAACACCAGGAGAATGACGATGCAATTGTGCGAAGTGTTC
The DNA here is from genome assembly GCF_015163715.1 of Pseudomonas cyclaminis. Lineage (GTDB taxonomy): Bacteria > Pseudomonadota > Gammaproteobacteria > Pseudomonadales > Pseudomonadaceae > Aquipseudomonas > Aquipseudomonas cyclaminis. The sequence continues at coordinate 10,342 of NZ_JADDUM010000179.1, forward strand.
GACCTGCCACGGCCGCTGCTGGAATACCGGCCCGAGCCGCTGGCATATCCGGTCGAAGCGTTGGGACAGATATTAGGGCCAGCCGTCCAACGCATGGCCGAGGTGATCGGCGTGCCCTGCGCCATGGCTGCGCAATCGGTGTTAGCCACTGCCGCCCTGGTGACCCAGTCGCACGCCAATGTGCAGCTCGATGGCCGTGTTTATCCGTTGTCCCTCTACATGCTGACGGTGGCATCGTCAGGTGATCGTAAAAGCGCAGTGGATCATCTGGCGCTAGCATCTGCACGTGAGTGGGAGCGGCGACAGTGGATGCTGTATTTGGAGCAACTGAAATCCAATCGCGCCGCCATTCGAGGAAAGCACGAAGCTCGTGAGTTATCCGAACCCGTCCCACCCAGATTGATCATCGCCGAACCCACGATTGAAGCCCTGATCAAAAACCTATGCCAGGGCTTGCCCAGCATGGGGTTATTCAACGATGAGGGCGGCCAGTTTTTGGGCAGCAGCACCATGAGCAAAGAGAACCAACTCAAGGCCATCACCACCCTGTCAGCGCTCTGGGATGGCAGCCCCATAGACCGGGCGCGCTCCACGCCTGGCGAAAGCCTACGAGCTTATGATCGCCTCTCAGCCTGCATCTGATGCTGCAACCCTACCTGGCCAACCAGCTACTCACAGACCGGATGATCACTGGCCAAGGCATCCTTGGGCGCTGCCTGATCAGTTGGCCCGAACGCCTGGTGGGTCGGCGCTTGTACAAGGCAGTCGACCTGACGCGAGATGCCAAGATGCAGCGCTATCAAGCGCGCATTACCGCTCTGCTGGATAAGCCGCTGTCGCTACACAACGACGGCTCACTTAACCCTGACAGGCTGGAACTGACACCCAGCGCTCGCACTGCCTGGATCGATATTCACAACACCATCGAATGCCAATCTGGTGAGTTTGGCGAGCTGTCCGGCATTCAATCAGTAGCCGGAAAAGCAGCAGCCAATGTGCTGCGTATCGCCGGGGTATTGGCGGTGATTGAAGACACGCATGTAGTGGACGAACCCCATATCCAGCGCGCCTCGACGCTGATGGATTACTACCTGGCCGAAATCCAGCGCCTGACGGAGCAAGAGCCCATCAACACGTTACGCGAGGAGGCGGATCGACTATTGCGCTGGCTGACGCAAAAAGGCTGGACTCAATTCACCGTCCGCGACCTCAATCGCAATGGCCCCCGCTTTGCCCGCAAGAGCAGTCATCACACCATTACGCTGCTGGTCGAATTGATCTCACATAGCTGGCTGGACTCTCCTGACGGGAAGACATTCGAGGTGCACCATGTTCCGCCTCAATGACGCGGTGCGCCGTTACCAGGCACAGCATCAGACACGACCTGCATTGCGGAGTGTCGCCACTTCCGTCGCCGCCTCGTCGCCAAGCTTCAGAGCAGCAAGTACAAGGAATGTCGCCACTGTCGCCGTTGTCGCCACACCCATCTTAGGGCCTGTCGACATCGGCCAACTGATCCACCAACTGCGCGAAGAGGGAGTAATGCTGCGGCATCAGCAAAACGCCCTGATTATTCGTCCCACACATTGGCAACAAGTGAACAAGATCAGCGCCCACTGGAAAGCGGTGCTGCGCTTTCTGCAAGACACGGAAAACGGTGAAGCCGATGGCATTGGTCGGCCGGCGTGATGGCCGCAACTTTGGCTACGGCCGTCAGCTCAGCTATGCCGGCCCACAAGCGCTGAAAGATATGTTTGCCGGCGGCCACTTCGCTACGGTCAAAGCACACAGTGATCGCTGGCAGGCTTTCGTGAAGTGGTGTCGGTCAGCGGACGGCCCCGGTTATAACGACGCCCGCCAGATAGATCGCAGTACCTTGCACAGCTACGCCACACACCTGCGTCAGCAAATCCAACAAGGTGAAATCTGCATCGCCACCGCGCAGAACCGTCTGAGTAGCGTAAACCGTACCCTCGCAGCACTACGCGGCGACCAGTACGTGAAAATCGCCAGCCCGAGCAAGGCACTCGGCATGCAGCGATCAAGCATCCGCTTACGGCCACCAGACGGCCAAGATCGTCAACAGGTAAAGCGAGTCATTGAAGCGCTTCGCGAACAGCAACACCACCGTGTCGCGGCGATTGTTTGCTTGGCTCGCGCAACCGGTATGCGCCTGCGCGAAGCGATCCTGGCTGATCTCCCGCGTCTGCAACGCGAAGCGAAGCAATTCGGTCGCATCAATATTCAGGACGGCACCAAAGGTGGCCGGTCCGGAGCTTCGGCGCCGCGCTGGGTCGTGGTCAATGATGAAGTGAAGGCGGCATTGCAAATGGCCTGTCACGCCTCACCGGTTGGCAGTCGCAACTTGCTGGCCCCGTGCGAAAGCTACGCCAAGTTCCTGAAACAGAGGGTGCAGCCGGTCCGTGAATTACTACAGAAGCAGGGCTTGAAGGGGTTTCATGAGTTGCGAGCGGCCTACGCCTGCGAACGTTACACACAGCTCACGGGCCACGCCGCCCCGATCAATGGTGGCGACGGCTATCGCATTGACCACAACCTTGATCAACAGGTCCGGCAACAGATCAGCTTAGAGCTCGGGCATAAACGACTCAATGTAGTTTCGGCCTACATTGGAGGTCCAGCGTGACCAAGCCCTTTGATATGGCAATGTTCCTAAGTGGCGTTTTGGCTGGCTCAAAAGTCACTCAGCACCGCCACGTAAGACAAGCTCGAATTATGCAAGCTGCCATCCAGCAACGTTGGCAACGAACCAATCCGTGGACATGGCAACTTAAACATATACGTTGGTTTCTCGATCATCACCTGAAAGACCACTCCAACGCTTCCCGATATTACTATGGACTCACCGCTCTATTGATCTGGAAGCGATTAGGGAGCAATCGAAAGCTGCTAATCATTCGCTAAAATAATCGACGTTTGGCAACCTCACCTGCTCAGTTGTCTACCTCAGTCTACGTTGAGGCGAAGATTATTTCGCTAAAGGCCTCGCCCAAATTTAGGATTTAAAAACTCCAAAATCAGGTGGTGGACGCGAGCATGGCAATTTGATAGCTTTAGCTTAGATAAAGTTATTTCAGCTAAGAATCAAAACCGGTTAAAAATCACCCACAAACAACCGAACGCTATTGAAGAGCAAACGACCGTTAAAGCGCATTGAAAAATCAAGGAGTGAAATAATGCCAGAAATGCCTGTCGGCTACGCACTATACAACCGCACATTAAATAGCAATTCAACCGAACATAAAGCAGAGCGTGATAAATTAAGAGGAAGTTTTCTTTCTGCTCGCAATAACGTTAAACACCTAATTGCTGACATCCACACCCAACTAAAAGGGTTAACTGTACACGATATAAGTCACGTAGACTCACTATGGCGATTAGCTGATGAGATTTTAGGAACTGACTACCCACTAAATGAAGCAGAGGCATACGTTCTAGGAGGAGCCTTTCTTCTCCATGATTCCGCTCACACAAAGGAAGCATTTACTGGAGGAATTGAGGAAATCAAGAAAACTATAGAATGGAGAGATCTAATAGGTCAAAACTTTGATAAAAATGATCCCATTCCAGGCAGTCCAGAAGAAAAACAAGCGTTATTTTTCACACTTCGTCACTTGCATGCGGACCAAGCGAAAAACCTTCCTAAACTCAAGTGGAATATACCTGGCTGTGATGACCAGATGTATATAATTGAAGACTTTGAACTCAGGGAATATTACGGAGATCTAATCGGCGAACTTGCCGCCAGTCACCATTGGAGTACGTCTGAAGTACTTCAAGTCTTCGAGAAGCGAGTTTTATCTCCTCCATCTTGCTTAGAACACACCAACTGGGACGTTGACGCCCTTAAAATTGCTTTCATTCTGAGAACCGCAGACGCTGCCCATTTAGACGGGAAACGCGCTCCATGGTTTTTATTTGCACTGCAACAACCAGAGGGGGTATCTCAAGAGCACTGGCGCTTTCAAGCTAAAATGGGTGTACCTCGCCTTACAAATAGTAATGAACTTAAATTTACTGCCGGCTCCAACTTCAGCGCTTCAGAAAAAAGAGCTTGGTGGCTTGCGTATGACACTATTAACATGGTGGATAAAGAGTTGCGCCATGCCCATAGCATATTGGGCGAGTTTGGCAGAACACAATTTGCAGCAGAACGTGTTATAGGGGCTGGATCTGTCGAGCTTTTCTCGAAACATGTCCGAACAGTCGGATGGGAGCCAATCGACACATCACCGAAAATTAGCAACATACCATTTGTCATAGCAAATCTAGGAGGCGCTGCACTTTATGGCGAGCATCCGTATGTAGCTGTTCGGGAGTTAATTCAGAATTCAGCTGACTCCATCCGAGCGCTCAGAAATTTGGGCTACATCAGTGAGCACGAGGGAAAGATCACCGTCGCGTTAAATCTTGACGAAAATGGCGCCCACATCACTATTAAAGACAATGGGCTGGGCATGAGCAAGTACGTTCTTACAAATGTACTCACCGATTTCGGAACCTCACTTTGGAGATCTGCACATTTAAGAAGTGAACTTCCAGGATTGGCCAGCACGCAATTTAAATCGGTCGGTAAATTCGGAATCGGCTTTTTCTCGGCATTCATGCTTGGAGAAAACATTTCCATAATAACACGAAGATTTGAACCAAAGACAGGAGAAGAGTCTCAATGGAAAATGCAGTTTGAACATGGGCTTTCTGACCGCCCCACAGTTTCACAACCTAGCATAAAAGAAAGACTAAGAACTCAAGGGACCGAGATAAAAATAGCACTTAAAGATGGAACACTGAAAGAACTTCTTAAGAATCCAAAAACGGAAGGTTCCATGGACTATTTAAGCCATGAAACCAGCCTAACCGACACTGAAAAGTTGAATCTCAAGCTTGAAAGCTTAGTAAAAACCATTTTCCCTATGGCAGACATCGATATATATTGCCAATATAACAATGAGACACCGTACAAAATCATTACAGCGAATGACTGGAAAAAATGCAGCGATAAAGAGATTCAAGAACGCACCGCTTGTGATGCTTCATCATTGACAACCTTGACTGACAACGAAGGCAACCCAATAGGAAAGCTTGCTATAGGTACTCGTTATATATCAGTTAGATCCGCGTCAATTACCTTTCAAGGTTTATGGTGCGGAGAGCTCAGCGGCGTTACAGGATTTATCGCGACCACGTCAAACAGTCGAGAGGCAAGCCGACATGACGGCGCAATAACTAGCGACATTAACATTTGGAAAAAATGGGCCTCAGATGTTTTAGCCACAGAAAAACGTCTATCACTCAGCAAACTCCTTGCCTTACACCCCTTAGTTCCGGACTTCGACTTATCTGTGTGGATGCGAGGGGGGAAACCCTTCAACACAGAACAACTAAAAGCCTATTTATCTACTGTAGATAAAATACTTGTGCATTACGGCGAACTACAACACGAAAGCCATGATGAAATGAGCAGTGATTCTTTTGATAACGATCTAAGTCTAAAGCCTGAACTGATTTGCATTCCTCATTTCTCACCTGCACGATACGCAACGAATCAAAAGAAACATGTTCGACACTGGATTAACTCAAGCAGCCAAGCATTTCCATGGAACATAGGCGCAAAACCGGTAGACTACTCAGAAACACTTACACTACTTCTCGATAATGTTTGGGGCAACTATAGAGAGACCGATGATGAAGACTGCATCATTGGCTCCGTTGATCAAGCAGAACTTATACGTGACGTCACAATCTACATAAAAGTTAATTCCGCTTTCTAACCTCCCTCTACACAACAACTAAATCACCCAACGCACGCAGACGACATTAGCCATCCGCGTTCGTTGGGCTGTAAGCGGCCAGCGAACACA
>NZ_JADDUM010000018.1 GCF_015163715.1 Pseudomonas cyclaminis
GAGTGTTGGGGCAAGAGCCCTTTGGTTACTTTGGGGCTCTTTTCCAAAGTGACCGCCGTAAGGGCGGAACCAATATCAGCCATTACCCATATAACGGATATGTACCCAACCCAACCCAACCCCCCGACTACCGGCTCTTGTAAGAAATTTCCCATAAGAGTACAAATGTACTCCATGACAACCCTGACCCCCCGCCGCACCGCCATCCTGACCTTCATCCGCGACCGCATCGCGCAACAAGGCCAGCCTCCCAGCCTCGCCGAGATCGCCGAGGCGTTCGGCTTCGCCTCCCGCAGCGTCGCGCGTAAACACGTCGTGGCCCTGACCGAAGCCGGCTTCATCGAGGTCAACCCCAACCAGGCGCGCGGTATCCGCCTGCTCAACCAACCCGCGCGCCCAGAGTGGCTGGACGTGCCCGTGCTCGGTCGAGTCGCCGCCGGCCTGCCCATCGGCGCCGACGCCGAAGTGCACAGCCGCCTGCAACTCGACCCAGGCACTTTCGCGAAAACCCCCGATTACCTGCTGCGCGTGCAGGGCGACTCGATGATCGAAGACGGTATCCTCGACGGCGACCTGGTCGGCGTACGCCGCAGTGCCGAGGCGCTGAACGGGCAGATCGTGGTGGCGCGCCTGGATGGCGAAGTCACCATCAAGCGTTTCGAACGCAGTGGCGACTTCGTGCGCCTGCTGCCGCGCAACCCCGCGTATCAACCCATCGTGGTGGGCCCTGACCAGGACCTGGCCATCGAAGGGGTGTTCTGCGGCCTGGTGAGGCAAGGCTGATGGGCGCCGTCGTTGCCCTGGATGCGCTGTTCAATGGCGGCCGCGTCTGGAAGGGCCGGCCGGTCGCGCCTGCGGCCAGTGTTCATCCCACCGGGCTGGCTGCGCTGGATGCGGTGCTGCCCAGCGGCGGTTGGCCGGAATCGGCCTTGAGTGAAATCCTTATGGCCAAGGAGGGCATCGGCGAACTGCAACTGGTGCTGCCGACCCTGGCACGCTTGTCAAAGGCGGGGGAGCGAATTGTGCTGGTGGCGCCGCCCTACACGCCGTATCCCCACGCGTGGCAGAACGCCGGCGTGGATGTGCGTCAGCTCTCGGTGATCCAGGCTGAGGAGCGCGACGCGCTGTGGGCCGTGGAGCAGTGCCTGCGCTCCGGCAGTTGCGGCGCGGTGCTGTGCTGGCCGCGCAAGGCCGATGACCGGGCGTTGCGGCGCTTGCAGGTGGCGGCGGAAACCGGCCAGACCCTGGCGTTTGCCTGGCGCGCCCTGGGTGAGGCGATCAACGCATCACCTGCGGCCCTGCGTCTGGCAGTCGAGGCAAAACCCGCGCAAGTGCGGGTGATCAAGTGCCGTGGCGGCTTGGCCCATCCGGCGCCGATTGCGCTGGCCGGGCATTGAGGTTGCCATGCGCTGGGTGTGTATTGTCTTCCCGCAATTGGCGCTGGACGGGGTGCAGCGTGTGCACCCGAGCCCGATCAACCCCTCGCACTGCTGGCCGGCACGCCGCAGCGGCGCGTGCTGCAAACCGTCAACGAGGCCGCCCGCGCCCTGGGCCTGCGTCCGGGCCTTTCCCTGACGGCGGCCCATGCCCTGGCCAAGACCTTTGCCAGCGCCGAATACGACCCCGTGGAAATCGAACGCTGGCAGCAGTTTCTGGCAGCCTGGGCCTATCGCTTCAGCTCCCAGGTCAGTGTGCATTACCCGCGTGCGTTGCTGTTCGAGATCGAATCGAGCCTGGGCCTGTTCGGGCCCTGGCCGCAGTTCGAAGCGCGCTTGCGCCAGGAATTGACCGAACTGGGCTTTCGTCACCGCATCGTCGCCGCGCCCAACCCGGCGGCGGCGCGGGTGCTGGCCAATATCTACGATGGCATGGCCATCGACGATGAGGCGTTGATGCAGGCCCTGGCACCGCTGCCCATCGACCGCGCCGGCCTTGAACCTCAGGCCGCTGTCGCCTTGTCACGCATGGGCCTGCGCACCCTGGCCCAAGTGCAAGCCTTGCCCCGGCACACCCTGGCGCGGCGCTTTGATGCCGGCCTGCTCAAACACCTGGATGCATTGACGGGGCAACGCCCACTGGCCCTGGGGTTTTACCAGCCGCCGGACCAGTTCGATGCGCGCATCGAATTGAATTTCGACGTGCAGTCCCACCAGGCGCTGCTGTTTCCGCTGCGACGCTTGACCGCTGATCTATCCGCCTTCCTCTGCGGGCGCGACAGTGGCGTGCAGCGTTTCGACCTGCACCTGGAACACGCCCAGATCCCGGACAGTGTGATCAAGGTCGGCCTGCTCAGCGCCGAGCGCGAACCGGCGATGCTGTTCGAACTGGCCCGTGGGCGCCTGGAACAGGTGCAAGTCACCGCGCCGGTACGCGGTTTTCGCCTGGTGGCCCAGGACCTGCCGGTGTTTGTGCCGCAGCGCCAGGACCTGTTCGACGACCGCCCGCAACAGACCCTGCCCTGGGAGCAACTGCGCGAACGCCTGCGCGCACGCCTGGGGGATGAGGCCGTGCAAGGCCTGCGTTTTCATGCCGACCACCGCCCCGAGTGCGCCTGGCAAGCAACCGCTGACAGTCGCCCATGCCCGACCTTGAACAAGGTGCAACGCCCCGGCTGGCTGCTCAGCGAACCCACCTTGCTGGCCGAGCAGGGCGTGCAGATCCTGATGGGCCCGGAACGTATCGAATCCGGTTGGTGGGACGGCGCCGATATTCGCCGCGACTATTACCTGATCCAGACCCGCGCCGGCCAGCGAGGCTGGGCCTACCGCAGCGTGGGGCAGGGCGATGGCTTGTGGCTGCAAGGTTGGTTTGCATGAGCTACGCCGAGCTGCATTGCCTGTCCAACTTCAGTTTTCAGCGCGGCGCGTCCAGTGCGCTTGAGTTGTTCGAGCGGGCCAAACGCCAGGGCTACAGCGCGTTGGCGATCACCGATGAATGCACCTTGTCGGGCATCGTGCGGGCCTGGCAGGCGGCGAAGGCGGTGGAGTTGCCGCTGATTATCGGCAGCGAAGTGCGCATCGAAAACGGCCCGAAACTGGTGCTACTGGTGGAAAACCTCAGCGGCTACCAGCAACTATGCCGCCTGATCACCCTGGCGCGACGGCGTGCCGAAAAAGGCCACTATCGCCTGCTGCACGAGGACTTCGATCAACCCCTCAATGGCCTGCTGGTGCTCTGGGTCGCCGACGACAGCGACACCCAGGCCTCGATCCAATGGCTGCGTCGCACCTTCGTCGAGCGCCTGTGGTTGGCGGTGCACCTGCATTGCGGACAGGACGATGGGCGCTATCTGGAGCAGCGCCTGCACCTGGCCGCCAGCTTGAATATCCCGGCAGTGGCCTGCGGCGATGTGCATATGCATGCACGCGGCCGCCGTGCCCTGCAAGACACCATGACCGCCATCCGCCATCACGTCCCGGTGGCCGAAGCCGGCACGCGCCTGCACCCCAATGGCGAGCGGCATCTGCGCGGTCTTGAGGCCCTGAGTGCGCTGTACCCCCAAGCCTTGCTTGATGAAACCCTGGCCATTGCCCGCCGCTGCACCTTCGACCTCGGCCAGTTGCGTTATCACTACCCGCGAGAGCTGGTGCCCGCAGGGCATGACGCCAAATCCTGGCTGCGCGCGGTTACCGAAGAAGGCATCGCCCTGCGCTGGCCTCACGGTATCGACGCCAAGACCTTGCAGCAGATCAATAACGAACTGGAACTGATCAGCGAGCTGGGCTACGAAAGCTACTTCCTCACGGTGCATGACATTGTGCGTTTCGCCCGCAGCCGCTCGATCCTGTGCCAGGGCCGTGGTTCGGCGGCCAACTCGGCGGTGTGTTTTGCCTTGGGCATCACCGAGATCAACCCGAGCCTGATGAATACGCTGTTCGAGCGCTTCCTGTCCCGGGAGCGCAACGAGCCGCCGGATATCGACGTGGACTTCGAACACGAACGCCGCGAAGAAGTGCTGCAGTACGTGTTCCAGCGCTACGGCCGCACCCGCGCAGCGCTGACGGCGGTGGTCAGCAGCTACCACGCCGCCGGCGCGGTGCGTGATGTGGCCAAGGCCCTCGGGCTGCCGCCGGACCAGATCAACGCCCTGGCCGACTGCTGCGGGCGCTGGAGTGACGATGCGCCGCCCTTGGAACGACTGCGTGAAGGCGGCTTCGACCCGGACAGCCCGATCCTGCGCCGGGTGCTCACGCTCACCCGGCAACTGATCGGCTTTCCCCGGCACCTGTCCCAGCACCCCGGCGGTTTCGTGATTTCCGAATACCCGCTGGACACCCTGGTGCCGGTGGAAAACGCGGCCATGGCCGAGCGCACCATCATTCAATGGGACAAGGACGATCTGGATGCCGTGGGCCTGCTCAAGGTGGATATCCTCGCCTTGGGCATGCTCAGTGCGATCCGCCGCTGCTTCGATCTGCTGTGCCGCCATCGCAATCTCGACCTGGCGCTGGCGACGATCCCCAAGGAAGACCCGGCCACCTACGCGATGATCAGCAAGGCCGACACCATCGGCGTGTTCCAGATCGAGTCGCGGGCGCAGATGTCGATGTTGCCCCGGCTCAAGCCGCAGACTTTTTATGACCTGGTGATCGAGGTCGCTATCGTCCGGCCTGGCCCGATCCAGGGCGGCATGGTGCATCCGTATCTACGACGGCGTAACAAGGAAGAGCCCACGACCTATCCATCGCCGGAATTGAAAACGGTGCTGGAGCGCACCCTGGGCATTCCGTTGTTCCAGGAACAAGTGATGCAGATCGCCATGGTCGCCGCCGACTACGGTCCTGGTGAGGCCGACCAGTTGCGCCGTTCCATGGCCGCCTGGAAACGTCACGGCGGCCTGGAGCCGCATCAGGCACGCCTGCGCACCGGCATGCTGAAAAACGGCTACACCGAAGAATTTGCCGCGCAGATTTTCGAGCAGATCAAGGGCTTTGGCAGCTATGGCTTTCCCGAGTCCCACGCGGCCAGTTTCGCGTTGCTGACCTACGCCAGTTGCTGGCTTAAATGCCACGAGCCCGCGGCATTTGCCTGTGCGCTGATCAACAGTTGGCCCATGGGGTTCTACAGCCCGGACCAGATCCTGCAGGACGCACGGCGCCATCGCTTGCAGATTCGCCCGGTGGATGTGCAGGCCAGCGACTGGGATTGCAGCCTGGAACCCATCGACGGCCAGCAACCGGCGATCCGCATGGGCTTGCGCATGATCGCGGGGTTTCGTGAGGAGGATGGACGGCGCATCGAGGCCGCCCGTCATGGCCAGGATTTCAGCGACATTGCCGATCTGGACCGACGCGCCGGTCTGGACGCCCGTGCTCAGGCGTTATTGGCCGATGCAGGCGCCTTGCGTGCCTTGGCCGGCAACCGGCACCAGGCGCGCTGGGACGTGGCGGGGGTGCACAAACAGTTGGGGCTGTTCGCCGGGCTGCCCAGCCCCGACGAAGCTGTGGTCACGTTGCCCGCGCCGACGGTCGGCGAAGACGTGCAGGCGGATTACGCCACCGTCGGTACCACCCTCGGCCCACATCCGCTGGCGTTGTTGCGCGAGGCGTTGCGCCAGCGGCGTTGTCGCAGTTCCCGCGAGCTGATGGCGGTGGAGCATGGGCGCAATGTGAGTGTCGCGGGGTTGGTCACGGGGCGGCAGCGCCCAGGTACCGCCAGCGGTGTGACCTTTGTGACCCTGGAGGACGAGTTCGGCAACCTCAACGTGGTGGTCTGGCGCGACCTGGCCGAACGTCAGCGCCAGGCGCTGGTGGGGTCACGGCTGCTCAAGGTGGATGGGCGCTGGGAAGCGGTCGGCGAAGTGCGGCACCTGATTGCCGGGCGTCTCACCGACCTCACGCCATTGCTGGACGGCATGCAGGTGCGCAGCCGGGATTTTCACTGAGGTGCTCCCAAATTTATACCAGATGAAACCATCTGCGCCGTGTAAGCTCCAAAAATGGCGACTGTCCTCTCTTCTGCACTGAGCCGAACCATGCAATTTCTATCCAACCCCCATGGCTGTGACGGTTGGGCCGGTGAAATGGCCCAACGTATTCGTGCGTTCGATTGGTCGACCACCGACCTTGGCCCCATTGACCAGTGGTCCACCAGCCTGGCCTGCACCGTGCAGATGATGCTCGCGTCGCCGGTACCCATGGTGATGTTGTGGGGGCGGGCCGGCTACATGATCTACAACGACAGTTATTCGGCGTTTGCCGGTGGCCGGCACCCGTACCTGCTGGGTACGCCGGTGGAGCTGGGCTGGCCGGAAGTGGCCGACTTCAACCGCCACGTGGTGGACACCTGCCTGGCCGGCGGCACCCTGTCGTTCAATAACAAAGACCTGGTGCTGCTGCGCAACGGCAGCCGGAAACGGTGTGGCTGGACCTGTATTACAGCCCCGTCGCCGGTGATAACCAGCAACCGGCCGGGGTGCTGGCGATTGTGGTCGAGACCACCGAACTGGTGAAGTCTGAACAAGTGCGCCAGGAACTTACCCATAACCTCGAACAACGGGTGGCCGCTGAAGTGCAGGCCCGCTCCGCTGCCGAGGACCAGTTGCGCCAATCGCAAAAGCTCGAAGCCATCGGCGGCCTCACCGGCGGCGTGGCGCACGACTTCAATAACCTGCTGCAAGTGATCGCCGGCAACCTGCACCTGCTGGCCCGCCATGAGCCGGACAATGCCCAGGTGCAGCGCCGCGTCAGCGCGGCCATTGCGGCGGTGGAGCGCGGGGCCAAGCTGTCGGCGCAGTTGCTGGCCTTTGCCCGGCGCCAGCCGTTGTCGCCGGCGGTGTACAACCCGCAACGCATCTATGCTGGCCTTGGCGAACTGCTGCAGCGTGCGTTGGGTGAAACCATTCATATCGATGTGCAGTTGCCCCAGGATTCCTGGCACATCAACGTCGACCGCAACCAGTTGGAAAATGCGCTGCTCAACCTGGCGATCAATGCCCGCGATGCCATGAAAGGCGAGGGCGTGATCCGCATCAGTGGCGAAAACATCATCCTTAACCCCGGCGACTGCATTGGTAAAAGCATCAGCCCCGGCGAATATGTACGCCTGGCGGTCACCGATACCGGCGTGGGTATGCCGCCGGCGATCCAGGCCAAGGTGTTCGAGCCGTTCTTCACCACCAAGCGCGACGGCCACGGCACCGGCCTGGGCTTGAGCATGGTGTTCGGCTTTGTGCGCCAAAGCGGTGGACATGTCGACGTCAGCAGCGAAGAAGGCCAGGGCACCGTGGTGCAGTTGTACTTCCCGCGCTGCCTGGGCGAGGAATGCCTTGAGGGGGCAGCCGAGCCGGTCGAGTCGGTCGGCGGCCAGGAAACCATCCTGGTGGTCGAAGACAACGAAGGCGTGCGCCTGACTGTGGTGGATGTACTCGAACAATCGGGCTATACGGTCATCACCGCCGAAGATGGCGACCAGGCCATGTTGAAGCTTAAAACCGGCCTGCAACCCGAGCTGATTTTTACCGACGTGGTCATGCCCGGCCGCGTTAAAAGTACCGACCTGGCCGCCTGGGCCCGTGCACAAACGCCTCCAGTGCCGGTGCTGTTCACTTCCGGCCACACCCGCGACATCCTCTCCAGCAACCACCTGCTGAGCCCCGACATTCATCTGCTGAGCAAGCCCTACAGCCCCGAAGCCCTGACGCTACGGGTGCGCAGCGTGCTCACCGCACGATAAGGTTGACCATGACTTCACAGCGCAACATCCCTGCGATCACTGCCCAGCGCCCAGGCTTTGTAAGGGTGCGTGGCGCCCGCGAGCACAACCTGCAAAATGTCGACGTGGACATTCCCCGTGATGCCCTCGTGGTGTTTACCGGCGTGTCCGGTTCGGGCAAGTCGTCCCTGGCGTTTTCCACGGTGTATGCCGAGGCCCAGCGGCGCTACTTTGAATCGGTGGCGCCCTATGCGCGGCGCCTGATCGACCAGGTCGGCGTGCCCGACGTGGACAGCATCGAAGGCCTGCCACCCGCCGTGGCCCTGCAACAGCAGCGTGGCACGCCGAGTGCGCGGTCTTCGGTGGGCAGCGTCACCACCTTGTCGAGCCTGATCCGCATGCTCTACTCCCGCGCCGGCAGCTACCCGGCGGGGCAAGCGATGCTGTATGCCGAGGATTTTTCGCCGAACCTGCCCCAGGGCGCGTGCCCCGAGTGTCACGGCCTGGGCCGCGTGTATGAAGTGACCGAGGCGCTGATGGTGCCCGATCCTTCGTTGACCATTCGCCAGCGTGCGGTGGCGTCCTGGCCGTTGGCGTGGCAGGGCCAGAACCTGCGCGACATCCTGGTGACCCTGGGCTATGACGTGGATATCCCATGGCGCGACCTGCCGAAAAAACAGCGCGACTGGATCCTCTTCACCGAAGAAACCCCCACTGTGCCGGTGTATGCCGGTTTCACCCCGGAGCAAACCCGCGAGGCGCTCAAACGCAAGCTGGAGCCCAGTTACCAGGGCACGTTCAGTGGCGCACGGCGCTACATCCTGCACACCTTCAGCCACACCCAGAGCGCGCTGATGAAAAAGCGCGTGTCGCAGTTCATGCAAGGCAGCGCCTGCCCGCTGTGTGAAGGCAAGCGGCTGACCAGGGCGGCGCTGTCGGTGAAGTTTGCCGGAGTGGATATTGGCGAATTATCCCAGTTGTCGTTGGCGCAGTTGGCCGACCTGCTGCGGCCGGTGGCGGCGGGGCAGGACACGATGAAGCTGTCGGTGGAGAAACGCCTGGCCGCCCAACGTATCGCCCAGGACCTGCTGGAGCGGGTCAGCACCTTGATCGAATTGGGCCTGGGCTATCTGTCCCTGGAGCGCAGCACGCCGACCTTGTCGTCCGGGGAGTTGCAGCGTCTGCGCCTGGCCACCCAATTGGGCTCGCAGTTGTTTGGGGTGATCTATGTGCTGGATGAGCCCTCGGCGGGCCTGCATCCGGCGGATGGCGAGGCGTTGTTCAGCGCGCTTGAACGTCTGAAGGCCGCCGGCAATTCACTGTTTGTAGTGGAGCATGACCTGGAAACCATGCGCCGCGCCGACTGGCTGATCGATGTCGGCCCGGCCGCCGGTGAGCATGGCGGGCATGTGCTGTACAGCGGGCCGCCTGCGGGGCTGGCTGACGTGCAGGCATCCCAGACCCGTGAGTATTTGTTTGCCGAGCGGCGCGCGTTAGATCCATCTCGCCGCGAACCCAACGGCTGGTTGAAATTGGAAGGTGTGACGCGCAATAACCTCAACGATCTGAGCGTGGATTTCCCCTTGGGCTGCTTCACCTCGGTGACCGGTATTTCCGGCTCGGGCAAGTCCAGCCTGGTCAGCCAGGTGCTCCTGGAATTGGTAGGCAGTGGCCTCGGGCGCGTGGTGGAAAACGACGAAGAACCGAGCCTGGAAGATGACACGCCGCACACCAGTGGCGGGCGTATCAGCGCCGGCCTGGAACAGATCCGCCGCCTGGTGCAGGTGGATCAGAAACCCATTGGCCGTACGCCGCGCTCGAATCTCGCGACCTACACCGGGCTGTTCGACAATGTGCGCAAACTGTTCGCCGCCACGCCGGCAGCCAAGAAGCGCCAGTACGATGCGGGCCAGTTCTCCTTCAATGTTGCCAAGGGCCGTTGCCCGAACTGCGAAGGCGAGGGCTTTGTCAGCGTCGAGTTGCTCTTTATGCCCAGCGTGTACGCACCGTGCCCGACGTGTCACGGCGCACGCTACAACCCCGAGACCTTGGCAATCAAATGGCAAGGCCTGAGCATCGCTCAGGTGCTGGGTTTGACCGTCGAGCAGGCCGTCGAGGTCTTTGCCGAGCAGCCAGGGGTGCTGCGCTCGTTGCAGGTGCTGCGGGATATCGGACTGGGTTACCTGAGGTTGGGCCAGCCGGCCACCGAACTGTCCGGTGGTGAGGCGCAGCGCATCAAATTAGCCACCGAGCTGCAACGCAATGCCCGTGGCGCGACCTTGTATGTGTTGGATGAGCCGACAACCGGGTTGCACCCGAGGGATGTGGATCGCCTGCTCAGCCAGCTCAATCATTTGGTGGATGCAGGGCACACCGTGGTGGTGGTCGAGCATGAAATGCGCGTGGTGGCCCAGAGTGACTGGGTAATCGATATCGGGCCTGGGGCAGGGGATTTGGGCGGGCAAGTCGTTGCCAGCGGCACGCCGCAAAAAGTTGCCAAGAGCAAGAAGAGCCGCACCGCGCCGTTCCTCGCCCGCGAGCTGACCTGACCGCCATCGGGGGCAAGCCCCCTCCCACAGGGTGATCAGTGGCCGGCCAGGTCGATTTGTTGCTTGGCCTGTTTCACCACATGCTCAACCGTAAACCCAAACTTCTCCTGCAACTTGGCCAACGGCGCCGACGCCCCGAAGCTGTTCATCACGACCTTGGCGCCGGTCTGGCCGACATAACGGTCCCACCCCAAAGGCCCGGCCTGTTCCACCACTACCCGCGCTTTCACCGCCGGCGGCAACACGCTGTCGCGATAGGCCTGGTCCTGTTCTTCGAACAACTCCCAGCTCGGCATCGAGACCACCTGCGCGGCAATCCCGTCCTTCTTGAGTTGCTCATAAGCGGCTACTGCAAGGCTGACTTCACTGCCCGTGCCGATCAGGATCACCTGGGGTTCATCCGCCCCCGCCAGCACATAGGCGCCTTTCGCGGCCCCTGAGGCCGAGGCATAGTGCGTGCGATCCAACGTCGGCAGCGGCTGGCGCGACAGCACCACACAGCTTGGCCGGTGGGTTTGCGCCAGGGCAACTTTCCATAGCTCCAGGGTTTCATTGGCATCGCCCGGTCGCAGGGTCAGCAACCCCGGCGTGGCACGCAACTGCGTCAGGTGTTCGATGGGCTGGTGCGTCGGCCCATCCTCACCCACGCCGATGGAGTCGTGGGTAAACACGAACACCACCGGCAGTTCCATGATTGCCGCCAGGCGGATCGGCGGTTTCATGTAGTCGCTGAACACCAGGAAGGTCGAGGTGTACGGGCGCAGGTACGACAGGGCCATGCCATTGGCGATGGCGCCCATGGCGTGTTCGCGAATACCGAAATGCAGGTTGCGCCCGCTGTAGTCATCGGCGCTGAAACGCCCGGCGCCGTCGAAGGTGAGGTTGGTCTTGGTCGACGGCGACAAGTCCGCCGAGCCACCGAGCAGCCAGGGGATTTGCTGGGCGAAGGCATTCAGCACCTCGCCGCCCGCCGCCCGGCTGGCAACGCCCTTGGCATCGGCGGCAAAGTCCGGCAGGTCAGCCTGCCAGTGCTCGGGCATCTCCCCGGCGCGCATCCGCTGTAATTCATCGGCCAGTTGTGGGTCGAGACGCGACAGGGTCTGGTTCCACTGCTGGAACAACGGTTCGGCGCGGGCGTGCAGCGCATCCCGCAACAGCGTGCGCGCCTCATCCGGCACCAGGAAGCTGGAATCCTGCGGCCAGCCATACGCGGCCTTGGTCAGGCGGATTTCCTCGTCACCCAACGGCTCGCCATGGGCGGCGGCGGTGTTGTGCTTGTGGGGCGAGCCGTAGCCGATCACGCTGTCGACCACGATCAGGGTCGGCGCGCCAGTGTTCGCCTGGAAGGTCTCCAGGGCCGCGCTCAGTGCCTGCAAGTCATTGGCGTCGGTGACGTGCAAGGTGTGCCAGCCGTAGGCCTGGAAGCGCTTGATCACGTCTTCGCTGAACGCCAGTTCGGTGTGGCCTTCAATGCTGATGGTGTTGTTGTCATAGATCCAGCAGAGGTTATCCAGCTTCAAATGCCCGGCCATCGACGCCGCTTCGCTGCTGATGCCCTCCATCATGTCGCCATCGCCGCACAGGGTGTAGACGTTGTAGTCGAACACCACCTGATCGTCGCGGTTGAAACGCTCGGCCAGCCATCGCTCGGCCATGGCCATGCCCACGCTGTTGGCGCACCCCTGGCCGAGGGGGCCGGTGGTGGTTTCCACGCCTGTGGTCATGCGGTATTCCGGATGGCCTGGGGTCTTGGAGTCGGCCTGACGGAACTGCTTGATATCGTCCAGGCTGATCGCCGGCCGCCCGGTGCGCTGGCCATGGGCATCAATCTCCACCACACCGGCCAGGTGCAGCAGCGAATACAACAGCATCGACGCATGCCCCACCGACAACACAAACCGGTCGCGGTTGGGCCAGTCGGGATGCTCGGGGTGATAGCGCAAGAACCGGCTCCACAGGGTGTATCCCACCGGCGCCAGGCCCATGGGCGTGCCTGGGTGGCCGGAGTTGGCCTTCTGCACGGCGTCCATCGCCAGGGTGCGCAGGGTGTTGATGCATAGGGTGTCGACAGTGGTTGCGGCATAAGTCATGAAACCGGTCTCCCTCAAGTGACGATCTATTGTTGAGGGCAGTGCGTCGCGAAGGTTTGATCCCATTGCCATTGCCGCGACGAACGGGAATGTATTGAGCGCAAACATGACAAGACCTGCTGGAATGGGCTAGCGTCTGGTATGTAGGCCATTGATCAACTTGCGGAGGTACGTCATGCCAGTGAAACACGACCTGTATCAGGATCTGGGTTTGAGCAAGGAAGTCGTTCACGAACGCAGGGCGAGTGATAAACGTCTGGACTCGCTGCTCACGCAATACGCAGCTGCCGACGGGGAGGTGCTGCAGGCGGAGTCACGCAAGGCCGACGACATGGAGGTGGAGGTGCTTAAGAAGAAACGTCTGTTGATCAAAGACGAGATTGCGCAGCGATTGGCTTAAGCCCAGACCGAGCCCCGTGGGGGAGCGAGCAAACTCGCTCCGCCGTGGTTTACATCAGCAATGCCTGGATGCATTCATCCATCGACCGCTGCTGCGTCTCTCCGTACAACTGCAATTCATCGATAGTCCGGCGCCCCAAGGCCTTCTCGAATTGCGCCTGGTTTGAATGGGCTGCGTAGTGACTCTGCGCGGCATCGCCCAGGTTCGATTGAAAAATCCCCGCTGCACTCACTGGCAGAAAATCCTCATACACCAACGGCTCCACATCTACATGGCCGGCGGCGATCAGCGCTTGCAGTGTGCGTGGTTGATCGGCGTGGCCGCGTGCTGCCAGGCCTTTTTCCGTGGCGAAGTAGCGGAAGTACGCCAGGCCTTGCTCACGCATCTGGTCGTGGTTGTCCGGGAAGGCCTGGAAGTGCTGTTCCATCAAGTGCATGTAGTGAGTGGCGTTGGATTCGTTGGGGAACGCGCCCAACTCGTCGCGGGCGGCGTTCAGCAACTGGTCGTAGAGGGCGCGGCCCTTGGGCGTAAGGGCGACGCCGCGTTGTTCGATTTCACCGAAGCGTGCGCTGTGGCTGCCTTGGGCGTCCGTGAAGGCGATGGCTTCGTCTAGGGCCTTGAAGCTGGTCTGGCGCAGCAGGATCGGGCACTGGCGGCGCGGTGGGCCTTCGATCACGGCCTTGGGGGTGATGCCCTTGCCGGGCATGGCGGCCTGCACCTGGTCGATGTCCAGGGTGCGTGGGGTGAGGTGGTTGATATGCGGCCCCTTGAAGGCCACTACGTCGGCGATCAGCCGGTGTTGGTCGCTGAGTTGCTGGTATTGAGCGGCGGTGACGGTCGCGGTGTGGTGCCAGCGGAAGGTTTCCAGGGCCTGGCGGATAAATTCAGCGGCATCGGTGGCGTTGAGGCCGCCGTGTGTTTGCGCTTGTTCGATCAATTCCAAGGCGCCGCAGGTGAAGATCGAACGTTTGGCCAGTGCGCTTTCGGCGAAGGCGCGTAGCTCGGGGTTCTCAATCAGTTCCAGGCGCAGCAGTGAAGTGAACACTCGAAACGGGCTGGCTTGCAGCGCATGTTCGTGCACCGCGCGAAACGCCGTGGAGTGCACCGGCACGCCGGCTGGCGTGAGGTCGTAGTAGCCCACCGGCTGCATGCCCATCACCGCAAACAGGCGGCTGATCGTGGCCAGTTCGGCCGCGGTGCCCAGGCGGATGGCGCCGTGGCGCTCCATGTCCAGGCGCTGGATTTCGCCGGTGCGTTGCAGCTGTTGCGCCAGGCCTGGCTGGCTGTCGAGCACGTGGCTGTTGGTCTCGGCCACCAGCTCCATCAGCGCCCCATACAGGGGGACTTCGTCCCGGTACATATCGGACATGGCCTTGGAAAAGCCCTTGCGGATCTCGTCGGGGCTGACATGTGCGGCACTGGGCATAGAAAATTTCCTGATGACGGTGAAGAGGGCGATGGCCTTTTACTGGATTTTGTTGGGCGCAATGAGCGCTTGCAAACGAAGAATCCTCTGGACTTCATTCTGCAAATGAATGAATGGCAGGCTCTGCCAAGTCTTCATGTGCATCCGGGCGCGGATGGGTTCTACACTGCTCCTCACCTTGTAGGCGATGGAGGACCCCATGACGGCCACGCCCGTAACCCAAACGATTGAAGGCCAACGCTTGGCCACCGAAGACGCCGAGCGCTGGCGCGAATGGGGCCCGTACCTGAGTGAACGCCAATGGGGCACGGTGCGTGAAGACTACAGTGCCGATAGCGATGCCTGGCGCTACTTTCCCCATGAGCACGCGCGCAGCCGCGCCTACCGGTGGGGCGAGGACGGCCTGGCCGGTTTCAGCGACAAGGCGCAACGCTGGTGCCTGGGCCTGGCGCTGTGGAACGAGCGCGACGCGATCCTCAAGGAGCGGCTGTTCGGCCTTAATAACGCCGAGGGCAACCATGGGGAGGACGTCAAGGAACTGTACTTTTTCGTCGATGGCGTACCGAGTCATGCCTACATGCGCATGCTTTACAAATACCCCCATGCTGCTTTCCCCTATACCGACCTGATCACCGAGAACGCCCGTCGCGGCCTGGGTGATGCCGAGTATGAAGTCCTCGATACCGGCGTGTTTGAGGACAACCGCTATTGCGATGTCAGCGTCGAGTACGCCAAGCAGCAGCCTGACGATATTTTCATGCGTGTCACGGTGCATAACCGCTCGCAGCAGCCGACACGCCTGCAGGTACTGCCTCAGGCGTGGGCGCGTAACGACTGGAGCTGGACCTTTGATGCGCCCAAGCCGCAGTTGTCGATTGACGGCGAACGAGTGTTGGCCCGTCATCATGAATTGCCGGATCGTCATCTGAGTGCCTGGGGCCAGGATGGCGTGGAGTGGTTGTTCTGCGAAAACGAAAGCAATATCGTCAAACTTGACGGTCAAGTGGCGTCGGGGCCGTTCAAGGATGGCATCAATGACTACGTGGTGAGCGGCACTCAATCCACGATTCGCCGGGACACCGGCACCAAGGTCGCGGCGCGCTTCATCCTTGAACTGGCTGGGGACGAAAGCAAAACCCTGTACCTGCGTTTTGCGCCCGTGGACGCGGCCGCGGTTAATGCCCGCAAACTGTTTGAACAGCGTCGCCAGGAAGCCGACGACTTCTACGCGGCCCTGCAGCACGGCATCGCCGATGCTGATGCGCGCAACGTGCAGCGTCAGGCCCTGGCCGGTTTGCTGTGGTCCAAGCAACTTTATTATTTCGACGTGAACCAATGGCTTGACGGCGACCCGGCCCAACCCGCGCCGCCACCCGAGCGCCCGCATATCCGCAATACCCATTGGCGGCACCTGTCCAACTTCGACATCCTCTCCATGCCCGACACCTGGGAATACCCGTGGTACGCCTCGTGGGACCAGGGCTTCCAGGCGGTGGCGATGGCGCTGATCGATCCGGGGTACGCCAAGCAACAGCTATTGTTGCTGGTGAAGGACCGCTTCATGCACCCCAACGGCCAATTGCCGGCGTACGAATGGCGCTTCGACGACGCCAACCCGCCGGTGCATGCCTGGGCCAGTTGGCGGGTGTACCAGCAGGACAAGGCACTTACGGGTGTAGGCGACATGGATTTTCTGGAGCGGATTTTCCATAAGCTGCTGTTGAATTTTTCCTGGTGGGTCAACCGCAAGGACGCCGAGGGCCGCAACCTGTTCCAGGGCGGTTTCCTTGGGCTGGATAACATTGCGCTGTTCGACCGTTCGGCGGCATTGCCGGCGGGGTATCAGTTGGACCAGGCCGACGGCACGGCGTGGGTGGCCGCATATGCCCTGGACCTGATGCGCATCGCCCTGGAACTGGCCAAGCGCAATGCTGTGTACGTGGATATTGCGGTGAAGTTTTTCGAACACTTCCTGTATATCGCCGGCGCCATCAACCGCGTCGACGACAGCGCCGAAGGCCTGTGGGATGAGCAGGACCTGTTCTTCTACGATGTGCTGCACCGCCCCGACGGGCAGAGCGAGCCGGTGCGCCTGCGCTCCATCGTCGGCCTGATGCCGCTGTTTGCCGTGCTGGTGCTGGAGCAGCGCGAACATGAAGGCCTGGAAGGTTTGCGCGAACGGTTGCTGGGGTTTATGAAACACCGACCGGATCTGGCCAAGTTGGTCTCACGCTGGAACGAGCCGGGGCAGGGCAATCGCCTGCTGCTCGCGTTGTTGCGCGGTGAACGCACCAAGGACTTGCTGCGACGCATGCTCGATGACGACGAGTTCCTCTCGGCCTTTGGCGTGCGCTCCCTGTCCAAGGCGTTCGCCGAGCAGCCGCTGGCGCTGAAGGTGAATGGCGACAGCCTGACTGCGCGTTACCAGCCTGGCGAGTCAGATTCACGTTTGTATGGCGGCAACTCGAATTGGCGGGGGCCGGTGTGGATGCCGGTCAACTACATGCTGATTGAATCGCTGCGTGAATTTCATCGCTACTACGCGGATAACTTCTCGGTGGAGTACCCGACTGGGAGCGGTTATCTGTCATCCCTGGAGGAAGTGGCTGACAGTCTCAGTCAGCGGCTGACCGGTTTGTTCCTAAGGGGTGAAAATGGCTGTCGACCGTCGATGGCGGGGTATTCGCAGTTGGAAGCGGATCCCCTCAGCCGTGACCTGGTGCTGTTCCATGAGTATTTCCATGGCGAGACCGGGCGCGGGTTGGGCGCATCACACCAGACCGGGTGGAGTGCATTGGTGGCGTTGTTGCTACAGCCCGGAAACTGAATACCACCGCCGGCCCAATGTGGGAGGGGGCTTGCCCCCTCCCACAGGGATTCAGGGTTTACCCATGAATCAACCTGGGAACAGTTCGCTCAGCTTCATCGCCAGCATCATGTCGCCTTCGGTGCGCAGCTTGCCGCCCATGAAGGCCTGCATGCCGTCGGTGGAACCGTCGACGATGCCTTCCAGGGTTTCGCTGTCCATGACCAGGGTTACCTGGGCGTCAGGGTTTTCACCTTCCTGCAGCTCGCAGGTCTTGTCTTTGACGATCAGGGAAAAGTTCTTGGTGTCGTCGATACGGAAACCGAACACCAGGTCCAGGCCTTCGGCAGCGGCTGGGTTGAATTTGGCTTTCATTGCTTTTACAGCTTGGGCTACGTCAGTCATGGTTCGATCCTTTAGGGTAGAGTCCAGTGACCTTGGGGTCACGGTTGGCCGCACTTCATCGGAAGGTGATGAGTTGCGGCGCTTCAACAGTTGCAAGTGGGTATGCCCGTTGAAGGAAGCCAGTGCCACCTCGCGACCGCGGAATTTCAGCTGGTTGAGCGAGGTGTTAACAATTTGCCAGTTCAATTCGAAGGCCTGGGCGGCAGGCATTCGGGTAATCAGGTGGAGCAGGGCGGTGATGGTGCCGCCGGAGGTGAACACGGCGATTTTCTGTGTGTTGTCCGCGGCTTCAAGAATGCGTTGCAAGCCACCCTGGACGCGTTCGACAAACCCCAACCAGCTTTCGAGCCCCGGCGTGTCATAAGTGCCGGCCAGCCAGCGCTCGATGATCAGGGCGAAGATGCGCTGGAATTCGCTGCGGTTCTGCGCGGCATTACGCAGGATGTCCAGGGCGTCGGGTTCGGTGGTGAGCAGGTCGGGGAGCAGGGCGCGGATGATTGCGTCGGCATCGAATTCGTTAAAGGCGCTGTCGGTTTCCAGGACCGGAACCGGCAGGCCAAGGGTGCGGTATTGATCGAAGGCAGCCGTGGCGGTGTGCTGCTGGCGGCGCAGGTCGCCCGCCAGGCAGCGGTCGAACACCAGGCCCATGTCCGCCAGGTGGCGACCGAGCACTTGTGCCTGCTCCACGCCGACGGGCGACAGGACGTCATAGTCGTCTGCACCGAAGGAGGCCTGGCCATGTCGAATCAGATAGATGCTGCCCACGTCCGTTTTCCCGGTACGTTGAAAGTCTGGCGAGGTTATGAGGATGCCAGGGAGCTGTCAATGAAAAAACATACGCTTGTTTTAAAAGCTCATTGGAGGCCGTGCTTGCTGGCGGTTTGATCACTGGCCCGAAGGCGGTGCCGCCGGTATGCTGGGGCAATCCGCGCCTCGCGCACTGCACTTGTAAGGAGCAACATGGATTTTTTGGCCGAATATGCCAGCTTCCTGGCGAAGACTGTCACCCTGGTGGTCGCTATTCTGGTGGTACTGATCAGCTTCGCCGCACTGCGCAGCAAAGGTCGTCGCAAATCCGCCGGCCAACTGCAGGTCAGCAAGCTCAACGATTTCTACAAAGGCCTGCGTGAGCGCCTGGAGTCGAGCCTGCTCGACAAGGATCAGCTCAAAGCCCTGCGCAAGTCCGAAAGCAAGACCGAAAAGAAGAACAGCAAGAAAAAACCCGAGGCCAAGCCACGGGTATTCGTGCTGGACTTTGACGGTGACATCAAGGCCTCGGCCACCGAGAGCCTGCGCCATGAAATCACCGCGCTGCTGAGCCTGGCCACGCCCGAGGACGAAGTGGTACTGCGCCTGGAAAGCGGCGGCGGCATGGTGCACAGCTACGGCCTGGCCTCGTCGCAATTGGCGCGTATCCGCCAGGCGGGCGTGCCGTTGACCGTGTGCATCGACAAGGTCGCGGCCAGCGGCGGCTACATGATGGCGTGCATCGGCGAGAAGATCATCAGCGCGCCGTTTGCCATCCTGGGTTCCATCGGCGTGGTGGCGCAGTTGCCCAACGTCAACCGCCTGCTCAAGAAACACGACATCGACTTTGAAGTGCTGACCGCCGGCGAATACAAACGCACCCTCACGGTGTTTGGCGAAAACACGAGAAGGGCCGCGAGAAGTTCCAGGAAGACCTGGATATCACCCATCAACTGTTCAAGAACTTCGTATCGCGTTATCGCCCGCAGTTGGCGATTGATGACGTGGCCACCGGTGAAGTGTGGCTCGGCGTTGCAGCCCTGGACAAACAACTGGTCGACGAACTGCAAACCAGTGACGAATACCTCGCCACCAAGGCCAAGACCGCCGAGGTGTTCCACCTGCATTATGCCGAGCGCAAAAGCCTGCAGGAGCGCGTGGGCCTGGCGGCGAGCGGTTCGGTGGACCGTGTGTTGCTGACGTGGTGGAGCCGGTTGACCCAGCAGCGGTTCTGGTAAGGCAGGTGATCCCCTGTGGAGCGAGCAAGCCCGCTCCCACAGGGGTCCGGCGGTGGCTGCAGGGGATACAGATCTTGTAATAGTTTTGCGTTGTAGGAAATTTACATTTCGGCTGTACGATTCAAGTCCTTTTGTCATCGCAGGATTTGCATGAACACCCTCTCGGAGCCCCCCAGTCGTCTTTCCCCAAGACACCTACTGCTGCCGTTCCCGCTGAAACATCCCGTATTCCGACTGCTAACCTTGTCCCGGTCCCCTGATCGCGCCTTGCCGTGTCCGGCATTCTGAAACCTAGATAGAGACTGATATTAATGGAATGGTTAGCGGATCCAACGGCCTGGCTCGGCCTGTTGACCTTGATTGTGCTGGAACTGGTGCTGGGTATCGACAACCTGGTGTTTATCGCGATCCTGGCAGACAAACTGCCGCCGGAGCAGCGTGACCGCGCGCGGTTGATCGGTTTGTCCCTGGCGTTGCTGATGCGCCTGGGCCTGCTGGCCAGTATTTCGTGGTTGGTGACCCTTACCCAGCCGCTGTTCGAAGTGTTCGACAAGAGCTTCTCCGGCCGTGACTTGATCATGCTGTTTGGTGGTGTGTTCCTGCTGTTCAAGGCCACCATGGAATTGCATGAGCGCCTTGAAGGGCACGTGGCTCAGCGTACGGGCAATGTGGCTTACGCGATGTTCTGGCCAATCGTGGCGCAGATCGTGGTGCTCGACGCGGTGTTCTCCCTGGATGCGGTGATTACCGCCGTGGGCATGGTCGATGAACTGGCGGTGATGATGATCGCGGTGATCATTTCCATCGGCTTGATGATCGTGGCGAGCAAGCCGTTGACGCGCTTCGTCAACGCCCACCCGACCGTGATCATGCTGTGCCTGGGCTTCCTGATGATGATCGGTTTTGCCCTGACCGCCGAAGGCCTGGGTTTCCATATTCCGAAGGGTTACCTGTACGCGGCGATTGGTTTCTCGATTCTGATCGAGGTGTTCAACCAGATCGCCCGTGCCCGTCGCAAGAAGTCGGCACAGGGCGTGCTGCCGGTACGTGAGCGTACCGCCCACGCGGTGATGCGCTTGCTCGGCGGTCGCAGCCTGGCAGTGGAAGAAGTGGGCGAAGAGGTGGCCGACTTGCTGGGTGAGCCGGATGCCGCCCAAGGCCCGCTGTTCGATCGACGTGAGCGGGTGATGATCAGCGGCGTGCTGCAATTGGCCGAGCGGCCGATCCGCAGCTTGATGACGCCGCGAGCCAAGGTCGATTTTATCGACCTGGCGGACGATGCCGACACGATTCGCCTGAAGCTGATGCATTCGTCCTACTCACGCCTGCCGTTAATCCGTAATGGCGCGGTGGATGAACCCTTGGGCTTCGTGCACAAGAAGGAACTCCTCAAGGAATACCTGGCCGGTAACGAGCCGAACCTGGAGCACCTGGCGCGTCGGGCAATCAACCTGCTGGAGAGTTTTTCGATCCTCAATGCCCTGGAGCAGATGCGCCAGGAGTCGACCCATATTGCGTTCGTGATCAACGAATTCGGTGATTTTATGGGGGTCTTGAGCATGACCGACATCCTCGAATCCATCGCCGGTGAATTGCCGGATGCCAGTGAGATTGAAGGGCCGGACATCGTCGAGGAGGCTGACGGCTTTCGCGCCAGCGGTGCCCTGAACCTAACCCAGGTTCGTCAGCGCACCGGCTTCAAGGCTGTCGCGACCGAAGATTACCAAACCCTGGCCGGCCTGGTGATGAGCCTGCTTGACCGCCTGCCGGTGGTGGGCGATAGCCTGGAGCATGAGGGCTGGCGATTGACGGTGGCGGCGGTAGAGGAGCGGCGGGTGACTCAGGTCGCTCTTGTCAGGTTGCCTGAGCGCTGAGGCTGGCGGAAAAAGGCAGTGCATAGCGCTCGAATACGTCATCAATCGCTGCGGCGTTCAACTCCAGGATGCCCTCGATTTTTTGCACGAGGGCGTAGTCTTTATGCACCAGCAGGGCCGGTACCCGCGTCACGCTGAGGTGACGCGGTGTCTTGCTGCAGTCAACGATCAGCGCTTTTACCCGGCCTTTGTAGCGTTCTCGCGTGTGTGCAACATGCATGACCGCCTCTTTGCACGCTGTGCAGTGCGGTGACATGAACAGGATGAGCACCGCCAGCGGGCAATTCAGTTCGCGTTCGAAAGCCGCTGAATCTTTGAGGGTGGTGATGACGTGGCTCATTGATTTTTCTCCCAGGCTTGTCATTGCTCACGCTAAGCCAGGGGATCACAGCGGTCTACTGTCAACCTTTACAGGTCTGCGTCACGCTCGATGCGTTCGCGCGCCTTGCGTGCCTGGCTTGCGCATTTGCGGTACTCCTCATTGTCACTGGACGCCTTGGCGCGGCGATAGCCGTGGTGATTCTGGCTGCTGTAGTTGGTATCGAAAGCGGCCTTGAGCTTTTGTAATTCTTCTTTGCATTCGCGGCGGTCGTTACTGGCCGACGCATTACCGGCTGCCAGAAAAACGAGAAAAACCAGGGTGAGACGAAGCTTCATCGGGACGCAGTCCTTGTAGTCGGGTCTGAGCCAAAGGCTAGTCCAGCTCAGGGATTTTTCCACGGCGCGGGTTGTGCGCGGTAACGGCGCAGTGACGCACTCCGATGGCGCTGTCACCCCTGTCTGAGGCCTTGAGTAGCAATCTGATGTCAGGTGCTGGCGCAACGCCGCATCTCAAGCCGTTAGCTATCTATCTGATTACCAATGACTTTATCAAAATCTTAGTTTTCGCTGAGCGCGTATGGCACACTTTCTGCTGTCTATTCCGTTGTTACATACTTAGTTCCGGTATAGCGGAATACACAACTCCTGGAGTGCTTGTCATGCATCACCGACCTTCCGTGTTCAAAGCGTGTGTTTTTCTCTTCGCCGCATCGGCTTCCCTCGCAGGCATTGTGCAAGCGGCGGACAGCAAGCTCGATAACGTGCTCAAACGTGGGCATTTGATCGTGGGTACAGGCAGTACCAATGCGCCGTGGCACTTCCAGGGAGCGGATGGCAAGTTGCAGGGGTTTGATATCGACATTGGCCGAATCGTGGCCAAGGGGCTGTTCAATGACCCGACCAAGGTCGAGTTCGTGGTGCAGTCTTCCGACGCGCGGATTCCCAATCTGCTGACCGACAAGGTCGACATGAGCTGTCAATTCATCACCGTCACCGCCAGCCGTGCGCAGCAGGTGGCGTTCACCTTGCCGTACTACCGCGAAGGCGTGGGCCTGCTGCTGCCGAACAACAGCAAGTACAAAGAGATTGAAGACCTGCAGGCGGCGGGTGATGGCGTCACCGTGGCCGTGCTGCAAAACGTCTACGCCGAAGAACTGGTGCACCAGGCGCTGCCCAAGGCCAAGGTCGACCAGTACGACAGCGTCGACCTGATGTACCAGGCTGTGAACTCCGGGCGCGCCGATGCCGCCGCCACCGACCAGTCCTCGGTCAAGTACCTGATGGTGCAGAACCCCGGCCGCTACCGCAGCCCGGCCTATGCGTGGAGCCCGCAAACCTATGCGTGCGCGGTCAAGCGTGGCGACCAGGACTGGCTGAACTTCGTCAACACCGCCCTGCATGAAGCCATGACCGGTGTGGAGTTCCCGACCTACAAGGCCTCGTTCAAGCAATGGTTCGGCGTGGACCTGCCTGAGCCGGCAATTGGTTTCCCTGTTGAACTCAAGTGATCCGGAACAACCGGGGTGCCTGCCAAGGCGCCCCAACTAGGTACTGCTGACCATGAACTATCAGTTGAACTTTGCCGCCGTGTGGCGCGATTTCGACACCTTGCTGGCGGGGCTCGGCCTGGGCTTGCAACTGGCATTGCTGTCGATCGCCATCGGCTGCGTGATCGGCCTGCTGATGGCGTTTGCCATGCTGTCCAAGCACCGTGCGTTGCGCATCTTCGCCTCGGTGTACGTGACGGTGATCCGCAACACGCCGATCCTGGTGCTGATCCTGTTGATCTACTTCGCCTTGCCGAGCCTGGGCATCCGGTTGGACAAGATCCCCTCGTTCATCATCACGTTGTCGTTGTACGCCGGTGCCTACCTGACCGAAGTGTTCCGCGCCGGGCTGTTGAATATTCCCAAGGGCCTGCGTGAAGCCGGACTCGCGATTGGTCTCGGCGAGTGGCGCATCCGTGCCTACATCACCGTACCGGTGATGTTGCGCCAATGTGCTGCCGGCGCTGTCGAACAACTTAT
>NZ_JADDUM010000180.1 GCF_015163715.1 Pseudomonas cyclaminis
CCGATGGCGGTGTATCAGTCTCCAAATGTATCAACTGACAGACTGCTATCGGGGGCAAGCCCCCTCCCACATTGGATCTTCATTGGTCTTACTTATCTTTGACCAGTTTGACGGCCAACACATCGCACGCGCGCCGTGCAGTACATCATTGGCAGTAGAACCCAGCAGCAACGCCAAACCGTGACGACCATGGCTACCCACCACGATCAAGTCGCAAGCCTTTTCCTTGGCCAAGTGATGGATTTCCTGGCGCGGTTGGCCGTATGTCAGGTGGCAGTCTTCCTTTTTCAGGTGCGGGTATTTGAGAATCAAACGGTCCAGGCGCTCCTTGGCCTGGTCAAATTGTTGTTGCTGCAACTGGGAAAGGTCCATCGGCACGTCACCGCCAAAGGCCATGGCCATGGGCTCGACGATATGCACCAGCGACAGTATGGCGCCATTGGCCAATGCAGATTCCTGCGCGCGCTTGATCACTGGATCGCACTCTTCGGTCAGGTCGACAGCGACCAGAATATGTTGGTAGGGCATGAGGCGTTCCTCCAGGGGACTGCAATAAATTAAGTATGGCTGCTTTCAAGCGGATCGGGTTGTGTCAGGTCACATCCGCTCATCTAGAAATTCGGGAGTACACATATGACGGTCTGGATAGTGGTGTCAATCCTTGTGGTGGTTCTGAGCCCCCTGGCATGGCTGCGCCCGTCGCGCCATCAGAGCGGGCGTATGGCCCTGCGCATGGAGGCGCGCCGCATCGGGTTGGCCATGCAATTGGCACCCCAGGAGTGGCCGCACTGGCTCAAACAGGAGCCGCCGAGCCCCTGCGCGCAGTACTGCCGGCCACGGCGCGGCAGCACGCCGGCCATCTGGAGCTACTGGCAGCTGGAGCCGGGGGTGTGGGTCAATCAGTGGCGCGAAGTCTGCGAGGACGAGAAGTTGTTGCCGCATTTTGCAACGCTGCCGGCCAACGTCTACAAAGTCGAGGCTGACAAGCAGATGATCGCCCTCTATTGGGGCGAGAAGGGCGAAGCGAGTGATCTGCTCGCCATTGATGCACTGCTCAAAGCGTTGGCTTGAAAGCCAGGCAATAAAAAGCCCGACATCATCATCGGGCTGGAGTTGGCCAGGCAGGCCGGTAAATCGGTGGTTGCCGCGTCGGATGTTCATCCAGGCGCGTTACGGTTGCGGCTAGCCTAGCCGGATATCCCGTTCTGTACAGTCTTTTCCCACATCTTTCCTATAATTGATTTCGTGAATATTTGAATATCGGCGAAGCATGGGCCTAGGGTTGGGGTTCTGAAATGACTGGAAAGTCGCGTTTTTCCTAGCCTTTCGAGCGATTGACAATTGCCTGGAATTGGATGAAGGTGGCGTACCCAAATCAAACGGGCGTATGAATTGAGCGTTTGTCTGTCAGACCGCTCATACATATATCCCGACTAGCGCATTGGCGGGTGTGCCTGGCGTATTGGCGTGAGCATTGACCTAACGGCCAGTGTCCAACCAGAGGCCAGCGTCCAATGTGTACTGTTCAGCTTCCATATCCTGGAGATCAGTTGATGATTTACGAAGGTAAAGCCATCACGGTTAAGGCTCTTGAAAGTGGCATCGTCGAATTGAAATTCGACCTCAAGGGTGAGTCCGTCAACAAGTTCAACCGTCTAACCCTGAACGAACTGCGTCAGGCCGTAGACACCATCAAAGCAGATGCTTCGGTCAAGGGCGTGATCGTTTCCAGCGGCAAGGACGTGTTTATCGTCGGCGCTGACATCACCGAATTCGTCGACAACTTCAAGCTGCCCGATGCCGAGCTGGTGGCTGGCAACCTCGAAGCCAACAAGATTTTCAGCGATTTCGAAGACCTCAACGTACCAACCGTTGCCGCAATCAATGGCATCGCGCTGGGCGGCGGCTTCGAAATGTGCCTGGCCGCAGACTTCCGCGTCATGTCGGCCACTGCCAAGATCGGCTTGCCTGAAGTCAAGCTGGGCATCTACCCAGGTTTCGGCGGCACCGTACGTCTGCCGCGCCTGATCGGGGCCGACAACGCCATCGAGTGGATTGCCGCAGGCAAGGAAAACCGTGCTGAAGACGCGCTGAAAGTCGGCGCCGTCGACGCCGTGGTTGCGCCGGACAAACTGGCCGAAGCTGCACTGAACCTGATCAAGGGCGCCATCAGCGGCGAATTTGACTACAAGGCCAAGCGTCAGCCGAAGCTGGAAAAACTCAAGCTCAACGCCATCGAACAAATGATGTCGTTCGAAACCGCCAAAGGTTTCGTGGCTGGCCAGGCCGGCCCGAACTACCCGGCGCCGGTTGAAGCGATCAAGACCATCCAGAAAGCTGCGAACTTCGGTCGCGACAAGGCTCTGGAAGTGGAAGCGGCAGGCTTCGTCAAACTGGCGAAAACCTCGGCGGCACAAAGCCTGATCGGCTTGTTCCTGAATGATCAAGAGCTGAAGAAAAAGGCCAAGGCCTACGACGAAATCGCCAAGGACGTGAAACAGGCCGCCGTACTCGGTGCCGGTATCATGGGCGGCGGTATCGCCTATCAGTCGGCGTCCAAAGGCACGCCGATCCTGATGAAGGACATCAACGAGCACGGTATCGAGCAAGGCCTGGCCGAAGCGGCCAAGCTGCTGGTAGGTCGCGTTGATAAAGGTCGTATGACCGCTGCAAAAATGGCCGAAGTGCTTAACGGCATTCGTCCTACGCTGTCCTACGGCGATTTCGGCCATGTCGACCTGGTGGTCGAAGCGGTTGTCGAGAACCCGAAGGTCAAGCAGGCGGTACTGGCTGAAGTTGAAAGCCACGTCAAAGACGACACCATCCTGGCGTCGAACACCTCGACCATTTCCATCTCGTTGCTGGCCAAGGCCCTCAAGCGTCCGGAAAACTTCGTCGGCATGCACTTCTTCAACCCGGTGCACATGATGCCGCTGGTGGAAGTGATCCGTGGCGAGAAGTCCAGCGAACTGGCCGTTGCCACCACCGTTGCCTACGCCAAGAAAATGGGCAAGAACCCGATTGTGGTCAACGACTGCCCGGGCTTCCTGGTCAACCGCGTGCTGTTCCCGTACTTCGGCGGTTTCGCCAAGCTGGTCAGCGCCGGTGTGGACTTCGTGCGTATCGACAAAGTCATGGAAAAATTCGGCTGGCCAATGGGCCCGGCGTACCTGATGGACGTGGTCGGCATCGACACCGGCCACCACGGTCGCGACGTAATGGCTGAAGGCTTCCCGGACCGCATGAAAGACGACCGCCGCTCGGCGATCGACGCGCTGTACGAGGCCAAGCGCCTGGGCCAGAAGAATGGCAAGGGCTTCTACGCCTACGAGGCGGACAAGAAGGGCAAGCAGAAGAAAGTCGCTGATCCATCGGTGCACGAAGTACTCGCGCCGGTCATCTACGAACAGCGTGAGGTGTCCGACGAGGACATCATCAACTGGATGATGATCGCCCTGTGCCTGGAAACCGTGCGCTGCCTGGAAGACGGCATCGTCGAGACCGCCGCCGAAGCCGATATGGGCCTGGTGTACGGTATTGGTTTCCCTCCATTCCGTGGCGGTGCGCTGCGTTACATCGACTCGATCGGTGTGGCTGAATTCGTTGCCCTGGCTGATCAATACGCTGATCTGGGCCCGCTGTACCACCCGACCGCGAAGCTGCGTGAAATGGCCAAGAACGGCCAGAGCTTCTTCGGTTAAGCGCCCAGACGACTAGAGCGAGAATATTTATGAGCTTGAATCCAAGAGACGTGGTGATTGTCGACTTCGGTCGCACGCCGATGGGCCGCTCCAAGGGCGGCATGCACCGCAACACCCGCGCTGAAGACATGTCCGCGCACCTGATCAGCAAACTGCTGGAACGCAACGTCAAGGTCGACCCGAACGAAGTCGAAGACGTGATCTGGGGCTGCGTCAACCAGACCCTGGAGCAGGGCTGGAACATCGCGCGCATGGCCTCCTTGATGACCCAGATCCCGCACACTGCGGCTGGCCAGACCGTCAGCCGCCTCTGCGGTTCGTCGATGAGCGCGCTGCACACCGCCGCCCAGGCGATCATGACCGGCAACGGTGATGTGTTCGTGGTCGGTGGTGTGGAACACATGGGCCACGTCAGCATGATGCACGGCGTTGATCCTAACCCGCACATGTCCCTCTACGCGGCGAAAGCCTCGGGCATGATGGGCCTCACCGCGGAAATGCTCGGCAAAATGCACGGCATCACCCGCGAAGCCCAGGACGCGTTCGGCGTGCGCTCCCACCAACTCGCCCACAAGGCGACGGTGGAAGGCAAGTTCAAGGATGAAATCATCCCGATGAACGGCTACGACGAGAACGGTTTCCTGAAACTGTTCGACTACGACGAAACCATTCGTCCGGATACCACCCTGGAAAGCCTGGCGGCATTGAAACCTGCCTTCAATCCAAAGGGCGGCACCGTGACAGCCGGTACTTCGTCGCAAATCACCGACGGTGCTTCGTGCATGATCGTGATGTCGGCGCAGCGTGCCCAGGACCTGGGCATCCAGCCGCTGGCAGTGATTCGTTCGATGGCCGTGGCGGGTGTGGACCCGGCAATCATGGGCTATGGTCCAGTACCGGCCACACAAAAAGCCTTGAAGCGCGCGGGCCTGACCATCTCCGATATCGACTTCTTCGAGCTCAACGAAGCTTTCGCCGCACAGGCCCTGCCAGTGCTGAAAGATTTGAAAGTACTCGACAAGATGAATGAGAAGGTTAACCTGCACGGCGGTGCGATTGCCCTGGGCCACCCGTTCGGTTGCTCCGGTGCACGTATTTCCGGCACTTTGCTTAACGTGATGAAGCAAAATGGCGGCAACCTTGGGGTTGCCACCATGTGCATTGGTCTCGGCCAAGGCATTTCCACCGTCTTCGAACGCGTCTAAGCGTTGAGTTGACGGAAGCCGGGGCCCAGTGCCCCGGTTTTTGTTTTTGGGTGGTTTTGTATTTTTTTTTATCAAATTTTGTAAGAGGGCCAGAGCATGAAAGTTGAACCAGGGCTCTACCAGCATTACAAGGGGCCGAAGTACCGCGTTTTTAGCGTGGCACGGCACTCTGAAACTGAAGAAGAAGTGGTGTTCTACCAGGCGCTGTATGGTGAATACGGCTTTTGGGTGCGCCCCTTGAGCATGTTCCTGGAGACCGTCGAAGTTGACGGCGAACAGGTCCCGCGCTTTGCTTTGGTCCAGGCCGAACTCAGTCTTTTTTCAGGGCAATAACAGCAGGCCGCGCAGAATGCTGCGCTTGACCTCACCTTGTTGCCACTATATATAGCGTTGCCGCGTCAGGCGCCAACTGCCTTTCACTTCTCGAATTCAGGAATTTTCTGATCCATGGGCAAATCGCTGGTCATTGTGGAATCCCCGGCTAAGGCCAAGACCATCAACAAGTACTTGGGTAACGAGTACGTGGTGAAGTCGAGTATCGGCCATATCCGAGACCTGCCCACCAGCGGTTCGGCTAGCGCCAGCAAGGAGCCTGCCGCCAAGCGCGGCAAGGCGGCTGCGGGCGAAGGTCCGGTGCTCACGCCAAAAGAGAAAGCGCGCAAGCAGCTGGTCTCGCGCATGGGTGTGGACCCGGATCATGGCTGGAAGGCCAAGTACGAAATCCTTCCGGGCAAGGAAAAGGTCATCGAAGAGCTGCGCCGGCTCGCCAAGGATGCTGACACCATCTATCTCGCAACGGACTTGGACCGCGAAGGGGAAGCCATTGCCTGGCACCTGCGGGAAGCCATCGGCGGTGATGACAGCCGCTACAAGCGTGTGGTGTTCAACGAAATCACCAAGAAAGCCATCCAGGAAGCCTTCTCCAAGCCAGGCGAACTGGACATTGACCGCGTCAATGCCCAGCAGGCCCGTCGTTTCCTCGACCGCGTCGTGGGTTACATGGTCTCGCCGCTGCTGTGGGCGAAGATCGCCCGTGGCCTGTCCGCCGGGCGTGTGCAATCGGTAGCGGTCAAGCTGGTGGTGGAGCGTGAGCGCGAGATCCGTGCGTTCAACCCTGAGGAATATTGGGAAGTCCACGCCGACCTCGGTACTGCCAAGGGCAACAACGTCCGTTTTGAAGTGGCCCGCGAGAAAGGCGAAGCCTTCAAGCCGCTGAACGAAGCCCAGGCCATGGCCGCGCTGGAAAAGCTCAAGGCGTCCAGCTACAGCATCGTCAAGCGCGAAGACAAACCGACCAGCAGCAAGCCGTCGGCGCCGTTCATTACTTCCACCCTGCAACAGGCCGCGAGCAACCGCCTGGGCTTCGGCGTGAAGAAAACCATGATGATGGCCCAGCGTCTGTACGAAGCCGGCTACATCACTTATATGCGTACCGACTCCACCAACCTGTCGCAAGACGCGGTGGCGATGGCGCGCACGTACATCGAAAGCGAGTTCGGCAAGAAGTACCTGCCGGAAAAGCCGAACGTCTACAGCAGCAAGGAAGGCGCACAAGAGGCTCACGAAGCGATTCGTCCTTCCGACGCCAACACCGAGCCAAGCAAGCTGAGCGGCATGGAGCGCGACGCTGAGCGCCTCTACGAGCTGATCTGGCGCCAGTTCCTGGCCTGCCAGATGCTGCCGGCGCAATACCTGTCGACGACCGTCAGCGTGGGTGCTGGTGACTTCGAGCTGCGTGCCAAGGGCCGTATCCTCAAGTTCGACGGCTACACCCGCGTAATGCCGCAAATCGCCAAGCCCGGTGACGACGATGTGCTGCCGGACATGGCCCAGGGCGACACGTTGAAGCTGATCAAGCTCGACCCGTCCCAGCACTTCACCAAGCCGCCGGCACGTTATTCGGAAGCCAGCCTGGTCAAGGAGATGGAAAAGCGCGGTATCGGCCGTCCTTCGACCTATGCGGCGATCATCTCGACCATCCAGGACCGTGGATACGTCGCGCTGCACAACCGTCGCTTCTATTCGGAAAAGATGGGCGACATCGTGACTGAGCGCCTGTCCGAGAGCTTCTCCAACCTGATGGACTACGGCTTTACCGCCGGCATGGAAGAAAACCTCGATGACGTGGCCCAGGGCGAACGCGACTGGAAAAACGTACTCGACGAGTTCTACGGCGACTTCAAGAAGAAACTTGAGGTAGCTGAAAGCCCTGAAGACGGCATGCGTGCCAACCAGCCGGTAATGACCGATATCCCGTGCCAGACCTGTGGCCGGCCGATGCAGATTCGTACCGCGTCCACCGGCGTGTTCCTCGGTTGCTCGGGCTACAGCCTGCCGCCGAAAGAACGCTGCAAGGCCACGGTCAACCTGGTGCCGGGTGATGAAATCGCGGCCGACGACGAGGGTGAATCCGAGTCGCTGGTATTGCGTGGCAAGCACCGTTGCCCGATCTGCAGCACGGCGATGGACGCCTACCTGCTGGACGAGAAGCACAAGCTGCACATCTGCGGTAACAATCCGGATTGCAACGGCTATGAAATTGAAGAGGGCACTTACCGTATCAAGGGCTACGAAGGTCCGAGCCTGGAATGCGACAAGTGCGGTAGCGAGATGCAGCTCAAGACCGGCCGTTTCGGCAAGTTCTTCGGCTGCACCAATCCGACCTGCAAGAACACCCGCAAACTGCTGAAAAGCGGTGACGCAGCGCCGCCGAAGATGGACCCGGTGAAGATGCCTGAACTCAAGTGCGAGAAGGTCAACGACACTTATATCCTGCGTGATGGCGCCTCGGGGTTGTTCCTGGCGGCGAGCCAGTTCCCGAAAAACCGCGAGACCCGTGCGCCGTTGGTGCTGGAGATCGTGCCGCACAAGGACGAGATCGATCCTAAGTACCACTTCCTGTGTGAAGCGCCGAAGAAGGACCCGGATGGTCGTCCAGCCGTGATCCGCTACAGCCGCAAGACCAAGGAGCAGTACGTGCAGACCGAAGTGGACGGCAAGCCTACCGGCTGGAAAGCGTTCTACGACGGCGGCAAGTGGAAGGTCGAAGACAAGCGCCAGGGCGCTTGATCGACTGATCTGCAATAGACAAGGCCGCCTGTATGGGCGGCCTTTTTTTGCGCTTGCAGTGCGCTCGGTTGATCCGAGACACTATTCAGCCAGCATCATGCCTTATTCGTTGTGGAGATTGCCGTCATGGCCAACGAACTCTATACCCGTACCAACCAGAAAATTTACTTCGCGGGTTTGTCCCTGGAAGCCCTTGGCCGTGCCGAGGACGGGAAGGAGATGAATGCTATCGCGTTGGTCCAGGCGGGGCGTGAAGCAGCTTTATTTCACCTGTACGGCGCGTTGCTGGGGCTGTGTCATGAAATCGCCGGCTTCTACCGTTTGCCACAGGCCGGTTCGCCCCGTGCGGAACTGATCATGAACCGTGAAGTGCTGGAGAGCATGGCGATTCCTGAGTTGTCGGAACTGGTAGAAATGGCCCAGAGCCCGGACAGCTGGGTCGCGCGCCTGCTCAAGGCCCATGCCGATATGTTTCAGCCGCCGCGTGTTCCCCACGTCCCCAAGGGGGATGTGACTCAGCCGTTGATCGTGGCAATTGCTCTGGAAGAGGACGAGCCGAAGCCGCTGAGCCGAGAAGAGTTGGAAGGCTGGCGTCAGGAGCTGAAGAAGATGGCGCTGCGCTTTCGTGAAGGCCTGAACGAGTGCTGAAGCTCGGGCAGGCTCAGAAAGCGCCGTTCATCAAGCTGTAAAGAAACCTCGCCAGATCCTCAACGAGGCTGGGTGGATGACTGATATAATCCCGGCCTTTCGTGGAGAACAGACTTTTATGCCGACGTCCTTTCTGGAAATTGTTGAGTTGCCTGACGGCCGAATCGAGCTGCGCCGGGCTGAGGACGAAGGTTCTCTGGTTATCCTGGATTTTTCCGAGGATGCCAAAGCGTTCCTGCAAGGCCAGCACGTGGAAGTGGCAAAAGCCATGTTGAGCGTAGGTGTGCAGATGGCGGGTCGTCTGGCGGAAGGCGAGCCGGAGAAAGAGGATGGTTCGCGGGTTCTCCACTGAATGTGGCCAGCGGGTTCGCTGTTGTGGTGAGCGGGCTTCTGTGGTGAGTGGGCTTGTTGTGGTGAGCGG